>DASXBW010000044.1:0-122628 GCA_036491495.1 Casimicrobiaceae bacterium
GCATGGAAGGAAGCGGTCGTTCGCTGGCTTGCAGAAACCGCGGAGAAGGCCACGCACCAGGAAGACATCAAGAAGCTTCGCTGGCTGGATCCGTTCTTGGGAAAGCTGATGCTCGACGAAATTACCCTCGATGTGATCGACGGCATCAAGGCCGAGAAGCTCAAGACGGCTAGCAAGGCGACGGTCAACCGCTATTTGGCGCTCGTCAGAGCCATCCTGCTTCGTTCCCGAGACGAGTGGGAATGGCTCGACAAGGTGCCGAAAGTGAAGTTGTTCAAGGAACCCCCCGGACGGGAACGCTCGATCACCGTGGAACAGGCAGCAACGCTTCTCGGCGAATTGCCGGAGCATCAGCGCGACGTCGTCGTATTTGCGCTGGCGACGGGACTGCGGCAATCGAATGCGCTCGGTCTCGAGTGGTCACACGTGGACCTGGAGGCGAGGCATGCCTGGGTCGGTGCGAATGACTCCAAGAACGACAAGCCCATCTCCGTGCCGCTCAACGCCACCGCGATGGAGGTCCTGCGCAGGCAACTCGGCAAGCACCCGCAGCGCGTGTTTACGTATGCCGGGAAGCCATTGGCGAATGCCAATACGCGGGCCTGGAGAAAAGCCTTGAAACGTGCCGGCATCGAGAATTTCCGCTGGCACGATACACGGCACGCTTGGGCCTCGTGGCATCGCCAGTCGGGGACACCGACGCACGAGCTACAACGCCTCGGCGGTTGGCGTTCTTCGGTGATGGTCGAACGCTACGCGCATCTCGCGCCCGATCATCTCGCGAACGCTGCGAACCGGCTCGATTCGCTGTTCAGTGGTTACGTTTTAGCTACGTCAGAAACGAAGAAGGGATCAGCAGAAAACGCTAATCCCCTGTAATTCTTGGCTCCCCGACCAGGGCTCGAACCTGGGACCTGCGGATTAACAGTCCGTCGCTCTACCAGCTGAGCTATCGGGGAACAGCCCTAAATTATAGCGTTTTGAAGCGACGCGGGTCAAACCAACGTCAAGCACCAATCAGTCTGGAGGCAGGCGTGGGAGGTCGCTTTCCGCAACGTGTGGCGCGGCGAGGCGGAGGTAATGAAACATCGACCACAGTGTCAGGATCGCCGCGACCCAGAGCGCGATCGTGCCGAGCCAGATGGTGTTGATGCCGGGAATGACGGGCTGGTACAGCAACAGCGCAATGATCGCGGTGATTTGCGCCACGGTCTTGACCTTGCCGATGAACGCCACCGCGACGCTCTTCGCTTTCCCGAGTTGCGCCATCCATTCCCGCAGCGCGGAGATGGCGATTTCGCGGCCGATGATGATGATGGCAAGCGACGCGTCGGCTCGATCGAGCCACACCAGCACGATGAGCGCGGAAATGACCATCAGCTTGTCGGCGACGGGATCCAGGAACGCGCCGAACGCGGAGGTCTGCCTCCACTTGCGCGCGAGGTAGCCGTCGGCCCAGTCGGTGATCGCCGCCAACGCGAACACCGTCATCGCGAGCCAGTTCTTGGCCGGCATCGACAACATCGACGCCGGCAGGTAGTAAACGCCGACAAACACCGGAATCAGGATGATCCGCAGCCACGTTAATGCGGTCGGAAGATTGAATTTCATGGTGGTGTGTTCGCCGCCTGCGCGGCAGGCGATATTCTACCCCGCGGTGCGCGCGCATCCGATGCTGCTAATGCAGCTCGGCAAAAATGCGCTCGGCTAGCGAGCGGCTGATGCCGGGCACGCGCGCCAGATCGTCGATACTTGCCGCTTGCACGCCACGCAATCCGCCGAAATGCGCAAGCAGCGCCTTGCGCCTGGTGGCGCCGATGCCGCCGATGTCCTGCAGGGACGATGTGGTGCGCGCCTTGCCTCGGCGCGCGCGATGTCCCTGAATGGCAAATCGGTGCGCTTCGTCGCGAATCTGCTGCAACAAGTGCAGTCCCGGATTGTCCGCGGGCAAATGCAGCGGTGCCTCGCGGTCGGGGAAAATGATCTCTTCCAGTCCGGGCTTGCGCTCGGGGCCCTTGGCAATACCTATCAGTTTCGTAGTATGCAAGCCCTGTTCAGCAAGCACTTCGGCAGCGATGCCGACCTGCCCCTTGCCACCGTCGATGACCAGCAGGTCCGGCGCCGGATACTCTCCCGCCACGATGCGCGCCGCGCGGCGCGATAGCGCCTCGCGCAGCGCCGCGTAATCGTCACCCGCCGCTTCCGGCTTGACGTTGAAGCGCCGGTACTCGCTGGCCTGCATCGACAGACGATCGAAGATGACGCAGCTCGCGACCGCCGCCTCGCCCATGGTGTGACTGACGTCGAAGCATTCGATTCTTTGCGCCGACGAGGGCAGGCCGAGAGTCTCCTGCAAGGTCGTCAACCTCTCATCCTGCGTCGCCTTTTGCGCGAGCTTCTGGCCGATCGCAAGCCCTGCGTTCTGCACTGCCATCGCCACCCAGACCCGCCGCTCGCCGCCGGGATTTGCGATCAGCGCTACCTTGTGCCCTGATTGCTCGGACAGCACTTCGGCCAGCACCGGATCTTCGCCGCCCTCGGTCGTCACGATGGTCGGAGGCGCGGGACGATCGAGATAATGCTGAACGAGAAATGCCGGAACGACTTCATCCAGCGACGCGCCTTCGGCGTGTTGCGGGAAGAAGGTTCGATCGCCGACGTGGCGGCCACCGCGGATCATCACCAGGTTGACTGCCGTCAGTCCCTGCTCCGCGACGCCGGCAACCACGTCGAGATCGCCGGCAGTCGCGCTTTCCACGAACTGCCGCGACTGAAGTTGTTGCAGACGGGTGATCTTGTCGCGGATACGCGCCGCACGCTCGAATTCAAACGCGGCCGCCGCCGTTTCCATCTGGTGCTGAAGCGTGTCCAGCACTTCATTGGTCTTGCCCTGCAGGAACAGCGTAGCGTTGCGAACATCCTCCTGATAATCCGCTTCCGGAATCAGCCCCACGCAAGGGCCGGTGCAGCGCTGGATCTGATAGAGCATGCACGGACGCGATCGATTGTGAAACACGCTGTTCTCGCATGTTCGGAGCTGAAATACCTTTTGCAGCAACGCCATGCCCTCGCGCACCGCGCCGGCGCTCGGGAACGGCCCGAAATAGCGATGCGGCTTGTCGAGTCGTCCGCGATGGAAACGCAGTTGCGGGAACGGATCACCGGTCAGGCATATATACGGATAGCTCTTGTCGTCGCGAAACAGAACGTTGTAGCGCGGCTGATTTGCCTTGATCAGGTTGTTTTCGAGCAGCAGCGCTTCGCCCTCGGAGCGCGTGACCGTCGTTTCCACCCGCGCCACGTGCGCCACCATCATCGCCGTGCGCGGATGGTGCTCGGTCTTCTGAAAGTAGCTCGACACGCGCTTCTTGAGGTCGCGCGCCTTGCCGACGTAAAGCGTCCCACCGTCGGCGTCGAGCATGCGATAGACGCCCGCGCGATTGGGCAGCGACCGGATGAGCTCGCGCGCGTCGAACGCGTTGGTCGGGTCCTTTCCTTCGGCCTTTGCGCTCATGTGGATTGCCGGTTCCTGCGTTGCATCAGGCGGAGCGGCAGGCGCCGGCCGCGAGGTGGCACACGATCGAGGCGAACACGGCTTCGAACATTTCGCTCGTCAGGCGCCGTGTATTGGTGTTGTAGCGACTGCAATGGTAGCTATCGAACAGATGCGCGCCTCGATTTAGTGGATGATGGCCGCCATGCGAGAACGGATGATCGCGACCGGCAAGGCCAAGCGCGCGCAGGGTCGCGTCGTGGGCGATCCGACCCAGGGCGAGGACCGCCGCGCCGGCAGGCAGCGTGGCGAGCTCAGCGGCAAGATAGGTATTGCAGTTTCGGATTTCTTCCGGCAACGGCTTATTGCCCGGCGGCAGACACTTGACTGCGTTGGTGATCCGGGCGCCGATCAGTTGCAGGTCGTCGTCGACGCGCGACGATGTTGGACGCGTCGAGAATCCGAATTTGAACAAGGTGGCGTACAACAGAATGCCCGCATAGTCGCCGGTGAACGGACGACCGCTGGCGTTCGCCCCGTGCATGCCGGGCGCGAGGCCGACGATGATCAGTCGTGCGGCGCGGTCGCCAAACGGCGGCACTGGCCGGCAAAAATAGCTCGGGTTCGCTTCGCGCACCTGGTCGACAAAAGCCGCGAGTCGCACACAGCGGCGGCAGTCGATGTCATATTGGGATGCAGCCGCCGTTGCGGCGGCAGAATCGCGTCGAGGCGGTTGACTCATGTAGAATTGCGCGCTGTTTGGTCGCGCGCGGCTGCAATAGAGCTTCGGTGGCAGTCATCGGTTCGAACCTGACCACAGTCAATTTTATCACGTCGTCCGCTGCGCCCTTCCTCTGTCGCCATGCTTCCACCCGAAACCCAGCTCGAAGTTCGATTACACCTGCCGCGGGCAAGCACTGACAAGCCGCCGCTGCTTTTCGTTCATGGCGGATATTGCGACGCATGGTGCTGGGAGCCGTTTTTCCTGCCATGGTTCGCGGCGCAAGGTTTTCCCTCGTATGCGCTCAGTCTGCGCGGTCACGGAGCCAGCGGCGGTCAGGAGTCGCTGTTCGTCGCCGGGCTCGACGACTATGTCGCCGACGTCGAGCACGTCGCGGCGACGCTGCCGTCACCGCCGGTATTGATCGGCCACTCGTTGGGCGCGGCAGTCGTCGAGCGGATCCTCACCACGCGCCCCGTTCGTGCCGCGGCGCTTCTCGCACCCGTACCGCCGGGGGGACTGGGACCGGTCGCGAGCCGCCTTATGGCGTGGCAGCCCGAGTATCTGGTCAACATGCACCGGCTCGACGCTCCGCATCTGTCCGGCGACGTTCTGGCGGCATTGCGTCCCATGTATTTCAGCGAGACCATCGATCCGAAAATCCTGGCCGAGGCGTTCGCGCACCTCACCATCGAATCGCCACGGGCGATCCTCGATCTGATGTTGCGGTTGCACGGGGGCAAGCCGGTTGCGGCGGCGCGCCTGTTCGTGCTCGGCTCCCACGACGACCGAATATCGGTGCCGGCTGACGTCAAGGCGACCGCGTCGCTTTATGGAGTCGAGCCCATTATCGTCCGAGGCCTCGCGCATATGATGATGCTGGAGCGCGAGTGGGAGATGGCGGCTCGGCCGATTCTCGACTGGCTCGAACGCGAGGTCGTCTCTCCCGCAGCCGCGGCGCCGAACGCGAGACGCGCGTCCCGATCGTAGCTGCGCGCTTAGTGCGCGGTCTTGGTGTATTCGACGAATTCGAGTGGGGGCAGCGCCTTGCTGGCCCAGAAGCCCTGGAAGCAGTCGCAGCCGCGGACGTCGAGAAAATCGAGCTGTGCGCGCGTGCCGACGCCCTCGGCGACCACGCGCAGGCCAAGCCCCCGGGCAAGCGCGATGATCGCCTCGGTGATGGCCGCATCACCGGGGTCGGTTTCCAGATCGGCGATGAACGAAATGTCGATCTTCAGCGTGTCGATCGGGAAGTGCTTGAGGTGCGACAGGCTCGAGTATCCCGTGCCGAAATCGTCGATCGCCACTGAGAATCCTTCTTCGCGCAACTGCTTCAGCACCTTGCGAATCGCTTCGAGATCATGCAACAGGCTCGATTCGGTGACTTCGAGCTCGATCCACGAGGGCTCGCAGCCCGCGGCGCGCACGATCTCGGAAATGCGCTGTGCCAGATCGTCGCGGTAAAACTGCCGCCCGGAAAGGTTGACCGAAACGATAAGCGGCAACCCCGCTTTGCGCCATGCCGCGCACTGCTCTGCCGCCGAGCGTAAAACCCAGTCACCGAGAACGTGAATCAGGCCCGACTCTTCGGCGAGCGGAATGAACACCTGAGGCGCGATGTCGCCGTGCTCGGGATCGTTCCAACGCAGCAGCGCCTCGGCGCCGACGACCGCCTTGTCGGTGATGCGGATGACCGGCTGATAGTGAAGCATGAGCTTGTCTTCCTTGACCGCGATGCGCAGTGCCTTTTCCAGCGTATGCTGATTGAGCCGGTGCGCCGCCATGTCGGAATCGAAGAACTGATAGGTGTTGCGGCCAAGCTCCTTGGAGCGGTACATCGCCACGTCGGCGTGCTTGAGCAGACCTTCCGGATCGTCGCTGTCGTCAGGATAGACCGCGATACCGATCGAAGACGTCACGTAGATATCGTGCCCCTCGATCTGGAACGGCGTAGCGATAGCTTCCTGAAGCTTCTGCGCGACGCGATTGAGCACCGCGGGCTCGTCGAAATCCTCGACGATGACCATGAACTCGTCGCCTCCCAGCCGCGCCAGCAGGTCGGTTTCGCGCAGGGCCTCCGACAACGAGGCGGTGACGCGCTTGAGCAACTCGTCGCCGATGCGATGGCCCAGAGTATCGTTGACGTTCTTGAAACGGTCGAGATCGATGAACATCACGCCGATCCGTCGACCACTGCGCTTGGCTTGTGCGATCGCCTGGGTGAGCCTCTCCTGCAGCAGCAATCGGTTCGGCAATCCCGTCAGCGCGTCGCGTGTCGCCAGATACTGCAAGCGCTCTTCCGCCTGGATGCGAGACGACACATCCTGGACGAAGGACAGGATCGATACGATCTTTCCCTGCTCGTCGAGCAGACACGAGTGATACCACTCGCACCAGATCGTCTCGCCGTCCTTGCGATAGTTTCGATTCAGACCCGTGGCACGCGGCTCGTCGCCGGCCGTGAGCTTGTTCATCAGTTCGACGACCTGCTCGCGATCGGTTTCGTGCGTGAGCTGACTGCCGCTGATGGAAATCCCGTGCACTTCATCGGCGCGCCAGCCGAAGATGTTCTCCGCCTGAGGCGACCAGCGGATAAGACGAAAGTCGCGGTCCCACTCCAGCACCGCCAGCGGCGTGTTGTTGATGTGCGAGGAAAGCATCCAGTTGGCGCGGTGCAGCGCTTCCTCGTTGCGCTTCTGGTCGTGGATGTCGGTGTGCGCCGCATAGATGCCGATCACGTTGCCATCGGCATCGCGATTCGGTGCAAGGTGTATCGATTCCCAGCGCTGATCGCCGTTGGGCTGAACAAGGAGCTGCTCGGTGGAAATAGTTTCGCCGGCAAGAACTCGCGTCAGCATCGGCTGCAACTGCTGCGCCCGCGCGTCGCCCAGAACCTCGGCCACCGGCCGGCCGGTGAGCTCCTTGTGGCTTTCGGAAAGCCATTCCTCGTTGTGCCGGTTCAGGAACCGGTAACGGTATTGGCGATCGATATAAGCCACACGCGCCGGCACGTTGTCCATGATGAGCCGCAGCTCGATTTCGCTGGCGCGCAACGCCTCCTGCGCCTGCTTCAGGCCATGGATGTCGTTCATCAGCACGAACGCGCCGTGCACCTCGCCCGAAGGCGTCGCGTCGGGCACCACGCGGATGGTCATCCAGCGCTTCGCGCCGCCTGCTCCCGGAACGAGGCGATCGAACGAGGTCGATTCGCCGTGCAGTGCACGTGACAGCATCGCCTGTGCGCTGGCATAGATGCCGTGCCCGACCACGTCGCGCAATCGCATCGTGCCGACCTGCTCGGCGCTCAACCCGAAATACTGCAGAAATGGTTTGTTGACGTATTGACAGCGTTCGTCGCGATCGAGATAGGCCACCGGCGCCGGGACGCCGTCCATGATCGCGCGCAACTGCGATTCGCGCGCGGCCAGCGCGTTCTGCGCCTGCTGCAGGTCGGTGATGTCGTGGCCGACGATGTAGTAGCCTTTGATGGTCCCGTCGAAGGCCATGTCCGGGAAGATGCTGTTGCGAAGCCACCGCTGCCGACCATTGATATCGATGTGCTCGCGCTCGAAAGTCACGCTCTCGCCCTTGGCCGCGCGGTCGACGTACGGCTGCTGCAGATCGAAGACCTCGGGTCCGACCACCTCCTTGACCGACTTCCCGATGACTTCCTCGCGCGGTATGCCGACCAGATGCAGGAACGCGTCGTTGACGAAGGTGTAGTTGCCCTCCATGTCGACGTACACCACCGGCTCCGGAATGTTGTCGGTGAAGAGCCGCAGCTGCTCCTCGCGGGTGGCCAGCGCCTGCTCGGTCAGCTTGAGATCGTGAATGTCGTATTCGGTACAATACAGCCCCCGGACCTTGCCGGTGCCGTCGAGGTCGGGCGCGATGCGGCCGTGCATCCAGCGCCGCTCGCCGTCGGCGCTGGCGCCGACGCGCTCGTATTCGACGTTCTCGCCTTCCTGCGCGCGCTTGATGATCGGCCGCAAGAACGAATTGACGTCGTGCGGCATGACCTCGTAGGGCGTCTTGCCGTAGATCTGATCCTGCGGCCGGCATACCCAGTTGGCGAATGCCTGATTGACGAACGTGTACTTGAGCTTCTTGTCGAGATAGGCGATCGGCCCCGGAATGTTGTCGGTGAACAGACGCATCTGCGCTTCCTGTGACTTCAGCGCCTCGCGAATGAGTATGTCGTCCTCGATGTCGTTGATGACCACGAACGCGCCGCCGGTCCTGCCGCCGGGCTCGCGGTCGGGAAACAGTGTGATCCGCACCCAGCGCAGTTCCCCGGACGAGGCACGCTCGCGGCGGTCGTAACTCACGGTCGCGCCGGCAAACGCGCGCTCCATGTAGCTCTGCATCTCGGCGAGCGCGTCGGTCGCGAGGAAGTTCTTGAGCGGCTGGCCCAGGAGATCATCGACCTGGCCGCCGATATATTTGCCGTAGGGCTTGTTGGCGAAGCGCAGCCGGAGCGCGCGGTCGAAATAGAAGATCGGCAGGCCGACGCTGTCGGTGACGATGCGTAAGCGATGCTCTCGCTCACCGGCCTCGAGCTCGAGGCGCTTGATGTTATCGACATCGGTGAAAGTGGACAGCACGCCACGGACGTCGCCCCGTGGTCCGCGATCCGGGTAATAATCGACCCGGATCCAGAAAGCATTGCGCTTGACCGAGGTGAGCTGGCGTTCGAAGCTGACCCGCTCGCCGGCAAGCGCGGCTTCGAGATAAGCGTGATAAAGCTGGTAGAGCTCGCGGCCGTCGACCTCGACGACTTCGCGGCCGATGACTTCGGCCTGGGTGCGGCCGATCCAGTCGAGGAAGGCGCGGTTAACGAAACGATAGTGCTGGTCCGCATCGATATAGCAGACCGGGAGGCCGAGCGCATTCAGCTTGCGCTGTGAAAGCGCCAGCAAGGACTCGCGTTCCATTCCCTCGCCCGTAGTCTGCAGCGTCGGGGAATCTAGCCGGGTCGATGATCTGGTGAGCGCCATGGCAACGGGTCGCGCCGCCCTCTCCCTTTCGCCCTGTAAAAGGCAGGGAAACAGGCGGCCATCGCAGTCTAAGGGTCTAAACAGGGATTTGTAAGCAAGGAACCTGCCATGGAACCAGGGCATATGCAATGCCCGCACTTGTGGGGCTCTCCGCGGCTTTTCACTGCCTCGAACGATCTGCACGCTACAATCGCCGTCACAAATTCACCCCGGACGGCACATCGGGGACCTTTAGTAGGTCTAGCTTCCATCCGCCACCTCGCCCATCGGGAGCATCCATGCCTCATGAACGCGCCGCCCTTCACACCGGCTTTTTCACTGCTCGGTGGGCGTGCCTTGCCCTGTTATGGGCGCCGGCGGCAGCCTGGGGCGCTCCGGTCGAACCGCCGGCCGTCATCGGCATTCCGATCGACTTTATTCTCTTTGCGCTGACCCTGGCAGGTATCGCGCTGTTTCATCGACACACGCTGGTGATCGCCGTGACCGGCCTCGCCGTGATCTCGCTGTTCAAAATCGCGTTCTCGCCGTTCGCAGAAGGGCCGGGCCTCGACGGCTGGCTTTCACACTTCGGCCACGAATGGGTGCTGCTGACGAACCTGCTCGGCTTGCTGCTGGGTTTCGCACTGCTGTCGAAGCACTTCGAGGCGAGCAACGTCCCTGCCCGGCTGCCGCAGTTCCTGCCCGACGACTGGAAGGGCGGCCTCGTATTGCTGGTGATGATCTTCGTGTTGTCGAGCTTTCTCGACAACATCGCCGCGGCGCTCATCGGCGGCACGATCGCGCGCGCAGTGTTCCGGAACAAGGTGCACATCGGCTATCTTGCGGCGATCGTCGCCGCGTCGAACGCAGGTGGGTCGGGCAGCGTCGTCGGTGATACGACGACCACCATGATGTGGATCGATGGCGTGCACCCTTTGCAGGTACTCGAAGCGTATGTTGCGGCTGGTACGGCGATGCTCGTTTTCGGGGTTCCTGCCGCCCTGCAGCAGCAGCGCTACTCGCCGATCACCAAGGACCCCGTCGCCGGCATCGTGATCGATTGGGTGCGAGTCTTCATCGTCGCTTTGATTCTGGTGACCGCGATCGTCGTCAACGTGGTCATCAATGTGCGCTTCAACGAGATTTCCGACACTTTCCCGTTCATCGGCACCGGTGTGTGGGTGGCGTTGCTGGTATGCGTGCCGCTGCGCAGGCCCGCATGGGGCGAGCTGCCCGGGGCCATACGCGGCAGCATTTTTCTGCTGTCGTTGGTTCTCGCTGCGTCGATGATGCCGGTGCACAAGCTTCCGGACGCGTCGTGGCAAGTGGCACTCGGGCTGGGATTTGTCTCAGCGGTCTTCGACAACATTCCGCTCACGGCGCTGGCGCTGCAACAGGGCGGCTACGACTGGGGCTATCTGGCGTATGGGGTCGGCTTCGGCGGCTCGATGATCTGGTTCGGCTCATCGGCGGGAGTCGCATTGTCGAACATGTTCCCCGAAGGCAAGGATGCGATTGCCTGGGTCCGCGGCGGTTGGCACGTGGCGGTAGCGTACGTGGTTGGGTTTTTCGTGATGCTCGCCGTGCTGAGCTGGTATCCGCAGCCGAAGCACCAGGCACCGATGCTGGGGCCTAAGAGCGTCACGGCGCCCGTGACACCGGCATCGTGACCCGCAAAAAGTGGCAGGGCGCGATGCCCTGCCACTGTTCGCCTCCGTCAAGGTGCGATACGGAGCGTGACCGAAGCACGATCACCGCCGGTTTAGCGTCTCCAGCCGCCTTCGTGGAAATGCCAGCGCCCTTCACGCTCCTCCCAGTGGTGTGGCTCCCAATGCCAGCCATGGCGCTCGCCCACCCATCGGCCCGCAACCCAGACGTGGCGGTGACCGTTCCAATTCCAATAGCCGGGAGCCCAGACGTAACCTACCCTGGCCGCGGGAACGACTTCCACCCGAGCCGGCGGCGGCGCAACCTCGACGATTACCGTTCTCGCCTCGCTGACGATCGGTACCGAGATCGCACCCAGGGCCAGCGCTGCAACGAGGATTTTCTTTCGCATTAACATGTCATGCTCCCATGGTTGAGTTTCCGGCAGCCGCCAAGCTAGGCGCCCGCACGGCCCACTAACGCTTGTCATTGTCTCGCTGTTGACAAGGCGTCTCCGGCCTGGTTTCCCGACGCTGCCTCTGGCCCCCCGACGTGTAGGACCTTTGCCGAAAAAGTCAACCGGCCATGACCAGGATATGCACGCGAAACGGCCCGTGTGCCCCGAGCACGATGGTCTGCTCGATGTCGCCGGTACGCGACGGTCCCGAGATCATATTGATCGCGCGCGGGACGCTGCCGCGTTCCTTGCGGACCAGGGCAAATGCGTCTTCCATGGTGGCGACAATGCGGGTGGCGGAAACGATGGCCACGTGGGTGTCCGGCAGCAGCGTGGTCGCAGTCGGCGTGTCGGCGCCGGACAGGATGACCAGCGTGCCGGTCTCGGCGATCGCACAGAAGACGCCGGTGATGCCGAGGCGATCGTCGCCTACTGTCGGCCGCGCTTCGATGCTCAATCCGGCTTGCGTCCAATCCAGGTCCGCGAATTCCGGCCAGCACACCCCACGATGCGACTTCTGGGCAACCAGCGCCGGCGCAAGCTCCAGCGCGTTGAGGTATGTCGCGACCGCCGCCGGAATTTCGTTGCGATGGCTGACACGGGCGACGGTGCTCTCCATGTCGCCCGCGCGCCGGACGAAGCGCAGGACGCGGTCGGCGTCGAACGCCGGCACCGGCCCTCGCGCATGCGCGTCCAGGTACGCTTGCGCCTCGGCTACCGCCGCCGGCTCGGTAACGGTCTTACCGAGCGCCTGGCGCACGCGGCCGAGCACCGTGTCGCGTGAGCTTGTCATCGGATGTTGGCACGCATGAACGCGGCGATGCGTTCGACGCCTTCGCGGATCATCGCCGGCGACGCCGCGTAGGAGAAACGGATGTGCTGGCCGTCGCCGGGAACGCGGCGTCCGAAATGGATATCCGCGAGCACCGCGACACCCGCTTCGTAGAGCAGGCGCTTGCGCAGCTCCTCCGAATCCGCGCAGCCGCTTTGCTTGCACGCTTCGGTGACATTGGGCCAGGCGTAGAAGGCGCCGCCCGGCGTCTTGCAGATGAAGCCTGGCACCCTGTTCAGCAATCCGACGATCAGGTCGCGGCGCTCGAGGAAAGATGCGCGCATCGCATCCGCCGCATCCTGCGGCCCATTGATTGCCTCCACCGCCGCCCACTGGCTGATTTGCGAAGCGCACGAGTCGGTGTTGGTGATCCAGCGCGTGAACACCGGCGCGAGCGTGCGGTTGGCAACGTAGCCGATGCGCCACCCGGTCATCGCCCAGGTCTTCGACGCGCCGTCGGAAATGACGGTGCGCGCGAGCATGCCCGGGAATTGCGCCAGCGACACGAACTCGCCTTCGTAGCTCAACCGCGAGTAGATTTCGTCGGCGAAGACCCAGACTTGCGGATGGCGCCGGAGGGTCTCGGCAATCGACTCCAGATCCGCGCGCTTCAAGATGCCGCCGGTGGGATTGTGCGGCGTGTTGAGAATCAGAAGCCTGGTCTGCGGCGTGATCTTCGCCTCGAGCTCGTGCGGATCGAACGCGAAATCGCGCGATTCCTTGAGATAGATCGGCACCGGGAGGGCGCCATTGGCGATGATCTGCGATTCGTAGATGGGAAATCCGGGCACCGGGTAGAGCACCTCGTCATTGGCGCCGAAGTCGGTGACCGAGGCGATGGTGTAGGCGATGAAGGGCTTGGCCCCGGCGCCGACGACCACATCTTCCGGCGCGATGTCGAGCCCGCGGCGTGCGCCCATGTCACGCGCCGCCGCCGCGCGAAGCTCGTCGATCCCGGCCGACGGCGTGTAACCGTGCTTGCCGCCGTGGATCGCCGCGACACCCGCCTCCTGGATGTTGGAAGGCGTCGGAAAATCCGGCTGGCCGATGCAGAACGACACGATGTCCCTGCCCTGCCGGACAAGACCGTTGACCTCGGCCAGGACGACAAATGCATTCTCGGTTCCAAGGTTCTCGCCGCGGCGGCTGATCTTGAGTGCGGCATTGGGCCCATCGAGCGGCGAATTCATCGCTCGCCCCGATTTTTTTGCCGCTCAGCGGCGAGCTCGCGAAACGTTTTTCCCGCGGGTGCCGGCATGTCGCGGGCGTCGGTCCAGCCGCCGCCGAGAGGGAGACGGTGGATCAGCCGCTCGCGGCCACCCATCCACTTCAGCGCCCGCACGCCGATGCGCGTCGCCAGCGCGTAGAGCGCGGGCCGCGACGCCAGCCACGACCAGGCGCGCAAGCCCGCACGCTCGTGCCACGGTCGCAGGTGGCGCTCGAACTGCTGCTCGCGCAGCTTTCGCTGCAGATCGGGAAGAGGAATCTTGACCGGACAGACGACGCCGCATTGGTTGCACATCGTTGAAGCCTGCGGCAAATCGAGCGCGTTCTCGATGCCGATATACGCCGGCGTCAGAATCGAGCCGATCGGGCCGGGATAGACCCAGCCGTACGAGTGGCCGCCGACATTCTGATAGACCGGGCAGTGGTTCATGCAGGCGCCGCAACGGATGCAGCGCAGCGCTTCCTTAAGCTCGCCTGCGAGCACCCCGCTGCGCCCGGCATCGACCAGGATGAAGTACATGTGCTCGGCACCGTTGAACTCGCCTTCGCCTTTGACGCCGGTGAGAATGTCGACGTAGTTGGAGATCGACTGGCCGGTCGCCGATCTAGGCAGGAGCCGCATCAGGGTCGCGACATCTTCCAACGTCGGGACGATTTTCTCGATGCCTGAAATGGCGATGTGCACTTTCGGCAGGGTCGTGGTCAGCGTCGCGTTGCCTTCGTTGGTCACCACCACCACCGAGCCGGTTTCGGCAACGAAAAAATTGCCGCCGGAGATGCCCATCCCGGCAGTCAGGTAGTGAGTGCGCAGGATGCCGCGCGCCTCGAGACAAAGCTCGGCGATGCCGGTCTTGCGCGCCGTTCCGTGCACCTTGGCGAAGAGGTCCGAGACTTCCTCCTTGCTCTTGTGCAATGCCGGGCCAATGATGTGCGACGGCGGCTCGTAGTCGTTGATCTGGAGGATGTACTCTCCCAGATCGGTCTCGACCACCTGCCCGCCGGACGCTTCGATTGCCCGATCCAGCTCCGACTCCTCGCTGACCATCGATTTCGACTTGATGGTCTTGTGCACGCGGTGGCGCTTCGCGATGTCGAGCACGTGCTTGTTGACCTCGTCTGGCGTCGCCGCCCAGAGCACGGTGGCGCCGCGCGCGGTGGCGTTTTTTTCGAAAATCTCCAGCCACACGTCGAGACGATCGAGCGCCCGCTGGCGGATGGCGCGCCCCGCCTCGCGCGTCGCTTCGAAATCGTCGAGCTCGACCAAGGACGCGCGGCGCTTGGCGACAAATTTGCCCTTTATCTTTTGCAGGTTGCCCTGCAGCTGAGCATCGCCCATGTTGTCATGGGCGCGCTCCTTGAAATGCATCGATGCGATTTGCATTGCGATCCTTGTCAGCGCGCTACGGCGCTTCGCCGGCTAGCAACTCGGCGACGTGCAGGACCTTGGTCTTCATGTCGCCGCGCCGCCGCAGCCTGCCCTCGATATTGAGCATGCACCCGAGATCGCCGAGCACGAGCGCATCGGCCTTCGACTGCGCCACGAACTCGCATTTGTTGTCGGCAAGCCGCGATGAAATCTCGCCGTATTTGATCGAGAATGTTCCACCGAAGCCGCAGCAGGTTTCGCATTCTGTCATTTCCTTGAGCGTAAGCCCCGGCATTTTGGCCAGTAGCGTACGAGGCTGCTGCTTGACGCCCATTTCCCGCAGGCCGGCGCAGGAGTCGTGGTAGGTGATGGTGCCGACAAATTTGCCCGGGACCGACTCTAGCTTCAGGACGTTGACCAGAAAGTCGGTGAGCTCCCAGGTCCTGGCGCCAAGCGTATTCGCGCGTCGAAGCATCGCCGGGTCGTCGCGAAAGAGATCCGCGTAATGCGTCTTGATCATGCCGGTGCACGACCCCGAAGGCGCGACCAGATAGTCGCAACCCTCGAATTCCCCGATCAGCTTGGTCGCCAGCGCGATAGCGCCCTTGCGGTCACCCGAGTTGTAGCCCGGCTGGCCGCAACACGTTTGAGTCGCGGGAATGATCACCTGCGCGCCGCCGGCTTCGAGCAGCTTGATCGCGGCGAAGCCGATCGACGGACGCATCATGTCGACGAGGCAAGTAACGAAAAACCCGACGCGCATTGATGGCCTCAGTGAACGCGCGAGGCTAATACGACCTGGTCAAGGCGACAACGCACATTCCCATCAACTGCTGAGGGAAGATACCGAAGAATAACAGCGAGAGCCCGTTGAGCGACAGCAAGACCTGCATGTCGCTTCGCGCCTCGAGCGGCGCCTTGTCCACCGGATCGTCGAAATACATCAGCTTGACGATCCGCACGTAGTAGAAAGCGCCGACCAGCGAAGCCAGCACCGCGACGACCGCAAGCCATACCAGGCCAACGTCGACGGCCGCTTCGATCACCGAGAACTTGGCGTAGAAGCCGACGGTGGGCGGCACACCCGCAAGCGAGAACATCGCCAGCATCATCAGGAATGCGTACCACGGACTGCGCTGATTCAGACCCTTGAAATCGTCCAGATTCTCCGCCTCGAAACCGGCACGGGAAAGGAGCAGCACCATGCCGAAACCCGTCAGGCTGCTTATCACGTAGGTCACGACGTAGAACATGGCCGCGCTGTAGCCATTGACGTTGGCGGCAAGAAACCCCATGAGCATGAAGCCCATGTTGGCGATGGCCGAGTACGCGAGCATGCGCTTGATGTTGGACTGCGAGATCGCAATGACATTGCCAACAATCATCGACAGCAGCGAGAGGACGATCAGCATCCCCTGCCAGTCGAACGCCACCGCCGCGAGCGATCCCACCAGGAGGCGGGTCATGAATGCGAACGCGGCGAACTCCGGCGCGGTGCCAATGAAAAGCGTGATCGCTGTCGGTGCTCCCTGGTACACATCGGGCACCCACATGTGGTACGGGACCGCGCCCAGCTTGAACGCGATCGCCGAGACGACGAACACCAATCCGAAAATAAGGATCGTCCTGTTTGCATGGCCGCTGAAAATGATGGCGGTGACGCGGTTGATCTCCAGTGTGCCGGTGGCACCGTAGATCATCGACATGCCGTACAGCAGCAGGCCGGAGGCGAGCGCGCCGAGCACGAAATACTTCATCGCCGCTTCCACCGCAGTGCCGGATTCGCGATGCAGCGCCACCATCGCGTATAGCGACAGCGACATGAGCTCGAGCCCAAGATAAAGCGTCAGAAAATGGTTCGCCGAGATCATGACCATCATGCCGAGCAGCGCGAACATGGCCAGTACGAAGGTTTCTCCGCGGAACAATCCTCGCGCGGCGAGGTAGCTGCGCGAGTAGACGAGCATCAACATCACCGTGAGACAGGTCAGAAAGTTGAGCAGGTCGCCGAAGGCGTCGGCCACGAACATGTTGCCGAACGTGCGTACGGGAGTCTTGTGAAATACGTACACGGTCGCCGCTGCGGTCACCGCGACCGAGAGCAGCGTCAGCCAGTAGGAAACATGGCGCCGCGGCTCCGGCACGAACAAGTCGATCATCAGCACCGCACAAGCGCTGGCCAGCAACACGATCTCGGGCAGCGCCGGGACGTAGTCGAACGCGAGTGTCGGGACGGACGGCATCACAACTTGCTCTTAGCGACGTGCGCCAGCAGCTCCGTGACCGAGGCGTGCATCACATCGGTGAACGGCTTCGGGTAGAGGCCCAGCGCCAGGATGGCCACTACCAGCGTAGCCAGCATCCAGAATTCCCGGCGCGAGACATCCTTCAGTGCGGCAACGCGGTCGTTGGCGACGCCGCCGAACCAGACGCGCTTGTACATCCACAGCGTGTACGCGGCGCCGAGGATCATGATCGTCGCGGCGAGGAAGCCAAGCCAGAAATTGACCTTGACCGCCGCGAGAATGACCATGAACTCACCGACGAATCCACTCGTTCCAGGCAGGCCGGCGTTGGCCATCGCGAAAAACATCGCCAGGGCAGCGAACGTGGGCATGGTATTGGCGACTCCGCCATAGTCCGATATCAGACGGCTGTGCATGCGGTCGTACAGCACGCCGACGCAGAGAAACATCGCGGCGGATACGAAGCCGTGCGAGATGATCTGCGTGAGACCTCCTTCGACACCCATTTCGCTGAACAGGAAAAACCCCAGCGTGACGAATCCCATGTGCGAGATGGACGAATAGGCAATCAGTTTTTTCATGTCCGCCTGGACCAGCGCTACAAAGCCGATATAGACGATCGCGATCAGCGACAGCGTGATCACGAAACCGGCCAGATAACGGCTCGCGTCGGGCACGATGGGAAGAATGAAGCGCACGAAGCCGTAGGTGCCCACCTTGAGCGTGATCGCCGCCAACACTACCGAGCCGCCGGTCGGCGCCTCGACGTGCGCGTCGGGCAGCCAAGTGTGCACCGGCCACATCGGCACCTTGACCGCGAAGGCGAAAAAGAACGCCACGAACAGCAGCACCTGCGTCTTGAGCGACAATGGCAGCTGGTACCACTCGAGAATCGAAAAGCTTCCGCCGCTGACCGAGTAGAGGTAGATCAGCGCCACCAGCATCAGGACCGAGCCGAGAAACGTGTACAGAAAAAACTTGATCGCCGCGTAGACGCGGTTCGGGCCGCCCCAGATGCCGATGATCAGGTACATCGGGATCAGCATCCCTTCGAAGAAGACGTAGAACAGCACGCCGTCGAGCGCGGTGAACACGCCGTTGAGAAGTCCCGACATGATCAGGAAGGCGGCCATGTACTGCGCGACCTTTTTCTCGATCACGACCCAGCCCGCCCAGACCACGAGCACGGTGATAAAGCTGTTGAGGAGCACCAGCAGCACCGAGATCCCGTCGACGCCGAGAAGATAATTGACGTTGAAGCGGGGAATCCACTCCTTGGCCTCGACGAACTGCATTTCGGCAGTGCCGACTGCGAAGTGGGTGTAAAGCGGAATCGTCACCGCGAAGCCCGCGACCGATCCGACGAGCGCCAGCCAGCGGGCAGCGGCGACGTCGCGGTCGCGATGGACCGCGAGCACCAGCACTCCAGAGACGATCGGGACCCAGATCGCTAGACTTAAGTAAGGCAGCATCGTCATTGCGGCAGGTGCCGCTATCGCCCTGCCCACCACGTCAGGAGCGCGAATACGCCGATGATCATGGTAAATGCGTAGTGATAGACATATCCGGACTGGACCTTGCGCAACAGCGCCGACACCGCACCCACCAGGCGGGCGCTGCCGTTGACGAAGAAGCCATCGATGATCGATCGATCGCCGACGTCGGAGAACAGCGCCCCGATCCGGCGAAAACCACCGGCAAAGAGCCAATCGTTGAAGCGGTCGATGTAGTAATTGTTGATCAGCAGCGCGTAGAGAGCGCCGGTCCTGGCCTGTATCTTCGCCGGCAGATCGGGACGCTGGATGTACAGTAGCCACGCGGTCGCAATACCCGCCGCCGCGAGCCAGAACGGCAGGCCAAGCAACCCGTGCTCCATGAATGGCACGGCGCCGTGCCACTCCTCGCGCATCGTTGCCAATCCGCCATGCTGGGCCGCAATCGCGATCGAGCTGCCGAAAAAGTTCCCGAACAGCACCTTGTCGACATATGCCCAGCCCGAGTACAGCGACGGAATCGCCAGCAGCACCAGCGGTACCGTTATTACCCACGGACTCTCATGGGGCGTTGCGCCGTGCCCATGCTCTTCGTGTCCCGGCTCCTCAAGCGCCTGCTTGGCGACGGCATGATCGATGTGCGCGGGCTCGGCATGACGGAAGCGCTCCTCGCCGTGAAAGGCGAGAAACAACATGCGGAAGGTGTAGAACGCGGTCAGAAATACGGATGCGGTCACGGCGAATTGCGCGTAGCCATGGCCACCCACCGACGACAGCTGCACGGCCTCGATGATGGCGTCCTTGGAAAAGAATCCGGCAAACGGCGGGATCCCCGCCAGCGCCAGCGCTCCGATCCACATCGTCGCGTAGGTGACCGGCATGTAGCGCCGCAGGCCGCCCATCTTGCGCAGATCCTGCTCGTGGTGAAGGGCGATGATCACCGAGCCCGCACCCAGGAACAGGAGCGCCTTGAAGAACGCGTGCGTCATCAGGTGGAAAATCGCCGCCGGATACGCCGACACGCCGAGCGCGACCGTCATGTAGCCGAGCTGCGACAGCGTCGAGTAGGCGATGACGCGCTTGATGTCGTTCTGAACGATGCCCAGTAGCGCCATGAATAGCGCCGTCGTCGCGCCGATGACCGTCACAAACGACAACGCGGTGTCGGACAGCTCGAATAGCGGGCTCATGCGCGCGACCATGAAGATGCCTGCGGTCACCATCGTCGCAGCATGGATCAGCGCCGAGATCGGCGTCGGGCCTTCCATCGAGTCCGGCAGCCACACATGCAGCGGAAACTGCGCGCTCTTGCCCATGGCGCCGATGAAAAGCGCGATACAGATGGCGGTCATCAGCGGCCACGGCGCGCCGGCGCCCACATCGAGCACCGTGGTCGCGAACTTCGGCGCGGTTCCGAACACGGTCGCGTAGTCGAGCGAACCGAAAAAGGCGACGATGAGCCCGATACCCAGGACAAAGCCGAAGTCACCCACGCGGTTGGCGAGAAACGCCTTCAGGTTCGCGTAAATGGCCGTCGGCCTGGTAAACCAGAAGCCGATCAACAGGTACGAGACCAAGCCGACCGCCTCCCAGCCGAAGAAGAGCTGCAGGAAGTTGTTGGCCATCACCAGCATCAGCATGCTGAACGTGAACAGCGAGATGTAGGAAAAGAAGCGCGTGTATCCGGGATCGTCCGCCATGTAGCCAACGGTATAGATATGCACCATCAGCGAGACGAAAGTGACCACGGTCATCATCAGCGCGGTCAGGGGGTCGATCAGAAACCCGATCGCGAACTTGACGTTGCCGGAGGTCATCCAGACATAGATATCGGCGTTGAATCCGTTGCCGGTGAGCACGTCGGAGAGAACGATTCCCGAGCCGACGAACGAAACCGCGACGCCGAGTATGCATATCCAGTGCGACGCGGCGCGGCCGAGCTTCGCACCCCAAAGCCCGACGACGATCGCTCCGGCGAGCGGTGCCAGTGCAATGAGCAGGCAGAGCTGCTGCATGCTCATGGGCTTCCAACCGCGGTTTGGAACTGCCTAGCCACGGAGTGTCCTCAAGTCCTCGACGTCGATCGAGCCCACGCTGCGGAACAGCAGCACCAGGATCGCAAGTCCGATCGCCGACTCGGCAGCCGCGACCGTGAGAATGAAAAAGACGAAAATCTGGCCGGCGGTATCGTCGAGATAGTAGGAAAAGGCGATGAAGTTGAGATTGACGGCGAGCAGCATCAGCTCGATCGCCATCAGCATGATGATGACGTTGCGCCGGTTGAGAAAGATGCCGATGACGCTGATGGCGAACAGGATCGCCCCCAGCACCAGATAATGCGACAGCGTCGGTTGCGAAAGCAGCGACAAATCGAAACCCCCCACAGATGTCCGGCGGCGACCGGAGCAGTGCTACATCGATCGGAGCGGTTGGCCGCTCATGATTCCTTTTTTTCCAGCGGCATGTCGATGATCCGCAGCCTGTCGGCGCGACGGACCCTGACCTGCGCGTTCGGATCTTGATACTTCGTCTCCCGCCGCGTGCGATGCGTGAGCGCGATGGCGGCGATGATCGCGACCAGAAGAATCACCGCCGCGATCTCGAACGGGAAAGCATAATCGGTGTAAATCTGTCGTCCCAGGGCGCTGGTGTTGCTGTAACCGGGTCCGGTCTGGCCTGGGCTCGGCGTCGCGCCCGCCGGCAGGTAGCCGCCGATCAGCGCCAAGGCCATCTCGACAAGAATCAGAACGCCCACCGTAGCGCCGACCGGAATGTAGCCTCGAAATCCCTCGCGCATCTTGTCGAAATTGACGTCCAGCATCATCACCACGAACAAGAACAGCACCATCACCGCACCGACGTAGACCAGCACCAGCGCGATCGCCAGGAACTCCGCCTGGAGCAGCATCCACACGCCGGCTGAGCTGAAAAAAGACAGCACCAGCCACAACGCCGAATGGACCGGATTGCGGCTGGTGATCACGCGCAGCGCCGCGAACACGAGGATCGCGGCGAAGGCGTAGAAAATGACGGTCTGTGCGGTCATCGATAGCGTGCGTCATCGGCCCGATCGGCGGCGATCTGCGCTTCGTAGCGGTCGCCGACCGCCAGAAGCATCTCCTTGGTATAGATCAGGTCGCCGCGCTTCTCGCCGTGATATTCCAGAATGCGGGTCTCGACGATGGAATCGACCGGACAGCTCTCCTCGCAAAAGCCGCAGAATATGCATTTGGTGAGGTCGATGTCGTAGCGCGTGGTGCGCCGCGTGCCGTCGTCGCGCTGCTCCGATTCGATGGTGATCGCCAGCGCCGGACAGACCGCTTCGCACAGCTTGCACGCGATGCAGCGCTCCTCGCCGTTGGGATAGCGACGCAGCGCGTGCAAACCGCGAAAGCGTCCGCTCTGCGGCGTCTTTTCCTCCGGCCACTGCACGGTGACCTTGCGCGCGAACATGTTGCCGAGGGTCACCCACAACCCTTTCCCAAGCTCGATCAAAAGCCAGGTGTTGAAGAAATCGCGCACTCTTTGAAGCATGGCCGCTTCCTCAGTCGAGTAGCTTAGTGAAAAAGATAGGCCCAGCGCGTCTGCATCATCGCGCCGAGAAACACGATCCACACCAGCGTTATCGGAATGAACACCTTCCAGCCCAGGCGCATGATCTGGTCGTAGCGGTAGCGCGGAAACGTCGCCCGTATCCAGAGAAAGATGAACAGCACCGCGCACATCTTGAC
Organism: Casimicrobiaceae bacterium; assembly: GCA_036491495.1. Taxonomy (GTDB): domain Bacteria; phylum Pseudomonadota; class Gammaproteobacteria; order Burkholderiales; family Casimicrobiaceae; genus PALSA-1003. The sequence goes on from DASXBW010000044.1 coordinate 22,190, forward strand.
CAGAAGCCAGGGCAGGCCGTCGGAGATGGTCGGCCACGGCGAGAGCCATCCGCCCAGAAACATGATCGAGCACAGGGCCGAGACCAGGATCATGTTCATGTACTCGGCCAGGAAAAACACGGCGAACGTCACGCCCGAATACTCGACGTGGAACCCGGCGACGATCTCGGATTCGCCTTCCGCAACGTCGAATGGATGGCGGTTGGTCTCGGCAATGCCTGACACGAGATAGACCACGAACAGCGGAAACAGCGGCCAGATGTACCAGTGCGACAACCCGCCCGATTGATTGCGGACGATGTCGCTGATGTTCAAACTCGACGCCGCCATGAGCACGCCGACCAGCGCGAAGCCCATCGCGATTTCATAGGAAACGATCTGCGCGGCCGAGCGCAGGCAGCCGAGAAACGCATATTTGGAGTTCGACGCCCACCCGGCGAGGATCACGCCGTAGACGCCGACCGAGGTCATGGCGAGGATATAGAGCAAGCCGGCGTTGACGTTGGCAAGAACGAGGCCGTCGTCGAACGGGATCACCGCCCATGCCGCGAGCGCCGGACCGATCGACAGCACCGGCGCGACGAAGAACAGCGTCCGGCTGGCGCCGGTCGGAACCACGATTTCCTTGAAGATGAGCTTGAAAACGTCGGCGAAGGGCTGCAGCAGACCCAGCGGGCCCACGCGATTGGGACCGATGCGCACCTGCATCCAGCCGATGATCTTGCGCTCGGCGAGCGTCAGGTAGGCGACGGCCAAGGTAAGCGGGATGACGATGACGATGATCTTCACCAAGGTCCAGACCGTCGGCCAGGCGGCACCGAAGAAGTGCTGCACGGGCAGTAGCAGCTCATCCATCACACGGGCTCCACGCCGAGCGGGCCGAACATGGGCCCCAGCATGCTGGTGGTCGCGTGCGCCGCCGCGACGCGCACGCATCCGTCGGGGACGCTCGCGTCGACCGCGACTTTCATCATCGCCTCACCCCTCCCCTGACGCACGCGCGCGGCACCGCCGTCGGTGAGCTTGAGCGCGGCCAGCGTCGCCGCATTGACGCGGGCGAGCGGCGCGTGAGCGTCGCGTGTCTTCTGCAGCGATGGCGCACGGCGAACCAGCGGATCGGTGAAATAAATGGGAACGTCGGCAACGCGCTCCGGCTCGCGCACACTGCCGTCGCCGCGATTGGCGCCGGCCGCCACGCGCGCGTCGATCGCGGTCTGCGTCGCGTTGGACAACCGCGCGGTAATCTGGTCCTGCGATGGCAGCTCGCGTCGCACCGCTTCGATGCTGTCGTAGCCGAGGCCCTCGAGACCGAGCATCGATCCCAACACCCGCAACACTTTCCACGCCGGACGCGCCAGACCAAACGGCAGCACCACCGCCGCGAATTCTTGTGCGCGGCCTTCGCAATTGACGAAGGTGCCTGGCGTCTCGGTGAAAGGCGCTACCGGCAGCAGCACGTCGGCGTAGTCGACCGCGCCGTGCCTGAAGGGCGACAGCGCAACGACGAATTCCGCCGCGCCAAGCGCCGCCCGGGCACGAGCCGGATCGGCCGTATCCAGCTCCGGCTCGGCGTTCAGGAGCAGGAATGCCTTTGCGGGAGCGCCGTCCCCGGCACCCAGCATGGTCGCCGCATTCAGACCGCCAGCGCTCGGCAGCGCTGAGGCAAGATAGCCGCCGACGGAGTTCGCTGCCTCGGTCAGAAAGCCCAGACGCGCGCCGGTCAACTCGGCGAGCGACTGCGCCAATGCGTGCAGCTGTGCCGCTTGCGGGTGCTGCTGCGCGAAGTTGCCGAGGAAAATGCCTTTGCCGCCGGCCTTGCAACCCGTTTTGACTTCCGTGCCAGCTCCTCCCGCCAGGCTCGCGGCAATCGCCTTCGCGACGTCGGACGCCTCGATTCCGGCAAGCGCCGAAGGCACCGGCGTGGCTGCGGCGGCTGCGGCGGCAACGACGATCTCGGCTAGCGCTCGTGGAAGACGCGAAGGCGCCACCAATGACTCGTGCGCGAGCGTGATCAGCAGCTCGTCAGCTGCGGAATGCAGAATGGAGACCTGCGCGCCATGCTTCGCCGACTGGCGCAGGCGCTCGGCAAGCAGTGGGTGATCCTTGCGCAGGAAGCTGCCGACGACCAGCACGCGATCGAGCTCGGCAAATTCAGCGACCGCCATGCCGAGCCAGGGTACCGGACCCGGTCTACCCTCCGATACCGCATCGGCGGTGAAATCCGACTGGCGGAGGCGGAAATCGACGTTGTCGCTGCCCAAGCCGCGCGTCAGCTTCTGTGCCAGATACAGCTCTTCGAGCGTCGAGTGCGGCGAGACAAGCGTGCCGATTCCTGAGGCGCCATGCTCTTCACGCACGCGCTTGAGTCCGCTCACTGCAAATTCAAGCGCGGTCTGCCAGTCTGTCTCCCGCCACGAGCCTTCGTGCTTGACCATCGGCTTCGACAGGCGGCTTTCGGCGTTGAGACCTTCATACGAAAACCGGTCGCGATCGGAAAGCCAGCAGTCGTTGATCGCCTCGTTTTCGTGCGGGACCACGCGCATGACGCGATCGTTCTTGACCTGCACGATCAGGTTGCTGCCGAGGCCGTCGTGCGGCGCGATCGACCGGCGGCGGGCGAGCTCCCAGGTCCGCGCCGTGTAGCGGAACGGCTTCGAGGTCAGCGCGCCGACGGGACACAGATCGATCATGTTGCCCGACAGTTCCGAGTCGACGGTGTTGCCGACGAAGGTCAGGATCTCGACGTGCTCGCCGCGATGAGCGAGGCCGAGCTCCATGATGCCCGCGATTTCCTGACCGAAGCGCACGCAGCGCGTGCAGTGGATGCAGCGGGTCATGTCGGTGGCAATCAACGGGCCCAGGTTCTTGTTGAACACCACCCGCTTCGCCTCGGTGTAGCGCGAGCTCGATGCGCCGTAGCCGACGGCGAGATCCTGCAGTTGGCATTCCCCACCCTGATCGCAAATCGGGCAGTCCAGGGGATGATTGATGAGCAGGAATTCCATCACCCCTTGTTGCGCGATGATCGCCGGCTCGGAATGGGTCCAGACCTTCATGCCTTCACCCGCGGGCGTGGCGCAGGCGGGCTGGGGCTTGGGCGCCTTCTCGACCTGCACCAGGCACATCCGGCAATTGGCGGCGATGGTCAGCTTCTTGTGCCAGCAGAAATGCGGCACGTAGATGTCGAGCTTGTGCGCGGCATCCATCACCGTGCTGCCGTTGGGCACCGTGACCGGCTTGCCATCGACTTCGAGATTCAACATTTTGGTCTCAGACATAGGTCGGGACCAGACACTGCTTGTGATCGATGTGGTGCTGGAACTCGCCGCGAAAATGCTTGATGAAGCTCTTGACCGGCAGCGCGGCGGCGTCTCCCAGCGCGCATATGGTGCGGCCGGCGATGTTGTCCGACACCGAGAGCAGCAGGTCGAGGTCCTCGTTCCTGCCTTGCCCGTGTTCGATGCGGTTGACCACCCGCCACAGCCACCCGGTTCCCTCCCGGCATGGCGTGCACTGACCGCAGGACTCCTCGAAATAGAAATACGACAGCCGTAAGAGCGATCTCACCATGCAGCGCGTCTCGTCCATGATGATCACCGCGCCCGATCCGAGCATCGATCCGGCTTTGGCGATCGAGTCGTAATCCATGTCGGTCGCCATCATGATGTCGGCGGGCAGCACCGGCATCGACGAGCCGCCGGGAATGCACGCCTTGAGCTTGCGCCCGCCACGCATCCCTCCCGCCATCTCGAGGAGCGACGCAAATGGAAGACCCAGCTTGACCTCGAAGTTGCCCGGCCGCTCGACGTCGCCGGTAACCGAAAAGATCTTGGTACCGCCGTTGTTAGGACGGCCCAGATTCAGAAACGCCTCTCCTCCGTTGCGAATGATCCACGGGACTGCAGCGAAGGTCTCGGTGTTGTTGATCGTGGTTGGCTTCCCGTACATGCCGAAGCTCGCCGGGAAAGGCGGCTTGAAGCGCGGCATGCCCTTCTTGCCCTCGAGTGACTCCAGCAGCGCCGTCTCCTCGCCGCAAATGTAGGCGCCGTAGCCGTGGCAGTTGTACAAATGGAAGCTGAAGCCGCTGCCGAGAATATTATCGCCGAGCAATCCCGCCTGGTAGGCCTCCTCGAGCGCTTCTTCGCAGCGCTCATACGCGTCCCAGATTTCGCCATGGACGTAGTTGTAGCCGCGCTTGCAGCCCATCGCGTAAGCGGCGATGGCCATGCCTTCGATCAGGATATGCGGGTTGTAGCGCAGGATGTCCCGATCCTTGAAGGTTCCCGGCTCGCCCTCGTCGGAGTTGCACACCAGGTACTTGTCTCCGCTATATTGCTGCGGCATGAAGCTCCACTTGAGGCCGGTCGGGAAGCCTGCGCCGCCACGCCCGCGCAACCCGGATTTCTTGACTTCCGCGATTACGTTCGCGGGCGTGACTTTTTCCGCGAGGATCTTTTTCAGCGCCTCGTAGCCGCCGCGCGCAATGTAGTCGTTAAGCCCCCAGTTGCGGCCATTGAGGCCGGCGAGGATTAGCGCGTCGGGCCCGTAATCCAGAAATTCGGACGGCGCGTTCATCGCTTCGCCTCGGCGGAAAGCTCGGCAATCAAGCCGTCGAGTTGTTCGGGCTTCATCCAGCTGCACATGCGCTTGTTGTTGACCAGCACCACGGGCGCGTCGCCGCAGGCCCCGAAGCACTCGCCTTCCTTGAGCGTGAACAGCCCGTCGGCGGTCGTTTCGCCGAAGCCGATGCCAAGCTTCTGCTTTAGATGCGCGGCCGCCTGGGCTGCGCTCGAGAGCGCGCAGGGAAGATTCGTGCAGATGGTGAGTTTGTATTTCCCCGTTGGCTCGGTGTCGAACATTTCGTAGAAAGTCGCCACTTCGTAGACGGCGATCGGCGGCATGCCGAGGTAGTGGGCAACAAAATCCATCGTCTCGGTGGACAGCCATGCGTGCTCGTCCTGCGCGATGGCGAGCGCCGCAATGACCGCCGACTGGCGATGCTCCGGCGGATACTTCGCGATCTCGCGATCGATCCGTTTGAGGGCGTCTGAGCTCAGCATGATCAATCGGTTGACGAGCGATCCGGTGCGGACTGCGCGGCACCCGCTGCGACGGAATCGTGCAAGCGCTGGTTCATATCTCGTCCGTCCAGTAATCCACGTGGTCGCCCGCGTGCGTCATGTGCCGCAGGCCGCCTCCGAAAGCGCCGACCTTTTTCGAATCCGGGTATTCGCAGACCTCCGCGGGCATCATGGTGCTGACCGAAAGGTAGGCGAGCTCGGCGTCGGAGTCGTTGACGATCTGGTGCGCCGTTTCCGGACCGCCGATCGGGCAGCAGATCACGTCGCCGGCGCGGACCTTTCGCGTCTCGCTGCCGTAGCGGAGCGTTCCTGTGCCCTTGACGATGAAGAACATCTCCTCTTCGCCGCGGTGGCTGTGAAAGGGGCAGGAGCGCTTACCCGGCGGAACGACGTCGTATGAATAGCCGAGGTCCTTTGCGCCGAGGAGCGGGCCGATACGCACGGCATCGCACTGAAACTTCTCGCCCTTCGAAAAATGCTCGAGCGTCAATTCGTCGACGTTGATGACCCTGGAATCGATCACGTTCATCGGTCGATCTCCCCGAACACGATATCCTGCGAGCCGATGATCGCGACGATATCGGCGATCATGTGCCCGCGTGACATTTCGTCCAGCGCGGCGAGATGCGGAAAGCCCGCCGCCCGAATCTTCATCCGATAAGGCTTGTTCGCTCCATCCGAAACGATGTAGATGCCGAACTCGCCTTTCGGGTGCTCGACCGCGGCGTACGCTTCGCCCGGCGGAACGTGGATGCCTTCGGTGAAGAGCTTGAAGTGATGGATAAGCTCCTCCATGTTGGTCTTCATTTCCTCGCGTGAAGGAGGCGCGATCTTGTGGCTCGCGGTGATCACCGGACCCGGATTGGTGCGCAGCCAGGCTATGCATTGCTTGATGATCCTGTTCGCCTCGCGCATCTCCTGCACCCGAACCAGATAGCGGTCGTAGCAGTCGCCGGTGGTTCCGATCGGAATATCGAACTGCATCCGGTCGTAGACCGCGTACGGCTGCTTCTTGCGCAAGTCCCACGCCACGCCCGAGCCGCGCAGCATCGGCCCGGTGAATCCCAGCGCCATCGCCCGCTCCGGCGTGACCACGCCGATGCCGACGGTGCGCTGTTTCCAGATGCGGTTGTCGGTCAGCAGGGTCTCGTATTGATCGACGTATCCGGGAAAGCGGCGAGTGAAATCCTCGATGAAGTCGAGCACGCTCCCCGTCCGGTTCTCGTTCATGCGCGCGATCGCCTTGGCATTGTGAATCTTCGACACCTGATACTGCGGCATGCGCTCGGGCAGATCGCGGTAGACGCCGCCGGGCCGATAATAGGCGGCGTGCAGGCGGGCGCCCGACACCGCCTCGTACACGTCCATCAGGTCTTCGCGCTCGCGGAAGCAATAAAGGAACGTGGTCATCGCGCCGACGTCGAGCGAGTGCGCGCCGAGCCACAGCAGGTGATTCAGAATGCGCGTGATCTCGTCGAACATCACGCGTATGTATTGCGCGCGAATGGGGACGTCGATGCCGAGCAGCTTCTCGATGGCCAGACAGTAGGCGTGCTCATTGGACATCATCGATACGTAGTCCAGTCGGTCCATGTACGGCAGCGACTGCAGGTAGGTCTTGTATTCGGCCAGCTTCTCGGTCGCCCGATGCAGCAAGCCGATGTGCGGGTCCGCGCGCTGGATCACCTCGCCGTCGAGCTCCAGCACCAGGCGCAAGACGCCGTGCGCCGCCGGATGCTGGGGGCCGAAGTTCATCGTATAGTTGCGGATCTCGGCCATGATCAACCCTTGCGGAAACCTTCGCTCTCGGCAAAGTTCTCCTCGCGGATGATTCGCGGCACCACCTCGCGCGGCTCGATGGTCACCGGCTGGTAAATGACGCGGCCCTGTTGCGGGTCGTAGCGCATCTCGACATGCCCCGATAGCGGGAAATCCTTCCGGAAGGGATGCCCGATGAAGCCATAGTCGGTCAGGATCCGTCGCAGGTCCGGATGTCCCGCGAACATGATTCCGTAAAAGTCGAAAGCTTCGCGCTCGTACCAGTTGGCGCTCGGCCACACATCGATCACCGACGGCAGGACCGGAAAATCGTCGTCGGTCGCGAAGGCGCGCACTCGCAGGCGCGCGTTGTGGGTCAATGACAGCAGGTGGTAGACGGCCGCAAATCGGTTGGGATGCGGTCGTACGATGGGTTCCGGTGGCGTGGCATCGGAACCCGAATAAAGGATGTCGGCTTTCTCGCCGCCATATGCGGAATAGTCGACACCGCAAAGATCGATCAAGGTCTCGAAAGAGAGCTCGGGCCGATCGCGCAGTCCGCGCATGGTCTCGACCAGGTCCGCTGCATGGACCACCGCGGTAAGCTCATTCAGCGCGGCGGTAACGCCGCCAAGCCGCTCGCCGAACGCGGCGGTGAGCGACGCCGCGAGGGTCTCCTTGGTCATCAGCGCGCGATGGTGTTGGTGCGCCAGATCTTGTTTTGAAGCTGCAGGATGCCGTATAGCAGCGCTTCCGCGGTCGGCGGGCAACCCGGAACGTAGATGTCCACCGGAACGATGCGATCGCAGCCACGCACGACGGAGTACGAATAGTGATAGTAGCCGCCTCCGTTGGCGCACGAGCCCATGGAGATCACCCATCGCGGCTCGGCCATCTGATCGTAGACCTTGCGCAGCGCCGGTGCCATCTTGTTGCAGAGCGTCCCGGCAACGATCATCACGTCGGACTGGCGCGGACTCGGACGGAAGACCACGCCGAAGCGGTCGAGATCGTAGCGAGCCGCGCCGGCGTGCATCATCTCGACCGCGCAGCACGCCAATCCGAACGTCATCGGCCACATCGAGCCGTTGCGCGACCAATTGATCAGCGCATCGAGCGTCGTGGTCGTGTAGCCCTTTTCCAGGATGCCTTCAATGGCCATTGAATACTCCGCAAATTCGCGCCGGCGGCCTCCATTTTGCGTCGAAGAATGAGACACGTTGCGTGTCGGCCGCTAGCGTCGACTCGCAATTCCCCGTCGATCCCCGCGCTGCGCGCGGGGCCCCTCGCCGGGAGGCTCGCGCCGCTACTCCCACTCCAAAGCCCCCTTTTTCCATTCGTAGATGAATCCGACGATCAGGATGGCCAGAAAAATCATCATCGACCAGAAGCCGAAGATTCCGATGTCGGGCAGCACGACCGCCCACGGGAAAAGGAACGCGATTTCGAGGTCGAAAAGGATGAACAGGATCGCGATCAGGTAGTAGCGGACGTCGAACTTCATCCGCGCATCTTCGAAAGCCTCGAAGCCGCACTCGTAGGGTGACAGTTTCTCGGGATCCGGACGATTCGGGGACAGAAGCGAACCAACCGTCAGCAGAACCAGGCCGAAGCCAATGCCGACAAGGATGAAGAGCAGGACCGGAAAGTACAGCTGCAGCATGATCGGATGAAGCCAACCCTCGTCAATCGTTGCCGGGCCATGCCAAGCAGCACGGCCTCCCACTGCCCTCCTGCCGCCTTGGGGCGCGTTCGCCGCGCCCTTGTTCTCTTTGGTGCCGACGGGGAGACTCGAACTCCCACGGCTTACGCCACTGCCCCCTCAAGACAGCGTGTCTACCAATTTCACCACGTCGGCGGGTCAGGGACCAGAAATCGGGTATCAGATCGCTTCGGGCACGCTGTCTGATTGCTGATTCCTGATTCCTGATCCCTGTTATTTCGGTACATCTCCCGCCTTGGAGGTCGAATCCTTGGCCGGCAATGGCGCCGCCGGCTGAGCCGCCGGTGCCGTGCCTGCTGGCACTTCTGCGGCCTTCGTCGCCGGCTCCGGCGCCTTTTGGGAATTTTGCATCACGCCCTGCTTCATGACATCGCCGGGTCCGGTCGCACTTCGATTGCTCGCCAAGTATGTCAGGCCGAGGCTCGACAGAAAAAATACCGTCGCCAGTATGGCGGTCGTTCGCGACAGGAAATTCGCTGATCCTGCCGCGCCGAAAAGACTTCCCGAGGAGCCGCTGCCGAACGCCGCGCCCATGTCAGCGCCCTTGCCATGCTGCAGTAGCACGAAGCCGATCAGCGCTGCCGCAACGACGACGTGCAATCCCAACAATAACGTTTCCCAGATCATTCTTTCATCCTCGCTGCGCCTTGGGACCGCTCTATCCGCTCACGCGTACATTAGGCACCGGCAATTGCCAAAAATTCATCAACATTCAGGGACGCGCCGCCGATCAAGCCGCCGTCGATATCGGCGCACGCAAACAGCGCCTTCGCATTGCCTGACTTGACGCTCCCGCCGTAGAGCAGGGACACGCTTTCGGCTGCTTCATGCTTGCGCAGCCGCTTGCGCAAAACTTCATGCACGGCTTGCGCCTGTTCCGGCGTCGCCGATCGTCCCGTGCCGATCGCCCACACCGGCTCATACGCAATCACCGTCTCGGCGATCCGCCGGCCAATCCGCGAGACTACCGCATCGAGCTGACGCAGCACCACGGTCTCTCCGGCGCCTGACTCGCGCTCGGCCCATGACTCGCCCACGCAAACGATCGGCGTCATGCCGGCGTCCAGCGCCGCGCCCGACTTTGCCGCCACCATCTCGTCGGTCTCGCCGTACGACACTCGTCGCTCCGAATGCCCGACGATGACGTACCTGCAACCAAATTCGGCGATCATGCCGGCCGCGACTTCGCCGGTATGAGCGCCATCGGCGTATTCGCTCACATTCTGCGCCCCCCAGCCGATTGTCGAACCCGACAACGCCGCCTGGGCCTGCCACAAATAAGGAAACGGAACGCACACCGCGATTTGCCGCGTTGCCTGCACCGGCCAGCCAACCCGCAGATTGGCCAGCAGCGCGTCGTTTCGGCGCAAATCGCCGTTCATCTTCCAGTTACCGACGACGAGCTTGCCAGGCATGGGGATCAATCCACGGAGGACGCCGGCGGGACCCGGTTGAAACCTGTTGATTTTAACCCGGCGCGTGCAGTGGGGTCAACGCGCTGCGGTGCAACAACCGGTCCAGCACCCCTATCTCAATCCCCGCAAGGCGGCGCAGAGCAACGAACGGGAGTTTGAAGCGAGCGTGGCCCAGGTTCCGGCCGCAAATTCAGGTTCGATCGATAACAAACTGCCGCAGCGCTTCCAGCAGGCTTTGAAGATTCGATTGCAGGGTCGCAAAACCGGAGTGCCTGGAGAGTGTCGATTCGTCCATGTACAGCCGGCGATTGATTTCGATTTGGAGGCTGTGGCGGCGCTGCGCCGGACGGCCATGCATACGCACCAGCTCCACGCCCTTGTAGGGATCGTTGACCGCGACATCGTAGCCGAGACCGGTGAGCCTCCTTGCCACGAAGGCGGTGAACTCCGGCGCGCACGTAGAGCCATCGCGGTCCCCGAGCACGAAATCGGCGCGCGCACGGCCCGGATCCTCGGACATCACGTCCCCGACGGCGGGCATCGAGTGACAGTTGATATGCCACACTGCGCCGAACGCGGCGTGCCGCCGGTCGAGCGCGGCCGAGACGCAGGCATGATAAGGCTCGTAGAAATCGGTGATTCGGCGTCGCACCTCGGCCGCCGAGAGCTTGCGCGCGTACATGGGGACGCCGCCGTGCGCGAGGCGCCACACCAGTCCGATGCCGAGCTCGGTCTTGCGCGACGGCGTGATCGGCTCGCTCCACGCATCGGCCAGCAATTCAGGATCGATATCCGAGCGGTGACGGTTGGGATCGATATAGGCGCGTGGGAAAAGCGCCTCGATCAGCGTCGCGCCGATGGAGGGCGCCGCAGCGTAGAGCGCTTCGACATGCGTGTCTTCGGCCTGCCGGACGACGCCGCGCGGGGGGAGATGATCGAAGTCGTCCGGATACGCCGTCCCGCTGTGCGGCGAGTCGAGCACCAGCGGGATCGGCTTGCTTCCGGGTTCGTGTTGTCTGACTGCGTCGGTCATTGCAATGCCACATCGTTCAGATAGCAAGCCGACCAACGCCCGGGTGCGATCTCGTCGAGCGGCGGCGCGACCTCTTTGCACTTCGGCATCGAGTACGGACACCGGGGATGGAAATGACATCCTGACGGAGGCGCCAGCGGCGAAGGAATCTCACCCTTGATCGGCACGAAAGCCCGTTTCCTGGGCTCGACCTGCCCGACCTCGGCAAGCAACGCCTGAGTGTATGGATGATTGGGCGCGCCGAAAAGCTCCGCCGTCGGGCCAGATTCGACGACGCGTCCCAAATACATGATGACCACGCGGTCGCTGATGTGCTGCACGACGCCGAGGTCATGGCTGATGAACAGATAGGTAAGGCTCAACGCAGATTGCAGATCCATGAACAGGTTGAGCACTTGCGCCTGGATGGAGACATCAAGCGCGGCGACCGATTCGTCGCACACCAGGAACTCCGGCTTGACCGCCAACGCCCGCGCGATGCCGATGCGCGCACGCTGCCCGCCTGAAAACTGATGCGGAAATCGGCGCATCAGCGTCGGATCCAGCCCGACGCGGTTGAGCTGCAGGCCGACATACTCGATCTGTTGTCGGGTGCCGATCAATCCGTGAACGACCGGCGCCTCGCCGACGATGTCGACCACGCGCATTCGCGGATTCAAGGCCGCGTAGGGGTCCTGGAAAATCATCTGCATCTTGAGTTGCTGCTGGCGCGCCGTCGCCGCGGCAAGTCCGCCGAGCGGCTTTCCCTGCCACAGGCGCTCGCCTGCCGACAATGGAAGCAGCCCCACCGCGAGCCTCCCCAGGGTCGATTTGCCACAGCCGGACTCGCCGACCAGGCCGACGACCTCGCGTGCGCGGATCGCCAGGTCGACACGATCGACGGCGTGTACGATTTCCTCGCGCATTCCGGCGCCGAACAGGTTCGCGATGCGCATCGAGGCATCGAGCGCTTTCACGAACCGCTTGGAGACCTGTCGCAGCTCGACCAGTGGCGGCGCTCCATCCGGCGCGGGCTCCGATTCGCGCGGTGATTCGTTCTGGCTCAAGGCGCCTCCAGCGGATGGAAGCATCGAATCGCCTGGCCGATGGCGCCATACGGGCGCATTTCGGGGTCCTGCTCGCAATCGGCCTGGGCCCGCGGGCAGCGCGACCTGAATGCGCAGCCGGTACCAAGCTCGAGCAGCGTCGGCGTCATGCCCGGAATCTGACGCAGCCGCTCGCGCGGCGGTGTATTGGCTGGGACCGAGTCGAGCAGGCCGCGCGTATACGGATGGCGCGGCGCGGTGAGCACGTCGGCGGTGGTGCCCTCTTCGACGATGCGGCCCGCGTACATGACGCAGATGCGATCGGCAAGCCCTGCGATCACCGACAGATCGTGCGTGATCCAGATCAGCGCGGCGCCAGTCTCACGCGAGAGCTTTTGCATTTCGAACAGGATCTGTCCCTGAATCGTCACGTCGAGCGCGGTGGTCGGTTCGTCGGCGATGATCAGCGCCGGCTCGTTCAAGAGCGCGATGGCAATGGCCACGCGCTGCCGCATGCCTCCGGAAAACTGATGCGGGTAGGCCTTGAGCCGCTCGTCCGGTGACGCAATGCCAACCTTGACCAGCGCCTCGCGAGAGCGCTCCAGCGCCGCCGAATGCGACACCCGGCCATGCGCTCGAATCGTCTCGACCATCTGCGCGTCGATGCGCAGCACCGGGTTGAGCGTCATCATCGGGTCCTGAAATATCATGGCGATGCGGTTGCCGCGCAACTGCCGCATCGCTTCCGGCGACAAGGAGGACAGTTCGCGCCCATCGAACAGAATGCGACCGGCGACCACTCTTCCCGGCGGATCGATAAGGCCCATGATCGAATAGCCGGTCATGGATTTCCCCGAGCCGGACTCTCCGACCAGCCCGAGCACCTCGCCGCGGCGGACGCTGAAGCTCACTTCCTGCACCGCTTTCACCACGCCCGCCTTGGTAAAGAAGCGGGTGCAGAGTCCCTCGACGTCGAGCAGCGGATCCGCTGCCGGTGTCATCGTTGCAGCCTCGGATTGAGGACGTCGCGCATCTGGTCGGCCACCAGGTTGATGCTGACGATCGTCAGCAACAAGGCGACTCCGGGGAAAAAGCTGATCCAGTATTTACCGGAAAGAAGATATTGATAGCCGTTGGCGATCAAGAGGCCAAGCGAAGGCTCGGTGATCGGCAGTCCCAGGCCGAGGAACGACAAGGTCGCTTCCAGCGCGATGGCCGCGGCGACCTGAACCGTTGCAACCACGATCAGCGGCGGCAGGCAATTGGGCAGCAGATGGCGAAAGACGATGCGTGGCGGTGCGAGTGCCAAGCAGCGCGCGGCCTCGATATACTCCTTGCGCTTCTCGACCAGCGCGGCGCTGCGCACCGTCCGCGCATAGTAAGCCCATTGCACTGTTACCAGCGCGGCGATGATCTTGAACATTCCCTGTCCGAGCACCGCGAGCAGTATCAACGCGATCAGGATCGCTGGAAACGAAAGCTGGATGTCGGCGATGCGCATGATGACGGTCTCGGTCCTGCCACCGAAATAGGCGGCGACGAGGCCCAGCGCGAGCCCGATCGCCAGCGCGATCACCGTCGCGATCACGCCCACGGAGAGGCTGATGCGCAAGCCGTAGAAAATCGCCGACAGCATGTCGCGCCCCTGGTCATCGGTGCCGAGCCAGAAGGTGCCACCGGTCGGCGACGCCGAGCCCGGCGGCAGCCTGCTGTCCATGACGTCGAGCTGCCCCAGGTCGTACGGGTTTTGCGGCGAAATCAGCGGCGCGAAGATCGCGATGAGCATGATGATGGTCAAGAGCACCAGGCCGAATACCGCGACGGGGTCGTCGACAAAGTCACCGACAACGCGCTGGAACGGCGTCTGTTCGTTCGCCATCAGCTCTTGCTCTCTGTCAGCCGCACCCTTGGGTCGAGCGCCGAATAGAGAACGTCGACGATCAGGTTAATCAGGATGAACATGAACACGATCACCAGCAGATAGGCAACGATTATTGGCCGGTCAAGAAGATTGATGGAATCGATCAACAGCTTGCCCATGCCGGGCCACGCGAACACGCTTTCGGTAACGATGGCAAAGGCGATCACCGACCCGAACTCCAGACCGATGACGGTTACGATGGGAATCAGGATATTGCGCAGCACGTGTACGCCGATGACGCGCGCGTTGCTAAGGCCCTTGGCACGGGCGAATTTCACGTAATCCTGAAGCAGCGCCTCACGCGTTCCCGCGCGCGTCAGCCGAATCAGCAACGCCAGCTTGAACAACGCGAGGTTGGTCGCCGGCAGGATCAGATGCCGCCAGCCCTCGACCGAAGTGAAGCTGACCGGAATGCCGAGCAGCAGCGTGGTCGGCCCACGGCCGTTCGACGGCAGCCATCCAAGCATCACCGAAAAGACCATGATCAGCATCAAGCCGACCCAGAACGTCGGCAGCGAGAATCCCAGGATCGATCCGGCCATGATCGACCGGCCCGCCAGCGAGTTCGGCTTGAGACCCGCCCAAAGGCCGAGCGGGATCCCGAACACGATCGCGATCAGCATGGCAACGATGGCCAATTCCAAAGTCGCCGGCATGCGCTCCAGAATCAATCCGAGCGCCGAAGTGCTGTGAACGAACGAGCGGCCGAGGTCGCCGTGCAGCGCGCCGAGCAGAAATTTGCCGTACTGCGTCCAAAGCGGCTGATCGAGCCCCAACGCGACGATGGCGTGCTCCCGCTCATTCTGGTCGGCTTGGGGGTTGATGAGGATGTCGATCGGATTGCCGATCGCGTAAACGCCGACAAACACCAGTATCGACATCACAAACATCACCAGTACGGCTTGTAGGCTGCGGCGAATGATGTAGACGAGCATGGCAGCTGCGTTTCTACCGCCGGGACGGCGGAGACAAGAGAGTACCTTAAGGGGCTAATCCAGCGCGAGCGGCTTGGCTTTTGGGTGCGAAGCGAGAAGTCGCGCCGCGAAATGCGCGAGTCGCCTGTGTACTACTGTGGATCGGCTCCATCCGTCCGCAGTCAGACCGACCTGTCATTTCCTACAGTTGACGTCCCCAGGCGTGCGCATACAGTGGGCTTGCGACCGGCGTTGCCGTGTACGCACTTCACGTCTTAAGGGGAAGAGCGATGAAGATTCTGGTGATAAATCATCATTGCCTTTTTCAGACCCGTCGCCCAAGCGCGTTCGATACTGTCCGACAAAGTCCGCATGTAAGCCGCTTTCCCTATACAGACAAGAGTCCGATTCGAGCGCCAAAGCCCAAGAACGACGGTCAGTAACGTTTGTTACCGTTCGCTTGCATCCGGTCGAATACGGGACGCTTCGACCGATCCTTTTTGGGTGGTTTTCTCTTAGTCATTTCTACTCGTCATCCTCGCCAGGCGAATCGGAAAAGAAACCAAATTACTTGTCCGATGTGTACCATCCCCCTTTGGACCACGCGTGAGTTGCCTTTTTGATCAGCAATTTGACTCAGATTCTTACTGGCAGCGCACATAGGCCTTACTTTTCGGCCCTTGGCATCCGAATACCGTCTTTGTAAACGAAGCCGGACTTGTAGCAGCCCGCGCTGATGATGTTGACTTCCCTGCTATCCGCAACCCTGATGGTTTGCAGCGCAGCCTGGCAAGCTTCCTGAGTGCCAAACTCCGTGGATGTTGCCCCCATCGTGCGCGCAGATGGCGTGGATGTACTTCCAACAAGCAAAAACGTAATCAGAATCCAAGTTTCCACGCTGTCTTCGTGTGTCGTGTGAAAGGCGGGAGGATACCTCGGAGTTTGGGCGGAGGGTCAAGGCGTTTTTGCGACCCTGTAGTCGTTCTGGCGAGGGTTGCTGATCCGGCATCAGAAGCGATTGAATGGGGACGGACGCCTGTTGTTCTTCGGCCATACTTGCGGCCGCTTGCGCAGGCGAAAAAGCAAGAGCAGCCATTCAAGGACCCTGAGACACCGGCGGCAGTCGGCCGAAACCGAACGGTCAAACCGGGGTATTACCGCACCTCCTACGACCGCTTCCCGTCTGATGCCAGCCGATCACCAGAACCAACACGGCCAACACGATCTACTGGTGCATTTCGAGCTTACGGACGGCGGTGTCGTGTGAAGTCGTGCGCCTGTAACGCCGGGCTACCGTCGGCGCAACGTTGGCGGACGACCGCTCCTCGTTGCTACGTAGAGCTTCATGTACGGCTTTGCATGCGACAGAAAGCCGATGTAGGTTAGCCTAAGGTTAGCCTGTATGCCAATATAGTGAGCTCTTGCATTTGCGGGGAAGCAAGATAAACCACGTCCGTAATATTATCCCGGAGGCTGAGGCCGAGAATCGCAGCCTTCGCGAGGCGAGCGCGGAAGCGAGGGCGTTGCTAGGGAACGCCGTCGAGAAGTTGCTCGTCATTATTGACGATGAACCCATCATGGTGGAAACCTCGCTGGAGATAAAGGACGCCGTGGAGTCCGCTGTCGAGGCCATGCGCGCGGCACTTCGCTGTCTCGAAGCCGCCGATCTCGCAAATAGGCCGACCGCCGCACGCCCTCCCGGTGGTCCGACCCGCCAGCAAGGGCAGTTCCTGGCCTTCATCCGTGAATACATGATGCGGAACGAAGCCGGTGTAGCGCCCACGCATGCTGCTCTCCAGCGCTTCTTCAACCTCACCGCCCCGTCGGTGAACTCCATGCTGATTCGACTCGAACGGCGGGGATTCATCCTTCGCGTTCCCGGCAAGGCAAGGGCCATCGAACTCATCGTTGATCCCGACTGGATCCCGCAACTCGGCCGGCCGTTCAAATTCTGAAGCTGCGCGAGTGTGTTCAGTGACGGCTATTGGCCGTTCCGGTCGTAAGTGATGTGTCTGATAGCGGACCGTCGATGGCGCAACCGACCCCGCTGCCGAAGATCATTCTTCCCGATTGCAGTCAGTCGATCAGCCGCTCGGCTCGCAGCAGGACCGCCTCCGGGACCATGATGCGAGGCGCGCTGGCAGTCTTGAGGTTGATGGTCTGCGATCGGCAACTCCGTCTTCAATTGGAGTAAGCCGCTGCACCACACAGCGCGATAGCCATCCCACGCCCGGCGGAGCATGATGTTGCCGCGGGGTCTCAGGTGGCACCTGCCGAGACACCTGGCGGCGGGCTGGCGATCCGCCAGCTCGTTTCATTACGAACGAGAGGGTAGCCCGGCGTTCAGAAAGGGTGAAGCCCGGCTCGCCGAACTTGATTTAAGAGAGCACATTCAGACGAGCCGATGTCCTATCGAAAACTAGCATCGTTCTTCACGCGCCGCGAATTCATCAACCGGATGGCTGCACTGACAAGTGCGGCATGGGGTGTTTGGCATTCGCGCGCATTCGGGGCGGCTGAGAACCCTAAGCCCCCAAAGACCGCAGGCGCAATTGCTCGTGGCTTGGGAGCGAAACAGCAAGAGATTGTCAACGTCAGGGATTTCGGTGCCGTTGGAGATGGAGCAACTGACGACACCGCTGCGATCCAGGCCGCATTCACCGCAGCGCAAAATACTGGGCGTGCGCTTTATGTTCAGGCCGGAACCTATCGGATAACCAACACCATCAATGTTAGCGGCTCCGGTCTGGTCATGACTGTCTTCGGGGAAGGCAATTCGAGCGTCTTCCAAGACAATGTGACTGGCGGTTCATGCTTCAATATCACAACACCATTCTTGTCTTGCCTGTGGAGCCGGCTGTCCATAAATGTCAACGTTAACAAGCCGACATTCCATTCAATCTACGTTACTGGGGCACTCTATAGCTATTACGAGCGAGTAACCTTTGAGGGCGCTGGTTTCATCATGCGGACGCACATCCGCTTTGATAGTTCTCAGGAGGTCACGTTTGTTGCGTGTAATTGGCGCAACATCAATGGCGTAGGTATTGATTCTCGGAATGATGCGTCCAACGGCGGCAACTTCACGTTCATAGGAGGCACGTTCTACTCAAGCCGCTGTGGCGCGGTGATTTCAGGAGAATTGACTAACAATAATAACTGCTTCTTTGGGACCAAGTTCGTATTGGCTGGGGACACAGACCACAAGCAAATTAGTATCAGCGGCGGTACTGCTGGATCGACTTCAGTAACGCTTGGTAGCGGCTTTACGATCCCGGCCAATTCGATGATGTTCCTCGGTAATTGCACTGATGCCGAGGTCGTGCTGATTTCTTCGTACAACAGTGGCACTGGGGTTGCCACTCTGGCGACGCCATTGCGGTTCACCTATACCACTGCCGTCGAGGTTATTGTCGGTGATCTAGGCGTGGTCAGCATGAATCTGTCGCCAAATCTGGTGTGTAACGGCTGTCATTTCGAGACTTGCAGTTCAGTGATTTGCAGTTCGCCGACGTTCTCGTTCTCAAGTTGCATGTTCTCGTTTGCGCAGACCAATCGCCTTTCGTCGAACGATACGCATTCTGTGTACGTCTTGGGGGCTACGACTTGCGGCGGCTCGTTCCTTGCCAATTACGGGGCCGGTAATCGAGCCGATCACAAGTTGTTTCGCTTCATCAATGCTACTGGCTCGGGTAATGTGCTCGGCAACATCGACGTCGGGCCATCAGTCTGGGGCAGCGACGGGTCGGTCTTCACGTTGATTGATCCAGTCACAGCCGATGCGAATGTCTCGTATTTCCTGCCCGGAGCCATCAGAGAATGGGAAGGTGCCAACAACCGGATGGGACAGGCTACATTGAGTAGTGGGACGGTTACGGTAGCCAATACCAGCGTTACTGCGAATACCCGAATTTTTGTTGCTCACGCTACGCTTGGTGGGACTCCTGGACATTTGACAACGACGCTGATAGCTGCCACGTCGTTTACCATTAACTCATCTAGTGGTAGTGATACTAGCGTCGTCAACTGGATGCTGGTGGAGCCCGCCTAATGGCTGACTACAATGGCGGTCAGCCGCGCGCTCAATTCCGGTCTTTCTGGTCGCACGCGAAAATCTGCCGGAATTGGCACGGTCGAAAGCTGCGGCTCGGCTTCGGCCGCAAGCGGCCACGAGCTGCCCTTGCCGGTGCTTCCCGATAGCGGACACTTGACGGCAAATCGCCGACAAGAGTGGGCTGCTCCACGGCGACCTTTTTTGGACATCGGATTCAACGTGGGAGGTTATGATTCCACCGACCTCGCCTTGCGCGTCGGTATGAAACACTCGGGGTAGAACGCCGCCACATGGACACACCGGAATCCTCGTGGATCTGCCCGAGCTGTGGGTCAACGGCGACGACTCGATATTGCGGCTCCTGCGGAGAGGAAAGAATTGTCGCCCTCGCTCCAATCGCGGGCGGCGAAATTGCGACTGGCCCGAGGCGCTCGTTCGTTAGCCGTATGCGCGCGAGCTTGCGCACACTCGCGTCGCCCCCGGGGCAGCTCACTGCTGACTGGATTCGTGGGAGGCGTGTGGGCTACCTCGCCCCGTTGTCGCTTTTTCTCTGGGTTAATGTTGCCTTCTTTCTGGTGCAGTCGGCGAGCCGGCTCGGTATTCTGGCGTGGCCGCTTCGGGTCCACCTCTCGGACGACTCGATCGCGTGGCTCACAACACGATTGCTTGCACAACATCGGCCGGGCATTGTGGCGTCGGGCGATACGTACGCGGACGTGTTCAACGCTCTTGAAGCGGTGCATGCCAAGTCGCTGGTGATCGTAATGGTGCCCGCATTCGCGCTCGTGCTCCGCGTACTGCTGCTTAACCGGCGCGAACCCTTCAAGAATTCGCTGACGTTCGCGACGCACTTTTTTGCGTTTGCGTTGATTTGGCTATGCGCGCTTTTTCCGACGCTCGCGATCGCTTTGCGCTTTATCGCACCGAGCAGAGAACCGGCGCCATGGCTTCATTCCATGGACCTCGTTGCAACCGGCCTAGAAGCTGCAGTACTTGGCTGGTATCTTTATGTCGCACTCGACACCGTCTTCGGCTTGTCGAGGCTGCAGCGGTTGCTCGTGGTGATCACCCTGGTTGCAGCACTGTATGTGATTCTCATGGCATACCATGTCGTCGTTTTCGTCGCCACGCTGTATTCAACTTGAGCGAAGCTGCTCCCGGCACCGAATGGCAGCTTTCCCGAACATTGACCGACCGCTTGTTCGAGCTGGGTGAGAAGCATTGGAAACTATCGCTGAGCGACGGGGTGTACAGCCCGAGCCGCTACACGGTGAGCGCAGGGGACACCGCGGCGCTGCTCGAGTGCATGGCTAAGGCCAAGGCGCGGTGCGGGCTTGCGCCGCAGGCGCGAGTGCGCAGCTGCTATGAGGCGGGGCGCGACGGCTTCTGGCTGCACCGCTGGCTGATCGCGCAGGGTATCGACAACATCGTGCTGGATTCTGCGAGCATTGAAGTCAACCGCCGCGCGCGGCGGGCCAATACCGACCGGCTGGTGGTGACCGGCCTGGTGCCGGCACGGATAGAAGTTAGACCGAGCAACGGGCTCGGTCGCTCTAGACGCCCCGACCTTGAATCTCAAGATGCATTGGCTCGCGTCAACGACAAGCAAGCACCTGCAACCGAATCATGGATAACGACGTAACGACGACGTAACGACAACCGCATCCGAAGGAGACACTTCAAACGGCATACGTGTGCCTCGGGTGCCTCAGGTGAACGTGTCTAGGGCCTGTTGACAGCAAGCGGATCGACGCGGCACAAAAAAAGCGCCTCGATAAGAGGCGCTGGAGGACAGACCGAGTTCGGGATGACCGGTTAAGGTCGGGGGGGTTAAACCCGGTCCGCGATTGCAGCGCGGATGCCAGCGGAGACTTGGCCGGCATCCGGCAATGCGCTTGCATGGTCGTTATGACAACAGCATTATGCTCGATTGGCGCGGCGCCGCAACTGCCGTTCGTCGGCCGGTCTACGAAGGTCGCTGAGGCGCCGCTATGGCAGGACCACTACACACCACGATGCAGTCGTCGCAAAAAAAGAAACCCAACTCCAGACTGGGGAGTTGGGTTGGAGAGCCGGCCCGAAGGACCGACTGAGGAGACTCGTTGGCCGCGACTCCGGCGATCAGCCGCCAGGAAGTCGATCGAGCATGCGCTGGCGAAATGCGTCCATGCGCGCCATCCTCGCATTGATGGCGTCCTTTACCGTGGTCTTCTGGTCGGCGGAAAAGGTGCCATAAAGCGCGAGCCACGCCGCGCGGGCCTGCTGTCGTTGCGCGATGTTCTGCTGTTGCAATTGATCGGAAAGTGCGGCAAGCGCGGCCAGATCCGGGTCGGTCTTCGCGAGCTCAGCCTGAGTCGCCGCTTTGAGCTGCTGGAAATTGGCGCGTATGGCCTCGTGTGCGGCCTTGCTTTGCGCGACCGCAGCGTCCCACTGTTGTTGCTGCGAAGTATTGAGATTGAGCTTCGCCTGAATCCGCTGCAGTACCGCCAGCGGGTCGTGCATCCCGTGTCCGGGTGCCTGAGCCCAGGCGGTCAACGCGATGCCGGTAAATCCGGCCGCGAAGATGAGGGCGTACAGTTTGCGTTTCATCGTTCAAACCTTTCGTTTAGCTGTCAGAAGACAAATCCGCGCCACCGGAGCACGGTACACGTTTCGAACCGTGGCTGCCTCTTTGCTGCAAGGCATGGTCGCATGCAGACGACGGGTGACACTCAAGCGTCCACTACATACGGACTCCCTGATGCGATTATGACCATTCCGCCAAGGCATCGTCTTGCAGTTTGTGTAACCAATCATTACCCGCCCCTCTGAGCGTTACAATTTGAGATAAGGCCAGCCGCTGTTCGCGATCTGGTCGACGCCGCGATGGGACGCAATGAAACAGGTCAATCCGAAAATTCTGGTGATCGATGACGATCCGCGACTGCGCGATCTGCTGGTTCGCTATCTGACTGAACAGGGTTTTCAGGTGCAGGCGCTTGCCGACGCCCGAGATCTCGACAAGAAGCTGCAACGCGACCCGCCGCATCTTCTGGTATTGGACCTCATGCTTCCGGGAGAAGATGGGCTCGCCGTGTGCCGGCGCCTTCGGGCCTCCGGTGAGACGGTGCCGGTGATCATGCTTACCGCCAAGGGTGAAGACGTCGATCGCATCGTCGGCCTGGAAATGGGTGCTGACGATTACTTGCCAAAACCCTTCAATCCACGCGAGCTGGTGGCGCGCATTCACGCAGTGCTTCGCCGTCAGACCGAACGGCTCGCGCCGGGCGCGCCGGCAGCCGATGGAAAGATTGCCTTTGGGCCGTATCGTCTGGACCTGAGCACGCGTCAGTTGATGCGCGGCGACGAGGCCGTTGCCCTGACGACCGGCGAGTTTGGTTTGCTCAAGGTGCTCGCAAGCCATCCGCGTCAGCCGCTGGCCCGTGAAAAGCTGATGCTGCTTGCCCGTGGCCGCGACCACGATGTATTCGATCGCGCCATCGATGTCCAGGTGTCGCGGCTGCGCAAGCTGATCGAAGCGGATCCTTCGTCGCCGCGTTACATCCAGACGGTGTGGGGCTTCGGTTATGTGTTCGTGCCCGACGAGGCTCCCGACGCGGCGTCGACCGGCGACAAGGTCATCACTTGATACTTTGGCCGCGGTCGCTGTTCGGCCGCCTCGCATTGTTGCTGCTGCTGGTCATACTGATCAGCCAGGCAACCGCGATCTTTCTCTACCGTCAGGATCGCGTGGCTCTCCTCTCGCGCCAGTTCAGCGACACCAAGATCGTTCAGCTCAAGGCATTGCGCGCCGGGCTCGCGACCGCTGACCCTCAATCGACCGCTGCCGCGCTCGCCAGGTTCGGCGACGCCTATCAGGCACGTATCGTTCCGGACGAAGAGCGACGCTTCGTCGGCGGACCGCCGCAAAACCCTCTGCTGGTCGAACTGCTGGAAAGACTGAAGGCCGAACTGGGACCGGAGACGGACCTGCGCATTCAACCGCGGCTGCAACTCTTGTGGATCAAATTGAAAGCGGGAGACCATGCGTACTGGGCCGGGTTCCAGCTTCCGCCGCGCCCTATGGACCAAGCTCAGTCGCGGGCTCTGGAATGGAGCCTGATCGCGCTCGCGGTGCTGCTCACCAGCGCGTATTTTTTCGCTCGCTATCTCGCGCGTCCGCTGCGGCAGCTCAACGACGCCGTGGCCGAGGTCGGCGACGGCAAGCTGCCGCCGCCGCTGCCCGAAACCGGCCCTTCCGAAATCGCGAGCCTGAACCGCGGCTTCAATCAGATGCTCGACAAGCTCCGTCGAGCCGACGAGGATCGCGCGCTGCTGCTCGCGGGCGTGTCGCACGACTTGCGTACGCCGCTGGCACGGCTGCGGCTCGGCATCGAGGTCGGCGCGCAGGACGCTGCTACGCACGAAGGAATGATTTCCGACATCGCCGAGATGGACAAGATCATCGGTCAGTTTCTCGAGTTTGCCCGCGATGACCACGAGGCGCCGCTGGAAATGCGGGAGTTGAATGACATCGTCGCGGCGGCGGTCGAGCGCTACCGGAAAGCCGGGAACGAAGTCCGCTTCAGCCGCGGCGAGCTGCCGCCGCAGCCGCTTCGCTCGACCGCAGTATCGCGAATGATCGCCAATCTGATCGACAACGCATTGCGCTACGGCGCTCCTCCGGTTGACGTCGTCACCCGCGCCGATGGCCGCTCCGCGGTGCTCGAAGTTGCCGATCGTGGACCGGGCATTGCAGCGGATCAGGTCGAGCGCCTGAAGCGCCCCTTCACTCGAGGCGAGCCCGCGCGGACAGGCGGCGCCGGCGCAGGGCTCGGACTCGCGATTGTCGAACGCATCGCACGCCTGCACGGCGCGACCTTCGAACTGCTGCCGCGCGAGGGCGGCGGCACCTGCGCGCGGGTGACCTTCACCGGACGCAAGTCGGCTATCGATTCTTGATCAGGAGCACCGTCGCCAGCGCCGCAATGCCTTCGCCGCGACCGGCGAATCCCAGCCCTTCGGTGGTGGTCGCTTTCACATTGACTTGTTCGATACCGGCGCCCAGGTCAGACGCGATGTTGGCCGTCATCTGATGAATGTAAGGAGCAAGCTTCGGTGCCTCGGCGATGACGGTGGCATCGACATTGCCCAGGGAATAGCCCGCTGCGACGGCGCGCTGCCATATGGTGCGCAGCAGGATTCGGCTGTCGGCATCCTTGTACCGCGGATCGGTATCCGGGAAGTGCGCACCGATGTCGCCCTCTCCCAACGCGCCCAGCACCGCGTCGCAGATCGCGTGCAGCAAAGCGTCGGCGTCCGAGTGTCCCTTCAAGCCCCGCTCGAAGGGAATCGTCACGCCGCCCAGCACCAGATTCCGACCGGTGACGAGCGCATGCACGTCCACGCCACTGCCGATGCGAATGTTCATTCCAGATTCCGCTGCCGCTGGGCGAGTATCGCCGCGGCGAGCTCGAGGTCCTCGGGATAGGTCACCTTGATGTTCGCCGGGCTGCCCTGTACCAGCCGCGGCTTGAGTCCGAGTGCCTCCACCGCCTGCGCTTCGTCGGTCATGGCGGCGAGATCGGCCTGCCGCAATGCGTGACTGAGAATCGCATAGCGAAACATCTGCGGTGTTTGCGCGCACCACAAGCCGGTCCGGGCCTCGGTACCCGCGCAACGAAGTCCGGCGCCGGTTTCCGAGCGCTTCAGGGTGTCGGCAAGAGGAATCGCAAGCAAGCCGCCGATGGGCTCGTCTTCCAGCTCGTGCAGGAGCCGATTCAGCGTTGCGACGTCGATGCACGGGCGCGCCGCGTCGTGAACGAGCACCCAATCCTCCGCCGTCGCCGTATCGCCCATGGCGGCCAACCCGTTTCTTACCGACTCCGCGCGTGTGCGTCCGCCACAGCGCAGCGGAACGACTCCCGCGATCTCGCCGATGCGCTCGTCGTACAGGGTGTCGTCGTCGGCAAGCACGACAAAGACCCTTTCCAGGACCACCGACCCGTTCAGCGCGGCGATGGTGCGTGCGAGTAACGGTTTTCCGGCAAGCAATACATACTGTTTCTGCTCGGGACCGCCGAAGCGCGCGCTTGCTCCCGCGGCAGCGATGAGCGCAAAGCGACGCGGCTTCGATGCCTTGGCCGCCACCACCATCAGCCTTTCTGCACGACCAGCAGCGGGCCCAGCGCGGCACGAATGGCGGCGGGCACCGGCGTCGGCCGCCGCGTCGAGCGTTCGACCCAGACATGAGCGAAGTAGCCGGTCGCCGCGGGGGCGTCCACGCCGCGCTCGAACAGGCCGATGTCGTAGATCACCGAGGACTTGCCCAGCTTGGTGACGCGCAATCCGGCGTCGATAATCTGCGGAAACGACAGCGGCCGGTGAAACAGACACCGCGTCTCGACGACAAGCCCCATCGCCGGGCCGGCACGAATATCGAGACCGCCTTCACGAATCAGGTGTTCGTTCACCGCGGTGTCGAAATACGAGTAATAGGCAACATTGTTGACGTGGCCGTAGGTATCGTTGTCCATCCACCGGGTCGGAATGGCAAGAAAGCGACGATAGTCTGCCCGGTTGGTTCGCGATGCGTGAATCATCAGCGGGTGCGCAGCCGCGCGTCGAAAATCTCCACCCAGTGACGCACCGGCCGCTGCGTGCCGCTCGCAAGATGACTGAGGCAGCCAATGTTGGCGGTCGCGATCAGGTCAGGTTGCGATGCTTCGAGCGCCTCGAGCTTGTTGATCCTGAGCTGCTGCGACAGCACTGGCTGCAGGATCGAATAGGTGCCCGCGGAGCCGCAGCAGAGGTGCCCATCCGCGACTGGCGCGAGCTCCAGCCCGATCGCCTCGAGAATTTCCTCGACCCGTCCATTGAGCTGCTGGCCGTGCTGCAAGGAGCATGGTGATTGAAACGCTACCCGCTGCGGACCGTGATCCATCGCCACCAGCGGCGCGAAGCGCTTCCATTCGTTCGCGATCACCTCGACCGGATCGCGCGCGAGCTCGCCTACCCTCGTCGCCTTGTCGGCGTATTGCGGATCGTCGCGCAGCAGGTGACCGTAATCCTTGACTGTCACGCCGCAGCCGCTTGCGGTGACGACGATCGCCTCCGCACCCTGCTCGATATGCGCCCACCAGGCGTCGATGTTCCGGCGCGCGAAAGTCGCTGCTTCCTCGTGCGCGCCGAGGTGCTCGCTGACGGCGCCGCAGCATCCGCCGCCTGGGGCGCAGACCAGCGAAATTTCCACTCGATCGAGTGCGCGCGCCAGCGCCGCGTCGATATTCGGCGCCAACGCTGGCTGTACGCAACCGGCGAGCGCGAGCATTTTCCGCGCATGACGCGGCGGTGGCCAGGATTTTACCGCACGCGCCGGCGGCACCTTGGCCGACAGCGACGCCGGCAGGAGCGGCCCCGCCAGCCTTCCCGCGCCCAGCGCGAAAGCGAACAGCGAGCGGTGACTCAAGCCCTTGCGCAACAGCCACCGCCGGACGCGCTCGCCGGCCGGTCGCCGCACTTTTTTCTCGAGCACCCGGCGTCCGATATCGACCAGCCTGCCGTAGCGCACGCCGGAGGGACAGACTGTCTCACAGCTGCGGCAAGTCAGACACCGGTCCAGATGGAGCTGCGTCTTGCTGCTGACGTCCGCTCCTTCGAGCAGCTGTTTGATCAGATAGATACGCCCGCGCGGACCGTCGAGCTCGTCGCCGAGCAACTGGTAAGTAGGACAGGTCGCCGTACAGAACCCGCAATGAACGCAGGCGCGCAGAATCGCGTCCGCGTCGCGACCATCGGCGCTGTCCTTGATGAAATCGGCCAAATTGGTTTCCACGCTCAGAACTCCGCATACATGCGACGACGGTTGAAGATCCCGGTCGGGTCGAGCATCGCCTTGAGGCGCTGATGAAGCGCAAGCAGCGGCGGCGGAAGCGCGTGGAACGCGCCGGCGGACTTGTCGGCCGATCGAAAGAGCGTCGCATGGCCGCCGTGTTCCTTCGCCCACGATCTCAAGCGCTCTCCGCTTTCGTCCGCCGCCGCGCCCATCCAGCGCAGCGCGCCTCCCCATTCGATCATCTGTTCGCTGCCGAGATCGGCGTGGGGTGCGGTGGAGCGCACCGACAGCCGCCACAGCGCCGCGCTGCATGCGACCTCGAAGAAAGCGTGCTGCTGCTCGCGTATGGCGCGCCAGAACGCGGCAGCATTTTCCACTTCTTCGCCACCGAGGCGATGCTGTGCGGAGGTGACGGCGCTGGCGGCGCCCGACAGGCGCACGTAGAGGCGGTCGCGAACCCAGCAGCTTGCCGACAACGGCAGCGGCAACGCGCTCCACTCGTTGATCTTGCGCAACGCGTCATCGACGGGAAGTTCGAACGCGAGCGTCGTCTCCGCCCGCGGCAAAGGCATGCACTTCACGGATGCCTCGAGGATGATACCCAGCGTGCCCAGCGAGCCGGCGACGAGTCGCGAGACGTCGAACCCGGCGACATTCTTCATGACCTTGCCGCCGAATGAAAGCTCATCGCCACGACCGTCAAGCACCCTCACGCCAAGCATGTGATCGCGCACCGCGCCTCCGTGCGGGCGCCGCGGGCCGGACAAGCCCGCTGCAATGCAGCCGCCGAGTGTTGCATCGGCGCCAAAATGCGGAGGCTCGAACGCAAGCATCTGGCCGCGCTCGGCGAGCGCGTGTTCGATTTCCGCGAGCCGCGTGCCGCAGCGGGCGGTAATGACCAGCTCGGTCGGATCATAGTCCTGGATGCCTGAATACGCGCTGGTTCCAAGGATGCTGCCCACGAGCTGGTGGCCGTAGAAATCCTTGCTGCCTCCACCGACGATGCGCAATGGCTCGTTGTCGGCGGCAGCGGCGCGTACCCGTTCGCGCCAGGCGCCGATAAGCTCGCTCATTCGCGGCGCATGGCGTTCACTGCGGCTGTCCTCGAGCTGCCGGAGCATCGAACCGGGCGATATGCTCGGATTCGCGGATCGCGTCCGCGAGCCATTCCTGCATCGCCGGCAGCGCGATCAAATGCCGATGATACGCCGCGCATTCGTCGGCAAGCGCGACACCATAGCGTTGAAATCGGAATGCGACCGGGCAATAGAATGCATCGACGATGCCAAACGAGCCGCAAAGAAAATCACCGCCTTCATTGAAGCGCTGCCGGCCCTGGCGCCAAATCTCGGTGATGCGTTCGATCTCGGCTGCGACGGCGGGTGACGCAACACGCGTCTCCCACAGGCGCAGATTCATGCCGAACTCGTTACGCAGGTTGCTGAATCCGGAGTGCATCTCCGCCGCGGCAGAGCGCGCCCAGGCGCGCGCTTCGTTATCGGCAGGCCACAATCCCGGGTGACGCTCGGCGAGGTATTCCGCGATCGCCATCGAATCCCAAACCACCACCGTTCCGTCGTGCAGGCAGGGGACCTTGGCCGACGGAGAATGGGCCCGGATTCGCGCACTGGAGTCGGCCTCGTAAAGCGCCAGGCGTTGCTCGCGAAACGGGATGCCGGCCGTCTTCATCAGCACCCACGAGCGTAGCGACCAGGTCGAGTAGTTCTTGTTGCCGATGTAGAGCGTATACATCCGCGGATCACCTGCCACATGGCGAAAGGCAGTCGCTGGCGGTTGCCGACCGCGGCAAGGTGCGTGCACCCGTACCCGTCATAGCGGGACGGTCTTGCCGGGGTTCATGATGTCGCGCGGGTCGAGCGCGCGCTTGATCATGCGCATCAGATCGACCGCTTCGCCGTGCTCCTGCGCCAGAACGTCCAGCTTGTGCCAGCCGATACCGTGCTCGCCGGTGCAGGTTCCGCCCATCGATATCGCGCGCATGCTGACACCTTTGGCCAGCGCCTCGGCGCTTTCGCGTTGCGCGGGATCGCCACCGTCGAAGAGCACGACGAGGTGGAAGTTGCCGTCGCCGACGTGCCCGAGAATAGGCGCCGTCAGACCGCTCTTCTCGACATCGGCCTTGGTTTCGAGAATGCAATCAGCCAGTCTCGATATGGGAACGCAGGCATCGGTGGCGAAACTGGTCATGCCCGGTTTGAATGCAAGGGCAGCGTAATACGCGTCATGCCGCGCCTTCCACAGACGCGTCCGGTCTTCGGTTTTCGTCGCCCACTGATAGGTGCTGCCGCCGAATTCGTCGCTTGCGGCCTGCATCGCCGCCGATTGCTCGCGCACGCCGGCTTCCGAGCCGTGAAATTCGAAGAATAGCGTCGGCTTGACGGCAAAACCCTCGAGCTTCGAGTAGCGGATGCTCGCTTCCATCTGGACCTCGTCGAGCAGCTCGATGCGCGCCACGCTGATTCCGGTCTGCATGGCGATAATGACCGTATTGACCGCGCTGGCGAGATCGGGAAACTGGCACACCGCCGATTGAATGGCCTCGGGTACGCCGTAAAGGCGCAACTGGATTTCGGTGATGACGCCAAGCGTCCCCTCCGCGCCGACGAAAAGTCGCGTCAGGTCATAGCCGGCACTGGACTTGCGCGCGCGCCCGCCGGTTTTGACGATGCGCCCGTCTGCGGTCACCACGGTCAGCCCGAGCACGTTCTCGCGCATCGTACCGTAGCGGACCGCGTTGGTGCCCGAGGCACGGGTCGCGGCCATTCCGCCGATCGTGGCATTGGCGCCTGGATCGATCGGGAAAAACAGTCCCGTGCCCTTGAGCTCCGCATTCAGCTGCTCGCGCGTGACGCCGGCTTGAACGCGGCAGTCGAGATCCTCGGTGTTGACTTCGAGCACGCGGTTCATCTGCGACAGGTCGACGCAAACTCCGCCGTAGAGCGCGGCGACGTGCCCTTCGAGCGAGGTGCCAACGCCGAAGGCAATCACCGGGACGCGTGCAAGATGGCACAAGCGCACGATCGAGGCAACTTCCTCGTTCGAGTGGGGGAAGACGACGACATCGGGCAGCGCGGCGTCGGCGAGACCTTCGCCGTGGCTGTGGTGCTCGCGCACCGCATGCGTGGTCACGGCGCGTTCGCCGAAGTCGCCCGAGAGCCGCGTCACCAGCTCGGCAACGACGTTGGGATCCTGTTTCGTCTCGGTCTTCATCTCGCTCTTCCGCCTCGTTCTAAAAGCGCGGCAAGTCGGGATGGGGCAGCTGGCCGCGGTGCACATGCATCCGGCCCATCTCGGCGCAGCGATACAAGGTCGGCACTGCCTTGCCGGGATTCAGCAGGCCGCCCTCGTCGAATGCATGCTTGATCGCGTGGAACCACTCGAGCTCGCGGGACGCGAACTGGACGCACATCCCACCGATCTTTTCGAGTCCGACACCGTGCTCGCCGGTAATCGTGCCGCCGACTTCGATGCACAGCTCCAGAATCTTGTTTCCGAATGCCTCGGTCTTTTCCGCATCGCCCGGTCGATTGGCATCGAACAGGATCAGCGGATGCAGATTGCCGTCGCCGGCGTGGAAAACATTCATGCAACGCAGCCCGAATTCCCTGCTGAGCTCGGCGATTCGCGTCAACACCGGCGCGATCGAGCGCCGCGGGATCGTTCCGTCGATGCAGTAATAATCCGGCGAGATCCTGCCGGCCGCGGGAAATGCCGCCTTGCGCCCCGACCACAATCGGAGCCGCTGGGCTTCGGTCTGCGATACTTCAACGCGTGTCGCGCCACTCTCCTCGAGCAACATGCGCATCTCGTCGATATCGGCCTCCACCTCTTCCGGGGTTCCGTCGGCTTCGCAGAGAAGGATCGCCTCGGCGTCGAGCGGATAACCGGCGTGCACGAATGGCTCGACCGCACTGATGGTAAGTCTATCCATCATTTCGAGGCCCGCCGGAATGATGCCCGCTGCAATGATCGCCGCTACCGCCTCTCCCGCGTGGGCCAGTTCGTCGAACGCGGCGAGGATGCATCTCGCCTCGCGGGGTTTCGGCGTCAGGCAAACGGTCACTTCGGTAATGACTGCCAGCAGTCCCTCCGACCCGTTGATCAGCGCGAGCAGATCGTAGCCGGCGCTATCGAGCGCATCACTGCCAAATTCGACTATATCGCCGGTGATGAGCACCGCCCGCACTCGGCGCACGTTGTGCACCGTGAGCCCGTACTTGAGACAATGCAGGCCACCGGAATTCTCGGCAACGTTGCCCCCGATCGTGCACGCGATCTGCGACGAGGGATCGGGAGCGTAGTAGAGCCCGTGGGTCGCAACCGCTTCCGAAATGGCAAGATTGCGCACGCCCGGCTGCAGCACGGCGGTACGCGCGAGCGGATCGATGGCCAGGATGCGTTTGAACTTGGCGAGCGACAAAACCACGCCGTCAATGTTGGGGGTCGCGCCGCCGGACAAGCCCGTGCCCGCGCCGCGCGCCACGACCGGCAATCGCGCCGCGTTGCAGATTTTCAGAATCTCGACGACCTGCGCCTCGTTCTCCGGCAGAAGCACCGCCAGCGGCTGTGCCCGGTAAAGCGTCAAACCGTCGCATTCATAGGGCCGCGTGTCCTCCCCGGCCGTAAGCAGTGCGGAAGGCGGAAGAATTTCGCCGAGCGCGGCGAGCAAGGTTTCATTGAGCATGGCGAAGGCTAACGCGTTGCCAGTCGATTATTCCACAAAGCTCTGCGCCACACTACGCGTCCACGCGTGCAGCGTCTCCTTCCGGCGACATCGACGCTTGCCTTCGGAGCGCGAAGAAAGTGATCCATCGTCTATAATAATCGCCATCGGGGGATGGCAAGCGCCGAGCGGCAGCGGCGGAAAATCGGATCATGAATCAAGGCGAAATATACGCCAAGACCGAGGAGGGCGTGCGCGAGCTCAAGGAGCGCAAACGCAACCTTCCGATCGCCCTGCGCAGCGTGCTGATCATGGTCGACGGCAATCGAACGGTGGCCGAGGTGCTCGAGCGGGCCCGGGCGTTACGCGTCGATGTTGCCGCGCTCGCGACCCTCGAACGTGCCGGACTGATCGCGAAGCGCTTCAGCGCACCGTCGTCGGCGGATCCCGAGGCGGCATCCGCGCCGCGCAGCGAAAGCGAAATTCAGCAATTTCTCGCCGCGCGGAAGCAGCTCAGCAATGCAATCAACGAACACCTCGGCTTCAGAGGATACATGATGATCATGCGCTTGCAGCGCGCCAACAATCTGCGCGATCTGCACGATCTGCTGCCGGATTTCGCCAAGGCAATGGTCAAGCGAGTGGGGATCGATGCGGCAACGCCGATTGTCGGCGAGCTTGAGCGCTCAATCGTCCGCGGCGGCTGACGATGCTTGGACCGCGGGGACGGAAGCTCTAAGGTAGCGGCGCCCTTGCCGCGAAGCGCGGCGGTTTGCGCGCTTGCGTCATCTGCTCGAATGAATAGGCGTAGCCGATGAGCGTCGGCTCGCTCCAAGGCCGCCCGAATCCCGAGCTTGCGCTCGAAGGGTTTTGCGCACTCACTTACCCGCGGCCGGACGGAACTTGTGCGCCAGCGTATTCTCGTCGGTGCGCGGAAGGTAGGTGATTCCATTGCGCGTAGCCCACAGATTCACCTGAAAATGCAAAGGAATGATTCCGGTATCGTTGATCGCAAGCTCGGTCGCGCGTTGCAATAGCGCTTCCCGCTTGGGATCGTCGACGGTGGCGAGCGCCTCCTCGAGCAGCGCATCGACTCTTGGGTTGGAATAGCGTCCACGATTGGCCGTACCGAACCCCTTGTCCTTGTTGTATGTGGCGAGCAGCGCCTTGAGCGGGCTCGACGCTTCGCCGGTGCCCGAGCTCCAGCCGAGCACCATGAGGCTGAACTTGAGGTCGGTCGCCTGCGGGAAAAAAGTCGCCGACGGCATGGTTTCGACCCGGGTGGCAATACCGACTCGCGTCAGCATTTGCGCGACGGCCTGTGCAATCTTGGCATCGTTGACGTAACGATTGTTCGGCGAGTGAATGGTCAGGCCGAATCCGTCGGGATAACCCGCCTCGGCAAGCAGCTTCCTCGCACCCTCGGGGTCGTACGGCTCGACCTTCAGGTTCTTCGTCGTTCCGAACATCCCGTCGGCCAGCAATTGGCCCGACGCGACGGCTTCGCCCTCCATGACCTTGTCGACGATGGCGTTTCGGTTGATCGCCTTGGACAAGGCCTTCCTTACCTTCGGATCCTTGAGCGGATTCTTGGCCAGCGGCCGACCTGTCTTGTCGAAAACAAACGGCGTATGGTCGCGGTCGCTGTCCATGTGCAGGTAGATCAGCCGGTCGGCGATGACCTTGAAGACATTCAGGCGCTTGTCGGCGCGAATTTTCGCGACATCGGACGTCGGAACGTATTCGATGGCCTGCGCGTCGCCCGCCAGCAGCGCGGCGACCCGTGACGCATCGTTAGGCAAGAGACGCAGCGTCACCTTTTCCCACGGGGTTTTGCCGCCCCAGTAAGCGTCGTGACGGGCAAGCTCGATCCGGTCCCCTTTGACGTATCGAACGAGCTTGTAGGGGCCGGTGCCCGATGCCGCTTTGCCGCTGTTGAAGTCTTCGGTCGTCGCTTTGGCTGCCGATTTCGAAACGATAGCGACCTGCGTCATGTCGGTCGGCATCAGCGGATACGGCGTCGCGGTACGGAAGCGGATCGTGTAGGGATCGACAACGACCATTTCCTTGATCTGCTTGGTGTAAGCGGTGAACGGTGACGGGCTGTTGGGCACCTCGGGGACGCGCTCGATCGACGCCACGACGTCGGCAGCGGTGAAGTCGCTGCCATCGTGAAACTTGACGCCGCGGCGCAGCTTGAATTCCCAGGTCAGCGGATCGATCGTCTTCCAGGATTCGGCCAGTCCCGGAATCGGCCTCTGACGCTCATCGCGAAGTACCAGATAGTCGAAGATATGCGCCGCGACGTTGTTGTTCGGCGTCACATTGTGATAGTGCGGATCGATCGCGGTGACGTCGGCCCCGATGCCGATGGTCAGATCGGCCGCGGCGGATGATGCAACGATGCCGCAAACGAGGAAAAAGAACGACAGCCACGAAACCAGGATGCGGCACGACCTCATGGGATTCTCCGTCGACCGGTGACAAGGAAACGGCTTGCCGGACAAGCCAGCATAGCCGAAACGTAACTGATTGTAACCGCATGTTCTGGCGCGGAAACTTGCTGTCAACGTCGGCTGTCTATAAGGCGTTGGATAGGTGTCGCTCCTTTCGCGACTATGCAGGAGGATTTATGAAACATCGCATTGCAACGATTGCTGCCGCGGGTCTGTTGTTGGCCGGCGGTGCCACTATCACCTCGACCGCATCGGCGAGGGATTCCTTCAGTGTATCGATTGGCGTCCCTGGCTTTGCCGTCGGTTATGGTAACGGTAGCTATTACGGTTACGGTGGCTATTACGCGCCGCCGCCGGTGGCGTACGCGCCCTACTACGGCGCTCCTGTCGTATACGGCGCGCCGGTGGTCTACGGTCCGCGCTTCGTCTACGGCCGTCCGTACTATCGCCCGCATCATGCCCATTACTGGTACCGCTAACCCCGATAAGTGATGCGGTAGATCGCTCCGGCGTAGTCGTCGGACACAAGCAGGGCGCCGTCGGGCATCACCAGCACATCCACCGGGCGGCCCCAGGCCTTCTCACCCTGCAACCAGCCGGTCGCGAATGGCTCGTACGCGACCGGCTTGTTGCCCTCGACCCGAACCACCGTGATCCGGTAGCCGATCTTCTTGCTGCGGTTCCATGAGCCGTGCTCGGCGATGAAGATCTGGTTGCGATACCCGACGGGAAACTGGGTACCGGTGTAAAAGCGCATGCCCAGCGACGCAACGTGCGGTCCAAGGTTCTGCGCTGGCGGGGTGAACTCTTCGCACTTGTGCTTGCTCCCGAATTCCGGGTCGGCGATGGTGCCGCCGTGGCAGTACGGATAACCGAAGTTAAGCCCGGGCTTGGGCGCGTGATGCAACGTATCGGGAGGCACGTCGTCGCCGAGCATGTCGCGACCGTTGTTGGTCAACCAGAGCTCCTTGCTCCGCGGATCCCAGTCAAAGCCCACCGAATTGCGAAGACCTCGCGCGTAAATTTCGCGCCCCGAGCCATCGGCGTTCATTCGTTGGATATTGGCGTAGCGGTCGAAATCCGGCTCGCAGATGTTGCACGGCGCCCCGACCGGGACATATAGCTTTCCGTCGGGGCCGAAGGCGATGAATTTCCAGCCGTGGTGCGTATCTTTCGGGAAGTGGTCGTCGACCACCACCGGCTTCGGCGGATCGGCGATATGGTCCTCGATATTGTCGAAGCGCAGGATCCGGTCGACCGCGGACACGTATAGCGCCCCACTGTGAAATGCCACCCCGACCGGCATGTTGAGGCCGCTGGCAATCACCGTGACCGCGGGCGGGCCGGTCGGCTTAAGTTGCACCGCGTACACTTTGCCCGCTTGCATCGATCCGACGAACAACGTGCCCTTGGCGCCGAGCGCCATCTCGCGCGCGTTGTCGACGCGCGCCAGGAGCTCGATCTTGAAGCCGGGCGGGAGCTTGATTTCCTCGATCGGCAGATCGCTTGCTTGCGCATAATGGCATAGGGTCACCCAAAAAACTGTCAGGACGAGATTGGCGGTTCGCATCATCATTTCCTTCGGGACCAACGGCGCCACAGGTATTGTCGCGCACGAGTCCAACATTACCGAAGTTACCGAATTGAGCGACAGTTTCCACAAGGCTAGCGCCGGAATGAGAATATTGGGATCCGAGCGTCGCGCACTATCGTGATGCTTATTAGTCGGATTATCGTATTGGCATTGACACCGGCAGTTGCGCTTTCTATCCTGTCTTACCGAAAGTTCCCGAGCTCCATATCATGAACGCACCCGCGTCCTCGTCTGTCGTCCGGCCCCAGCTCGCTGCCATGGAGCTGATCCGAACGCTGGTCGCGTTCAATACGACCAGTCGCGATTCGAACATGGCGCTAATCGATTGGGTCCGCGACTATCTTGCGGGCCACGGCATCGATTCGCAACTGACCTTCGACGACGACAGGCGCAAAGCAAATTTGTTCGCGACGCTTCCCGCCAGCGATGGAAACGTCAAGGAGCGCGGCATCGTTCTCTCGGGCCATACCGATGTCGTCCCGGTCGATGGACAGCCCTGGGACACCGACCCCTTCGTCGCCACGGTCAGGGACGACAAGCTTTATGGCCGCGGCGTCACCGACATGAAGAGCTTCTCGGCGACCGGCCTCGCGCTGGTCCCTGAATTTCTGCGTCGCGGCTTGAGGCGGCCGCTGCACTTCGCGCTCTCGTACGACGAGGAGGTCGGCTGCGTCGGCGTGCGGCGGCTGATCGCGGACCTCGGCCGGCGTGGCATTACACCCGCCGGCTGCATCGTCGGCGAGCCCACCGGAATGCAGCCGGTCGTCGCGCACAAGGGCAAAAGGAGCTACCGCTGCCGAGTCCGCGGCCACGAAGCGCACTCGTCTCTGACGCCGCGCGGAGTCAATGCCATTCACGTCGCCTGCGAAATGGTGATGATGCTCACCCAGATGGCGCGGCGGTTTCGCGGGCGCGGGCAGTTCGATTCGGCCTACGACGTCCCGTTCACGACGGTACATACCGGCACGATCCGCGGCGGTACGGCGCTGAACATCGTTCCCCGCGACTGCGTCTTCGAGTTCGAGTTTCGTCACCTTCCGTTCGACGACCCGGAAGAGTTGCTGGCCGAGGTCAAGCGTTTCGCGGCCTCGCTATTGCCGGAGATGCATGCCGTCGATTCGGAAACGTATATCGAATTCGACGCGCTGTCGACGCTGCCCGGCTTCGATACGCACGGAGGAAACGAAATTGCCGAGCTCGGCCGTTCTTGCAGCGGAACGCAGGACTATGGCAAGGTTTCCTTCGGCACCGAAGCATCGTTGTTTCACAACGCCGGAATCGCGGCCATCATCTGCGGTCCCGGCCACATCGAGCAGGCGCATCAACCCAACGAATGGGTTGCGCTCGACCAGCTTGCGCTATGCGAAGCGTTCATGCGCCGCCTCGCCGATCAAGTCTGTATTAGTGAACCGTAACAGCCAGGTCGGGGCCGCTGCGCTCAATCCTCCGATCGAGATCGCATTTCCCGATCTCGCACCCTATGCCGCCGGCAACGAAGGCACACCGTACGTGTGGACGTTCGCCAGCGGCCGCCCCGGACCGCATGTCCTCATTCAGGCACTGACTCACGGCAACGAGGTCTGCGGCGCAATTGCCGTCGATTGGCTTCTTCGCGAAAAGATCCGGCCTGCGCAAGGCACGTTGACGCTGGTCTTTGCGAATGTCGGTGCGTATCTTCGCTTCGACCGTGCGAATCCGTTCGAGTCGCGCTGCGTGGACGAGGACTTTAACCGTCTGTGGACGCGCGAAGTGCTGGACGGTCCGCGCCGGAGCGCCGAACTTGCGCGCGCCCGGGAGCTCAGGCCGATCATCGACCGCACCGACCATCTGCTCGACCTGCACTCGATGTCGGAGTCCTGCCTTCCGCTCGCGATGGCAGGCCGCCAGCAAAAAGGCGTGGAGCTCGCCAAGGCGATCGGCGTGCCACGGCACATCGTGATCGACAGCGGCCACGTTGCCGGTCAGCGGCTGCGCGACTACGCATTCTTCGACGATCCCGCGGACCGGCGCAGCGCGCTGCTGGTCGAATGCGGCCAACACTGGGAAGCCGCAGCGCCGCAAGTTGCGCGGCAGTCGCTGCTCCGGTTTCTCGACCACTTCGGGATGCTCGAGCGTCGCTTGGCCGCGCGGCATCTGGACGAAGGGACGCCGCCTCCTCAGCGTATCGTCGAGGTGACAGCGACGGTGACGATAGTCAGCGACGCGTTCCGCTTCACCCAACCCGTGCACGGCCTGCAGGTTATCCGCCGTGCCGGCACCGTCTATGCTGTCGACGGCGGCACCGAAATTCGCACGCCGCATGACGATTGCGTGTTGATCATGCCCACCCGCAAACCAAAGCAAGGGGAGACCGCGGTGCGACTCGGGCGCTTCGTTTCCTAGGCTCGATGTTCAGCGGCTGGACCGTCTGCCGGAGATCTCGGCTTGCGCCGCTTCGACCAGCTCGGTGCCGATGATCGGCGTCCATCGATCGTAAACGTCGCGCGCGGCCTGGCGAAACGCATCCCTGCCCGCCGGTGTAAGACGAGTCACGATGGCGCCTTGCGCACCCAGCTTCGCGAGCGCGCTATCGTCGGCGAGCCGCCGTGCCATCGCAAGCGCCTGCTGCGAGGCTTCCGCGGCCGCTTCGCGCACGAGCTGACGGTCGGTTTCGGACCACGACTCCCAGACCGATCGGTTGACCGCGAATACCAACGCATCCGCATGTGCGTGCCAAAGCTGCAAATGAATGAGCGGTCCGGCATAGAGGCGCGACGCCGCATAGGCGGCGATGCTCGTTTCCTGTCCGTCGAGGCGCCCGCTTTCCAGCGCGGCGCGCGCGTCCGCGACGCTCATTGCCGAAGGCCGTGCCTTAAGGGCGACCAAGGTTTCTTCGACCAGCGGCGAGGGTTGCCCTCGGACCTGCATCCCCGCAAGATCGGCTGGCTTGTGCACCGGCACCTTGCTCGCGAGCTCGATGAATCCGTTGGCGGCCCACGCAACCGGAACGACGCCGCCCGCTTCGAGAATTGCGGAGAGCCGCTTGCCGACTGCGCCTTCGATCAGCGCGTCGAGCTCCGATGCGTCAGGCACGAGCCACGGTAGCGCGAGCACGTTGAGTTGCGGCACTTGCGCCGACCAAATGAATGTCGAGCCCACCGCGAGCTCGAAGCTACGGTCACGCAAAGCACCGAATTCTCGCGCGGGATCTCGTGACGAGAGCGTCGCGCCCGGGAAATGAGTGACCTCGAGACGTCCGCCCGATCGCTCGCGAATAAGCGTGGCCCAGATTTCGCCCGCTTTGCCCAACGGATACGCGGGGCCTTGCGCGGTGGAGAGCTTGAGCGGCTGAGGGGGCGCATCGAGCGCGCTCGAATGCTCTGCCGCGGCCGCG
Source organism: Casimicrobiaceae bacterium (assembly GCA_036491495.1). Classification (GTDB taxonomy): domain Bacteria; phylum Pseudomonadota; class Gammaproteobacteria; order Burkholderiales; family Casimicrobiaceae; genus PALSA-1003. Next base: position 61,034 of record DASXBW010000044.1, read on the forward strand.
GCAGCGAGCGTCATCGCCAGCAGTACGCGCCATCGAGTAAAGGCCCGCATATGGGTGCGCACCATCGTGTCGCGCTAATCGAGTGACGCCAGCTCGCCCTCCACCGGCGCGTCCCACCAATAGCGCCTGTCGTGGGCTCGCTCGCGGCGAGGCAGGTATAACGCGCGTTCGTCGAAGGTGAATGTCAGGAAGACCGCGCATCCTATCGCCACCAAGGCGGGAAGCAGCGCATAGACCGCGTGCCAGGGCGAGGGCAAGCTCGCCTGCTGCTGGAGCATCACGATGCCGAGCGAAAAAGCGAGCAGCAGGCAGCGCATGACGACGATCAGGTGATCATCGAACTTGCCGCCGACCGCATGCTACGACACGACACGGCCGACAGGGGCCAAAAAACGGGCCACGCGCGCGATTGCGCACGTGGCCCGGTTGTCGCTGACACCGCGAGCGCGGCGATCAGTTCTTGGCGGTCTGCTTCAGCATGTCCTGGATCTTGGCTTCGAACTGGGCATACGGCATGGCACCGACCATCCGCACGCCTTGCAGCTGGCCATTCTCGACCCGTCCGAGCACAAACGAAGGTGTTCCGCTGACGCCCGCCGCCGAGCCTTCGGCGATGTCCTTGTCGATCGCAGCGCGATACTTGTCCGAATCGACGCACGCCTGGAACTTGGGCACGTCCATCGACGCTGCCTGCGCGTAACCGCCTAGCTTGTCGGCCTGAAGCTGATTCGCGTTGACAATCATCGTGTGCCGCAATTCCCAGAACTTGCCCTGCTCGGCCGCACACCGCGCGGCTGTGGCACTGCGCCGCGCATTTTCGTGGAACGGCAGCGGAAAGTCGCGGCTGATGTAGCGAATCTTGCCGGTATCGATGAAGTTGGTCTTGATCTGCGCAAAGGAGTCGTTGTGGTACCGCTGACAGAACGGGCACTGGTAATCGGTGTACTCGATCAACACTAGGGGCGCATTTTCCTTGCCGACGGAGAAGCCGCCGGAGGTGAAGGCCATGCTTACCTTGTCGCTGACAGGAGCGGGCGCGGCCGGTTGTGCGGGAGCTACCGGACGCGTCTCGAGCGTCTTGCGAATCGCTTTCAGTTCGTCGAGGATCTGCTGCGCCTGCTCGGACGTGATGCCTTCCGCACGCGCCAGCGTGACGCCGCCCAAAAGGGTCGCGGCCACCGCTAGAGCGGTCAGCGAACGAAACAATCTGATTTTCATGGTCGATCAATCCTGTAAATTCGGGAAATCCCGGTTGCAAGGCTCCGCACGGGGCGAGGACGCCTGCAGCGCAGAGATTGGACGGCATCATAGGGCTTTGCCGGTTCGTCGGCGCCGCGGACCGATTAGAGGTAACCGAGAAGGAACAAACGGTTAGACGCAGTCCGTCGGGGCCCGCCGCGAGTTGAAACGAACATCGAGCTACGCGGGCTGATACCGCGTTGGCGATCGCATGCGGTAAGGCTCACGTCTGCCGCGGCCACAAGATCAGCTGCGTGCAGCGAAACAGCGCAATGCTCCGCCCGCTGGCCCGCGCGGTGACCAGCGCATCCCACACCTGCGTCGCCCTGCCGAGATGCGCGGGCGTCGCGACGCAGACGATGGTGCCATCGCGCGCGGTGCCCAGGAAATTGCTTTTCAGCTCGATAGTGGTGAAGTTTTCCGCGCCGGGCGGCAGGTGGGCAATGCAGCCGTAGCCGCACGCGGTGTCCGCAAGCGCGATCACCGTTGCCGCATGCAAGTAGCCGTTGGGTGCCAGGAGCTCGTCCCGGATGTCGAGCTCGGCGCCGATGCGATTCTCGGCAATCTCGGTAAAACGGATGCCGATCAAGCCCGGGAGGCGGCCTGCTCCCCGGTTAACAAATTTGTCCAGCGTAGCTTCCGGGCGCAGCGCCATGACCGATCTTCTCGCTCGAATCCAGAACTTACAACCGCTCTTCGACCCAGCTCTTGACGCTGGCCAGCGCGGCCGGCAGACCGGCGGGATCGGTTCCACCCGCCTGTGCCATATCCGCCCTTCCGCCCCCTTTGCCTCCCACTTGGGTCGCCACATGATTGACCAAGTCGCCCGCCTTGATCCGACTCGTTAGATCGGACGTGACGCCGGCAATCAGCGTCACCTTGGTTCCGTCGGTCGAGCCAAGCACGATTGCGGCGCTCTTGAACCTGCCTTTGAGTTGGTCGATGGTGTCGCGCAGCGCCTTGGCGTCTGCGCCATCGATCGTTGCTGCGAGAACCTTCGCGCCATTGACTTCGACTGCCTGTGCCGCGAGATCGCCACCCTGACTTGACGCAAGCTTGCCTTTGAGACGCGCAAGCTCCCTTTCAAGCGTCTTGGCGCTATCGAGAAGTTGCTGAATTTTCGCCGTGATTTCTGTAGGAGGCGCCTTGAGCGCCTGTGCAGCGTCGTTGAGTCGTGTTTCAAGTTGATGGGTGTGCGCAAGCGCCACCTCGCCGGTCACCGCTTCGACCCGGCGGATGCCGGCGGCAACTCCGGACTCGGAAACGATCTTGAAGTAGCCGATGTCGCCGGTGCGCTGAACATGGGTACCGCCGCACAGCTCGGTCGAAAAGTCGCCCATGCTGAGGACGCGCACCTCATCGCCATATTTCTCGCCGAACAGCGCCATCGCACCGGCATCGATCGCGTCGTCGTAGGACATGAGCCGGGTCTCGACCGCGTAATTCGCGCGGATCGCGCGGTTGACGAGCGCATCAACGGTGCGGATTTCCTGCTCGGTCATCGGCTGCGTGTGCGAGAAATCGAACCGTGTGCGTTCGGCATCGACCAGCGATCCCTTCTGCTGCACATGATCGCCGAGGACCTTGCGCAACGCGGCGTGCATCAGGTGCGTCGCGGAATGGTTGAGCGCCGTACGCTCACGCTTGTGGGCATCCACCTGCGCGCTGACGATGTCGCCTACGCGAAGCTCGCCGGTCTTCACCTCTCCGTGATGGCCGACGACGTCGGGCTGGACCTTTTGCGCATCGTGAACCGCAAACAGCGTCAGACAAACTCCGCTCTTGGTGAGCTCGCCGCGATCGCCGACCTGGCCGCCCGATTCGGCATAGAACGGGGTTCGATCGAGCACGACAATACCTTCCTGCCCGGCGCTTAGGGCGTCGACTGAGGTGCCCTCGCGAAACAGCGCGGTGACGCGACCCCCCACCGAGAGCGTTTTGTAACCTTCGAACACGGTCTTGGCGCCGGAGTACGGCAGTGCTCCGCCCGCCTTGAACGTCGATGCGGAGCGCGCGCGTTCGCGTTGTTTGCTCATCGCCGCGTCAAATCCCGCCTGGTCGACGGTGAAGCCACGCTCGCGGCACACGTCCGCAGTGAGGTCGAGTGGAAATCCGAACGTATCGTAGAGCGTGAACGCGGTTTCGCCGGGCAGCATTTTGGTGCCGGCTTTGTCGGCGTCGGCGAGCGCGGCTTCGAGCACCTTCATTCCATGCTCGAGGGTTTCAGCGAATCGTCCTTCTTCGGTCTTGAGGACGCGCATCACGTAGTCCTGCTTCAGCGGCAGCTCCGGATAGGCGTCGCCCATCAAGCGCGACAGCTCCGGCACAAGCTGGTTGAAGAACGGCGATTTCTGGCCCAGCTGGTAGCCGTGACGGATCGCGCGGCGGATGATACGCCGGAGCACATAGCCGCGACCTTCGTTGCTTGGGATGACGCCGTCCACGATCAGGAAGGCACAGGCGCGGATATGGTCGGCGATGACGTTGAGCGAAGGCGAAGTCAGATCCTTCGCACTGGTGAGTTTCGCGGCGGCACCGATCAGCTCGCGGAATAGATCGATCTCAAAGATGCTGTGCACGCCCTGCAGTACGGCGGCAAGGCGCTCGAGTCCCATGCCGGTATCGACACACGGCTTCGGCAGCGGGGTCAGCTTGCCCCTGTCGTCGCGGTTGAATTGCATGAACACCAGGTTCCAGATCTCGATATAACGATCACCTTCGGCGTCCGGTGATCCTGGCGGGCCGCCCGAAATCTCCGGCCCATGATCGTAGAAGATCTCGCTGCAAGGACCGCAGGGACCGGTGTCGGCCATCTGCCAGAAGTTGTCCGACGCGTACGGCGCGCCTTTGTTGTCGCCGATTCGCACGATGCGCTCGCGCGGGACGCCGATGTCGTTCGCCCACGCGTCATAGGCGTCATCATCGGTCTGATACACCGTAACCCAAAGCTTCTCCGCAGGCAGCTTGTAAACGTCGGTCAGGAGCTCCCACGCGTACCGGATCGCTTCGCGCTTGAAGTAGTCACCGAACGACCAGTTGCCGAGCATTTCGAAGAACGTGCCATGGCGCGCGGTGTAGCCGACGTTTTCGAGATCGTTGTGCTTTCCGCCGGCGCGCAGGCAGCGTTGTACATCGGCGGCGCGCACATAACTCCGGCGCTCCGTGCCGAGAAAGACATCCTTGAATTGCACCATGCCGCTGTTGGTAAACAGCAACGTCGGGTCGTTGGCGGGAACCAGCGGCGCCGATGGGACAATGGTGTGTCCCTTCGAGGCGAAGTACTCGAGGAACTTGCGGCGGATGTCGGCGGCTTTCATGCGGGCACAAAGCTCAGATGGCGACAGGATGGGTTGAGCGCAAGAGCCAGCGAAAGCTTATGACGCTCTTTGAATTCAATATGTTAGCACAGTCACCCGGAGCTCATTCCGGTGCTCATGTCGGGGGTCGGCGCAACAGCTTCAGGATGGCGGATACCGAAAAGCCCCGGGCCTGCAAATAGCGCACTTGCCGCGCCTTTTCGCGATCGCTGGCGGGCAACTGCCCGTAACGGCGCTGCCACAACGCCTGGAGAGCGGCATCGTCGTCGAGATCCGCTTCGCGCAGGGCATTGTCGATGTCGCTCGACGCGACCCCCTTGGCCTTCAGCCCGCCGGCAATGCTGCGGCGACTGTAGCGCCCTGCCTTTTGGCTGACGACCGCGTGCGCGAAACGCTGATCGGAAAGGAGACCCTGAGCCCCCAAATCGTCCAGTATGTTGCGGACCTCAGCGAGGTCCCCGCCGGCGCCTACCAGCCGCGATTCCAGCTCGGCGCGTGCGTACTCACGCCGCGCGAGCAGCCGGATCGCTTGCGCCCTGAGGGTGCGCGTGACCAAGCGAGAAGCGACATTACTCGTCGACGGGAGCTGGAGCAGCGCTACGTCCGGTGGCCACCGGAACGCCGACTGCGGCGCGGATCTTGGCCTCGATCTCTGCCGCGACGTCACCGTGCTCTCTCAGCCACTCGCGGGTGTTGTCCTTGCCTTGGCCGATCTTGTCGCCGTTGTACGCGTACCAGGCGCCGGACTTCTCGATGATGTTATGCGTCACGCCAAGCTCGACGATTTCGCCTTCACGAGAAATGCCTTCACCGTAGAGAATATCGAATAGCGCCTCGCGAAACGGCGGCGCGATCTTGTTCTTGACCACCTTGACCCGCGTTTCGTTGCCGACGACTTCCTCGCCACGCTTGATCGCGCCTATGCGGCGGATGTCGAGCCGGACCGAGGCGTAGAACTTGAGCGCGTTGCCGCCGGTGGTCGTCTCCGGATTGCCGAACATCACTCCGATTTTCATCCGGATCTGATTGATGAAAATAACCAGAACATTGGCGCGCTTGATGTTCGACGTGAGCTTGCGCAGCGCCTGACTCATCAGCCGAGCCTGCAGGCCGGGAAGCTGGTCGCCCATTTCGCCTTCGATTTCCGCTTTGGGCACGAGTGCCGCAACCGAGTCGATGACAATGATGTCGACGCCACCCGAGCGCACCAGCATGTCGGCGATTTCCAGGCCCTGCTCCCCCGTATCCGGCTGCGAAATGAGCATCTCGCCCACGTTCACCCCAAGCTTGCCGGCATACACTGGATCGAGCGCGTTCTCGGCGTCGATATAGGCGGCGACCCCGCCAGCCTTTTGCACCTGCGCCACCACCTGAAGGCAGAGCGTGGTCTTGCCGGAGGATTCGGGTCCGTAGACCTCGACCACGCGCCCACGCGGCAAGCCCCCGACACCGAGCGCGATGTCCAGGCCGAGCGATCCGGTCGACACCACTTGCAGATCGTTCTGGACCTGGGCCTCGCCCATCTTCATGATCGAGCCCTTGCCGAACTGCTTTTCAATCTGCGCCAGTGCGGCGATAAGCGCTTTGCTCTTGTTGTCGTCCATAGCATTCATTTCGTTGGATTTTGCGAGAGAGAGGCTCATGGGATAGGCTCTTTGGTGATCAGGGTGGCCCATTATTGCATAGAACGAACGTTCGACGCCAGTGTTCTTATGGCCTAGGCCAGACGGTCGACGAGGCCCTCAAGCGCCACCCGGACCGAGGCTTCGCGGACGGCCGCGCGGTCACCGTCGAATTGTCTCTTGAGCGCCTGCAAGTGGCCGGGTCCGGCCCAAGCAAACCATACCGTTCCGACCGGTTTGTCGGGCGAGCCTCCGTCCGGCCCGGCGATGCCGGTGACGGCGACCGCCCACTGCGCCGCGGCGCCGCGAACGGCGCCTTGCGCCATCGCCTTGGCGGTCTCTTCGCTGACGGCGCCGAAGCGCTCGATCGTCGAGGGCGCTACGCCGAGCTGCTGCTCCTTGGCCAGATTGGAGTAGGTGACGAAGCCCCGCTCGAACCAGCCCGAACTGCCGGCAATCGAAGTGATCGCGCCGGCCACCAGACCTCCGGTGCAGGACTCCGCCGTCGCGATCATTGCGCCGCGCGCGAGGGCCGCCGCGCCGAGCCTGGCTGCCAGGGCCAGCAATGGATCCTCGATCTTTTCGCTCATTATCGTTCCGAGGCTCGGCCCCGATACCAGTAATCGTAGACCGGTTCAAAGCCGAAAACCCGATAAAGGGCCAGCGCCGCCTCGTTGTCGGCGGTGACCTGGAGATAGGCAATCTGCGACCCTCGCCGCGACGCCTCCGCGAGCAGCGCACCGACGATCGTTCGCCCCAGCCCCTGTCGCCGGTGCGCTGGCGCAATGTTCACCGCGAACAGACCCGCGTGCGCGTCTTCCAGCTTGGCCAGCCCGCAGGCCACGACCTCGCCCTGGCGACGAATGATTGCGCCGACGTGCGGCAATGGGTACGACTGTGCCCGCTCGATCGCCGCCGAGAGCGCGTCGCCGGCGAGATCGAGCAGACCGGCAGCCATTTCTTCCCATCGCGGTACGTCGACGATTTCGACCGCATCCAGCGCCACGGAAACTCGGGTGGCGGCCCGCACGTCGGCGCGCAGCACCAGCGTGGGCTCGAACTTGCTCCAGCCGAGGCTTTCGAGATAGCCATCGAGCTCCGGCGGCTGCGAGAAGGGAAGCATACGGAAGATCGCCGGCAAGCTCACGGATTGGTAGAAGCGAACGCAGTGGTCGACCTTCTCCGCAAGCGGCAGCGACGTCGAATAGAAAGCGTTCACGCAGCGCAGCCGCTTGGTCGGGCCCGATCGATATCCGAGCAGCCACCCGTCGTAGAGCAACGACTGAAACGCTCCGGAAGCATTGAGCGACAACTCCTCGAGTCGCCGCCCTTCCAAAGCCTTCAAGCCGACGGCCACGCGCTTGGTGCTCACGACGATACTCGCTGCCATAGCGCGAAGACGACCACCGCATAGAACGCGGCGACGATATCGTCCGCCATGACGCCAAAACCGTTATGCCATTCACGGTCGATGATGTTCGCCGGCGGCGGCTTGACGATGTCGAACAGACGAAACAGCAGGAACGCGAAGGCCTGCCGCACCGGGTCGGTTCCGACGAAAAAAAGTACCAGCAAAAAGGCGACGACCTCGTCCCACACGATCGCGCCATGATCGGCAACGCCCAGCGCGCGGCCGGCCCGGTCGGCGGCCCACACGCCGACCGCAAACGTGATTGCCACCACGATCAGATAACCGGCATCGTCTGTCGTCGCGTGCAACAGTGCCGCAAGTGGCAATGCGACCAGCGTGCCCACCGTTCCCGGCGCCACCGGCGACAGACCGGCGCCGAAGCCGAGCGCGAGAAAGTGCGCCGGATGCCCGAACAGAAAGGCGAGCGTGGGCGTCTTTTTCATGTCGCGAAATGATCGTAGGCGCGTGGTGTGAAAATCTTTTTCACGCCGCAAAATGATCGTAGGCGCGTGGCAGAGGCGCAAGTGGACGCCCCGACGAATCCTTGACGACCAACCCGGGTTCGGCAGTGATGGTTCCGACGCGACGGATCCCAAGCCCTAGCTCGGTCGCGAGCGCGACAACGCGCGAATCGTGCGATGGCGCGGCGGTAAAGCATAGTTCGTAATCGTCACCTCCCGCGAGCAGACATTGGAGCGCAATGTCACGCGCCGAGCTCGCGAGTTGCCGGTCGAGCGCCTTTGAACGCGGAATCGCCGCCAGCTCGAGCACCGCGCCCACTTTCGACGCTTCGAGGACATGCCCGAGGTCGCCGACCAGACCGTCGGAGACATCGATCGCGGCCGAGGCAAGGCCGCGCAACTGTATGCCGAGGGCGACCCGCGGTGCGGGCCGCAGAAGCGCGTTCCAACAGGCGGCGGCTTCGTCGGCGCTAAGAACAACTCGCCCGGCGTGATGCGCGAGCGCAAGCGACGCATCGCCGAGCGCGCCGGATAGCCAGATGGAATCGCCTGCGAGCGCGCCGCTGCGAAGGAGCGCCTTCCCAGCCGGCACTTCTCCCAATAGCGTGACGCAGAGGTTGAGCGGACCGCGCGTGGTATCGCCTCCGACCAGATCGACGCCGTGCACCGCCGCCAGCGCGAAAAATCCGCGCGCAAAACGCTTCAACCATTGAGGATCCGCGTCGGGAAGCGCTCCCGCGAGCAGGGCCCAGCGCGGAGTCGCACCCATCGCCGCCATGTCGGAAAGATTGACCGCGAGTGCTTTGTGGCCGAGCGCTTCGGGTTCCACGTTGGCGAAGAAATGGCGACCGGACACCAGCATGTCGACCGAGGCCGCGAGTTGGTTGCCCGGCGTTGGAGCGAGCAGCGCCGCGTCGTCACCGATGCCGAGAACGATGCCTCGCGCGTCGTCCGTGCTGTTTTCCGGTCGGCGGAAAAACCGGTCGATCAATTCGAATTCGGTCAGCGCCGCCATCGTTGCCGGTCCAAAAGCCTCGACGGACGCTGTCAGAGTCCGCGATGGTCGGCGCCAACCGCGTCAGGACGCGGCACGAGCGCCAAGAATTTCGGGACCGCGAGCGCTTGCAGCCAGCTTGTCGAGCACGCCGTTGACGTATTTGTGTCCGTCCGTACCCCCATACGACTTGGCGAGCTCGACGGCCTCGTTGATCGCCACCCGATAGGGCACTTCCGGCTCGCGCAGCAGCTCCCAGGCACCGATGGTCAGAATGCTTTTTTCCACCGGCGAGAGCTCGCTTGCTGCCCGATCGAGAAACGGCACAAAGGCGGCGACGAGTGTGTCGAACTCGCCGGTAATGCCGCGCCAGAGTCCGTCGAAGAATCGCGTGTCGCACTTGGCAAATCCGGATGCCTCGGCAAGCTGTGCTCGGATCAGCGCGGGATCGTTTCCGGAGAGCAGCCACTGGTAGACGCCCTGCAGCGCAAATTCACGTGCTCGCCGGCGCGGACTAGTCCTCATCGATCGCATCCAGGAGATTGGCCATTTCGACCGCCGTCATCGCCGCCTCGTGACCCTTGACGCTGGCTCGTGCAAGCGCCTGTTCCTCGGTGTCGGTGGTGAGGATGCCGTTGCCTATAGGAATCCCGAACTCGAGTTGAACGCTCGCCAATCCAGACGCCGATTCGGTGGCGACAATGTCGAAATGGAACGTTTCGCCGCGGATGACCGCGCCCAGGGCGACTAGCGCGTCATAGTCTCCACTCTGCGCCATTCGTTGCAACGCCAAGGGCGCCTCCAGCGCGCCGGGCACCGTGACAACGGTGATCGATGACTCGCGCGCGCCAGCCTCGCCGAGTGCGCGCAATGCGCCCTCCAGCAACGGCTGCCCGATCGCGGCATTGAAGCGGGAGAGCACGATGCCGATGCGCAGATGCTCGGCTCGTGTATTGGTCGCAATCTTGCGGGGAGTCATGATGTGCTGGCCGGGATCGGTTGCGCTCGGTTAGCCTCGGTCATGCGGTCGTCGCGCGCCGCAAATGCGATATTCCATGCGGAAGTCGAACCCAGGTCCACGCTGCAGGACGCCGATGTCTAAGTAGGAAACTAAGTAGGAAGCTGAGGAGGAGCCTCCTCGTGCGCGGTGACCTCGAGATCGAATCCGGCCATGCTCGGCATTTTGCGACGCCGGGCCAGCAAACGCATTTTGCCTACGTTCAGATCGCGCAGAATTTGCGCGCCGATGCCGTAGTTGCGCAGATCCATTTTGGTGTCCGGGGACATCTGCTCGCCGACCGCGCGCTGCCGCAATTCCTGCGCCGACTCCGGCCGGTGCAGCAGCACCAGCACGGCGCGTTCGGCCTGTGCCAGCCGCGCCAGCGCGGCCGGGACGGTCCACGAGTGCGCACGGCTGCCATAGTCGAGAAAATCGACGATCGACGCCGGCTCGTGCACGCGGACGACGGTTTCACGCGCAGCATCGATGTCGCCGCGCACGAGTGCGAGATGCGTCGCGTCGCTCAACTTGTCGCGAAACGCGACCAAGCGAAATTCACCCTCCGCGGTGCGTATCGGCCGCTCGCCGATACGCTCGATCAGGCGCTCATGCTGGCTGCGATAGTGAATCAGGTCCGCGATCGCACCGATTTTCAGCGCGTGCTTGCGCGCGAATTCGATGAGGTCGGGCAAGCGCGCCATCGAACCGTCGTCGTTCATGATCTCGCACAGAACTGCGGCAGGGGAACATCCGGCGAGCCGTGCCAGATCGCAACAGGCCTCGGTATGTCCCGCACGGGCAAGGACCCCGCCGGCATGCGCGACCAAGGGAAATACGTGACCCGGCTGGACGATGTCCTCCGGGCGGGCATCTGCGGCGCATGCCACGCGGATCGTATGCGCACGATCGGCCGCGGAAATCCCCGTCGTGACACCTTCGGCGGCTTCGATCGACACCGTGAAATTGGTTCCGTGAAGCGACCGGTTTATCGGTGTCATCGGTGCGAGCCCGAGCTGCCGAGCGCGCTCCTCGGTGATCGGCATGCACACCAGGCCACGGCCGAACCTGGCCATGAAATTGACAATATCCGGCGTGACGACGTCGGCCGCGACGACGAGGTCGCCTTCGTTTTCGCGCTGCTCTTCATCGACCAGTATCGCCATCCGACCAGCCTTGAGCTCGGCGATGATTTCCGGAATCGGGCTGATAGGAGAAGCCGGCGACGAGCCCGGCGAGGCGCGCGCGCTGTCGATGGCGTGCAGTTTTGGCGCAGTCATTTTTTTGGCGCAGTCATCTTGCCGCGGAGCAGCGGCGAACGAGCGATGACAACATTATACGTGCTGCGATGCATCGCGTCTCCCCGCGGCTTTCGCAACTTCACGCGCTGTCGAATAGGGCCATGGTCGCTGCGAAAAGCTCGCTTTGGGGATCGGCAAACTCGGTCAGTACACTGAAGTGGTGTTTGCCCGGAACAAGAAGCGGCCCGTCGCTTGCTGCCGGGCGACAGTGCGGCCAGCTTTGCCAAAGGCCATGGCTTTGGCGAATGAATTCGCTTGTCTCGTCGGCTCCCGCTGCCAGCAAGAGCGGAGCGTCGACCCGGGGATCGAGATGGATGGGACTGAGCTCACGCGCGCTTTGCAGGTCGAGGCCGAGATCGCTGTTGAACGACACGTCTACCAGCGGCTCCAGATCGAACACACCGCTGATCGAAACAGCGCCGACTATTGCGTCCGCCGACGTTCCGCGTGCCTTCCAATCGGTCGCGAGCATCATCGCCGTCAGATGCCCCCCCGCCGAGTGTCCGCCGACGATCAGGCGCTGCGCCGGCACGCCGTGGCTTTCCCCTTCGCGCGTCAGCCAGTCGACGGCCTGCCGACACTCTTCCACGATCTGCGCAATGCGAACGCGGGGACAGAGATCGTAATTGACGACCGCGACGCCGATGCCTTCGGCGACGAATGGCGGCGCGATGAAGGAGTGGTCATCCTTGTCCAGAGCACGCCAATAGCCCCCGTGAATAAACAGCAGCGCGCCACGCGGGTGCTCCGCCGGGCAGAGGTCGACGGTCTGCTTGGGCCCCTGACCGTAGCGCACGTCGCGCACCACGCGCATCGACGCGCGCGATCGCTCGCTGTCATCGGCCCAGCGCGCGAACCACTGCGGATGATCTGGAAACGCCGCTCGCAGATTGTATTCACGCTCGGCGAAGGCGGCGCCGGATGGAGTCACGCCCGGATGCCTGCCAAAATCAGACCGGAGTCATGTCAGCGCCGCAGGCTCATCGATGCTGATCTTGAGCTCGCCCAGCGACTCGATGCGCCCGATCAATGCATCTCCGGCGACCACTGCGCCGACGCCGGACGGCGTACCGGTAAAGATCAGATCGCCTGGCAAGAGCTCGTAGTATTGCGAAAGAAAATGCAGCACGTGCGGGACGTCCCAGATCATGTCCGCCAAATCGCCTTGTTGCCTGACTGCGCCGTTCACCTCGAGCGAGATGCGGCCACGGCTCACATAACCGACTTCGCTGACCGGATGTATGGGCGCTATCGGCGCCGCTTGCGCGAAGGACTTGCCCAGATCCCAGGGGCGCTTGATTTCGCGTAGCGCCGCTTGCAGGTCGCGCCGCGTCATGTCGAGCCCGACCGCATAACCGTAGATCAGGGCGTTGGCGCGCTCCGGCGCGACGCGAACGCCGCGCGCGCCGATGGCAACGACGAGCTCGATTTCGTGGTGGTAGTTTTTTGTCGCCAGCGGGTATTGCACATGGCCGACGTCGGGCGGAACGACCGGCACGATCGCGTCCGCCGGCTTGGTGAAAAAGAACGGCGGCTCCTTGGCCGCATCGCCGCCCATCTCCCGCGCGTGCTCGGCGTAGTTTCGCCCGACACAATAGATATGGCGGACAGGGTAGAAGAGGGTGCCGCCCGCAACCGGTACCGAAGGGGAATCCCAGGCGGGAATGGCGTATTTCATCGAAGCTCCTGTAGCAGGCATCGGCTTGCCGAGTATGCGTTTCGCGGCATGTTCGCGCGCCGGTTCTGAGTGAACTTTCCCGCCGGATAAATCAGGCCGCGTCAGGCTGACGGTCCGGCGCCGCGCGCGCGAAGGCATCCAGCGCAAGACAACGCGATTCGATTCGTCCCAGCGTTGGGTAGGGGTCGATGGAAAAAGCGTACCGCCGCGCGTTGGCGAGTTGCGGAATAAGGCAGACATCGGCGAGCGTCGGTTTGTCTCCGTGACAGAATGCGCCGGTTCGGCTGTCCGCGGCAAGCTGGGCCTCGAGCGCCGCAAGCCCAAGCTCGATCCAGTGTCGGTACCAGGCGTTTTTCGCGTCCTCGCTCGCGCCGAGTGTGCCGGTCAGATACTTCAGCACCCGCAAGTTGTTCAGCGGATGGATGTCGCATGCGATGGCCTGGGCGATAGCCCGCACGCGGGCGCGAGCTTCGGGCGTGGCGGGCAACAGCGGTGGCTCCGGCACCTTCTCGTCCAGATATTCGATGATCGCCATCGACTGGGTGATGGTCTCAGCATCGTCGACCAGCATCGGCACCAGCGCCTGCGGATTGAGCGCGCGATATCGCTCGTCGCGCTGCTCGCCCTTCAGCAGATGCACGGGCAGGTATTCGTACGGGAGGCTCTTGAGATTGAGCGCGATTCGAACCCGGTACGCAGCCGACGAACGAAAATAGCTGTACAGCGTGATCATGATAATCAGGATTGCCTAGTCGAACGCGGAAATGCCGGTCTGGGCGCGGCCGAGGATGAGCGCATGCACGTCGTGCGTGCCTTCGTAGGTGTTCACGGTTTCGAGATTGAGCACGTGTCGTATGACGTGATACTCATCGACGACACCGTTGGCGCCATGCATGTCCCGCGCCATCCGCGCGATGTCCAGTGCCTTGCCGCATGAATTGCGCTTCATGATCGACGTTATCTCCGGCGCCGCGCGGCCCTCGTCCTTGAGCCGGCCGAGGCGCAGGCACCCCTGCAGTCCCAGCGTAATGTCTGTCTGCATGTCGGCCAGTTTCTTCTGAATCAGCTGATTTGCCGCCAGCGGCCGCCCGAATTGATTGCGATCGAGCACGTATTGGCGTGCCGCGTGCCAGCAGAATTCCGCCGCGCCGAGCGCCCCCCAGGCGATGCCATAGCGTGCGTTGTTCAGGCAGCCGAAGGGGCCCTTGAGGCCCTCGACGTTGGGCAGGTGGTTTTCCTCGGGCACGAACACATCGTCCATCACGATCTCGCCGGTGACAGACGTGCGCAGGCTGAACTTGCCCTCGATCCTGGGGGCGGAGAGGCCGCGCATCCCTTTCTCGAGAACGAAACCGCGAATGACGCCGTCGTCGGTCTTCGCCCACACCAGGAAAATATCGGCGATGGGCGAGTTGGAGATCCACATCTTGTTGCCGGAGAGGCTGTAGCCGCCGGCGACCGACCGCGCCCGCGTGGTCATCGAACCGGGATCGGAGCCGTGGTCTGGTTCGGTGAGACCAAAGCAGCCGATGGCCGCACCGCTGACCAGCTTCGGCAGAAATTTCTTGCGCTGCGATTCCGACCCGTAGGCATGAATCGGATGGATCACCAGCGATGACTGCACGCTCATCATCGACCGGTAGCCCGAGTCGACGCGCTCGATTTCGCGAGCGATCAGGCCATAACAGACGTAATTCAGCGCCGCGCCGCCGTATTCCGCGGGCAGCGTCGATCCGAGCAAGCCGAGAGCGCCCATTTCGCCGAAGATCGCCGGATCGGAGACCTCGTGCCGGAACGCCGCCGTGACGCGCGGCAGCAGCTTGTCCTGCGCATAACGGTAGGCGGCGTCGCGCACGATTCTTTCGTCCTCGGCCAGCTGATCGTTCAGGCGCAGCGGGTCATCCCAGACGAACTTGGAGGCGGACATGGTGCGATCGCGTTGGAAGATCGTCGTATGCGTGACGGCCCAGGCTGCGATTTCCGCAGCGAGGGAGAAGATGATTATCGCATGCCCCCGAGCCTCTGCCTTTGTCAATCAGACCAGACGCTTAGACCGAAGGTGAGGCGATCGCCCCGGTGTCGCCGACTACGATTTGCGACTCGCGCGAACCATTGTTTGCGCCGCGCAATCAGTGGAGGTCGGCATGGGAGCAGGAAGATTCAGCGAGAGGTGTCCGCGCACGAGGGGTCGCGGCTTCACGTTCATCGAGATCATGATCGCGCTGGTTATTTTCGGTCTGTTGTTGACCGCCGCCCTTCCGGCTTACCGCGATTGGATTGCCGCCCAGCAGTTGGCGAACCATGCGCATTTCATTGCCGATACGCTCGACGTTGCTCGGAGCGAAGCGATCAAGCACGGCTATCGCGTCAACCTGTGCAAGACCCGTGACCGGCGCCAGTGCACCGACATCGGCGGCTGGGAGCAGGGCTGGTTACTGTTCGTCGATGAGAATCGGTCAGGACAACTTGACGATGACACCATTGTTCTGCACAGGGAAGGTCCTGCGGGCGACGGCATCACCATGCATGGCAACCGACCCGTCGAAGACTACGTTTCCTATACCAGTCTCGGGCACGCCCGGCTTCTCAGCGGCGCGCTTCAAATGGGTACGTTTGTCATCTGCAAGCCGGGCCAGAACGCGCTCAAGGTCGTGCTGGCGAACAGCGGACGCGCGCGCACCGACAAGACCAAGGATCGCTGTTCTTAGCATTTTGTGCCCTTTTTTGGCGGCAATGTGCGGTTGTGCGGCACCTGGCAAAAGCATCGGTCCTTGCCGCCTCGGCGACTATCCCGAGCCTGCCTAACCGTCTGTTCCGCCAACGATACCTCTAATCGGCTTGCGTTGATTCGTGGCGCAACGGCGACATACCATGCCATCAGCTGAAAAGGGGAATGCAATGGCAGTTTTCGGATCACGCATGGGGTCAACAGTGGCGTCACATCGCGCGCGCGGCTTCACGCTGCTCGAGGTGATGATCGTTGTCCTCATTGTCGGCATCCTCGCCGCGATCGCGCTGCCGAACTACAGTGATTACGTCAAGCGCGGCAAGATCATCGAGGCGACTCAGCGGCTGTCGGACGCACGCACCAAGCTGGAGCAGTGGTTTCTGGATAATCGGACTTACGTCGGCGGTTGCGCCGAACCGCCGCAGAAGCTCGGAGACATTGGCGGCACCAGCCCGTTTTCTCTTGCGTGCGTCTCGGCAGCAGCGACGTACACGGTGACCGCCACGGGGAATCCCGGACAAGGAATGGACGCCGCATTCGTGTACACGATCGATCAGACCAACGCCAAGGCGAGCACCGGACCTTCGGGCTGGAGTGGCAATCCTAATTGCTGGGCGATACGGAAAGACGGCTCCTGCAGCTGACCTGAACATGAATATGCGCACAAGCGGCTTCACCCTGATCGAGCTGATGATCGCGCTGGCCATCTTCGCCTTCCTGCTTTTCCTGGCGGGC
This sequence comes from Casimicrobiaceae bacterium, assembly GCA_036491495.1. Lineage (GTDB taxonomy): Bacteria > Pseudomonadota > Gammaproteobacteria > Burkholderiales > Casimicrobiaceae > PALSA-1003. Next base: position 77,517 of record DASXBW010000044.1, read on the forward strand.
CCTATGTACGCCGACTTCATGGGCAATTCGCAGATCCGCAATGCCGCCGAAAACTCGCTGACCGGGGTTCGCCTCGCGCAGGCCGCGGCAATCAAGGGCAACAGCCTCGCGAAGTTCGTCATCGACGCGAATGGTTGGTCAGTGTACGCGTGGAACGACGAGGGCGCGGCTTTCGCAGTGACACCGACGCAGTCTTACCTGTTTGCCGAAGGCGCCTCGCATACGACCAACACTCCGACACCCGCTGGCGCCACCATGGTCACCTTCGACGGCTTGGGCCGCGTTGCCCCCAACGCGGACGCCACGGCATCGTTGACTCAAATCGAATTCACCAATCCCAGCGTCACCAGCCCCCGCAAACTTCGGGTCGTGATCAGCGGTATCGGCGGCAATACCGGAATAAAGCTTTGCGATCCCGATCTGGGCGTTGCCGCAAGCGATCCCCGCGCCTGCCCAGCGTGACCAGCCGAACTGACGACCTTATGAATACTCATCTGGACCGGCGTTTGGGTCGAACACAAAGCGGCGCCTTCCTGCTCGAGGCGCTGATCGGCATTCTGATTTTCTCGCTCGGCGTGCTCGGCATCGTCGGATTGCAGGCGCGGGCGATCCGTTTTACCAACGACGCGGAATTTCGCGCCGAAGCGATGTACCTCGCCAACTCGCTGATCTCTCAAATGTGGACCGATAGTCGCCCGTTGCTCAAGACCAAATATGACTCGACTCTCGGCGGCGCCGGATACACCGCTTTTCAGGCCAGGGTCAACACGGCTTTGGCCGGTGCAACGATTCCGGCTCCCGTGGTCATTGTCGACGGCCCGCCGCCGCTCCCGCAGGCTAATTCGGCAACCAGCAACGTCGTGCAAGTGCAGATCTCGTGGCAACTGCCGGGCGATCCCATGACCCACAACTACACCACAACCGGCGTGATCGGTCAGCAGAACTAGCGATGAAGACCCCGCATATCCTGAGCGCGTCCGACAAGCGAACCCGTCAGCACGGATTCAGCCTGATCGAAATCATGGTCGGCATCGTCATCGGAATGATCGCGGTGCTGGTCATCTATCAGGTTTTTGCCGCTGCCGAGGGCATCAAGCGCAACACCACCAGCGCCGGCGACGCGCAACAAAATGGTTTGCTCGCGTCGTTCATGCTGGGGGTCGAGTTGTCCAACGCCAGCAACGGTGTCGCGATGGCGTGGCAGAAGCTACAAAGCTGTCCAACGACTGTCAGCGCGGCAACCACGCTTCGGCCAATACCGATCCTGATTACCGATGGCGGAGGGCCGACCGTTGCCGACAAGTTCGTCGTCAATTACAGCATTTCCAACATAGCGATCGCCCCCGCCCCATTCAAGGCCGCTTCCGGATCGAACGCGCCGTATGTCGTTCACGCCCCCATCGGGTTCAGGGTAGGCGACATCGTCGTCGCGATTTCCCCAGGGGCCCCCGGCACAGGCACCTGCGCGATATCGAGTGTCACCGCGGTGAGCGCCCCGAGTGCCGGACCTCCGGACGAGAGCGCCGGTCAGGTAACGATCGCCCACACCAACGCGCCGGTCGCCTTCACCGACGATGCTTTTCTGCTCAACATGGGCGCGCCGTCGAACGTGCAGCGGGTGCTCTACGACGTCGACGCCAATGGCGTGTTGCATAGCACCTCGCTGTGGGACGCCGTCGGTGCACCGGTCAGTCAGCCGCCGAACCCGCTGGCCTCGAACATCGTCAATATGAAGCTGCTCTACGGCATCGACAACAATGGCGACGGCGTTCTTGATACATGGGTCGCGCCGACCGGTGCATGGAGCGACGCGAGCGTGCTTGCGGCCGACGCCCCCACGCTTCGCAAGATCAAGGCGGTGCGCCTGGGCATCATCGTTCGTGGTGAGCAGTGGGATCGGGACGCACCTGACGTGACAGCGCGTCTTTTCGACGACGCCATCCCGTTCTCTCAAACCTTCGTCGCCTCGGGTGGCAACTACCGCTACCGGTGGTACGAAACCATCATACCGCTGCGCAACCCGGTCTGGAATTAGTCATCATGACCTCGCTAAAGCCCATTTTCCTCCAAGCCGCGCCGCCAGCGCGCCAGCACGGCGTCGTGCTGTTCGTCGCGCTGATTGTCATGGTGGCGTTGAGTCTGGCTGCGATTGCGCTTATCCGCTCGGTTGATACGACCACCACCGTGATCGGCAATCTCGCCTTTCGCCAGGCATCGATCCTGCCAGCCAATATGGCGGTCGAAGAGGCCGCCGCCGCATTGTTCCAGGACGCGGACGTTGCTCACACGATCCGCATTCCGAGCCGTGACAGCAATCTCCCCGCGGAAAATTACTTCGCGTTCTGGCAAAACAGCGACGATGCACGCGGGATTCCGGCGCAGCTCCAAAAGAGGTCGGCGTTCACGCAGACCAAGATGCTGGTCGACGCCAGCCTGACCGGAGCGCAGACCGAGGTGCGCTACGTGATCGAGCGCATGTGTGTCGCCGCCGCGCCAGCACTAAATGCAAACTGCGATCTGCTGCCTCCGCTGGGACCGTTCGGCACCACCGTCGGCCAAGGTTCGCTCACGCTGCCCAGTGTTCCCTACTACCGCGTCACCATCCGTGTCGATGGCCCCCAGAATACGGCGTCGTTCGTGCAAGCGATGCTCCGATAAGAAACCCGCGCAAGGATTACCTCATGACCCACCCCTTCTCCGCTGTGTCCTGCCGGCGCTGGATTGCCGGCGTTCTCGCGGTCCTGATCGGGCTCGGGCCCCTTGCCACGCCGACGTACGCCGCGCTCACGCTGCTCGCCGACGAGCCGCTGAACGTGCAGAACAAAGCGCAGCCGAACATCATGCTCACGGTCGACGATTCGACTTCGATGCTGTTTGATTTTCTGCCCGATAGCGTGGTTGGAACGTATTGCCGCGACATCACCGGCAAAATGGGTGCCGCCTGCGGCACCAGTGGCCAGAACACCGATCTCACGGCGACGGGCCGCGGCAAGTACGTCACGCCGGGGTATATTTTCGAGCAGTACGGGATGCCTTTCGGGTTAACCAATCCCGTCTACGATGCCAGTGGCCCCGGTGCGGGCTGCCTGTTTACGCCCGTGGGAAGCACTACCTGCGCGGGCGGCGTTCCTCCCGGCGCCCTGCCCGGGCTCGACGTCTATCCCAATCCTGCTGGACCACCGCCGGCGAAGTCGCCCAAGGCCGGCCAGCCATACGAGTACTGGACGCTGTGGCCGGCGCCGGTCCACAACGGCGCATTCAACCACGCGTATTACGATCCTCGACTTACCTACGTTCCGCCCGTCTATGCCGACGGCACGGATTATCCGCAGATGAACGCCGCGAACACGGTGAACTGGACCCATGTTCCCGCCGACCCGTGGGCGGCGTCGGTGCAATACGTCGATCTGACCGCGACGGTGACCGTGGGACTGTGGTGCAATTCGGACTGGAGCATCGGCAACGAGAATAATCCCGCTTACTGTCGCACCAACGGCACCGGGGCGAGCGCGGCAAGTTCGTCCAGGTCGAGCGTCGACGGCGACTACAACTACCCCTGGGCCCCGCCGGGCATCGACCCCCTGGGTCCAGTCGCCGTGGGCTCGCCGACGATCGCCAAGTCGATCGCTTACTCGAAGGTCGACGGTAGCGGTGTGCTCCAGCCAGCCTGGGCCACTGCGCAGGATCCTCGATATTTTTACGAAAACGACAACATTCTGTGGTGCGATGCCACCAGTCCGCTGTGGCCGCAAACCGGACCGACGACGAAGCAGACCTGCGTCGGCGGGGCGAATGTTCCGCAGCAGTGCGTAGGCCGCGTCGATCAGACGTGCAGTGCGGGTACGCCGCAGACCTGCGACGGTGCCACCCCGGATTCCTGCATAGGCGTGACGCCGCAGACCTGTGGACCATTGATGCCGCAGCACTGCGGCGGCGGCACGGGTCAGACCTGCGACACTCCCCCACCGCAAACCTGTGCCGGCGTCGGCACCCAGACCTGCGACGGAATATCTCCCCAGACATGCGACGGCGTAACGCCGCAGACATGCACCAATATCACCGGGCAAACATGTAACAACGTCCACACCCAGACCTGCAATCCGGTCGCGCCGAGCTGTATCCCGCCGAATCCCGATCTCTGCACCACCTCGTGGTTGGCGGACGGCCAGCCCGACACGGGCCACGTTTGCCCGTGCACCGGCGGCGAATGCCCGGTCTGCACCCCGGTCGTGACGTGCCCGCAGGGAACGTGCAGCAGCAACGGCGCAGCCTGTGATACCGCCGCCACCTGCCCGAGCACGGGAACCTGCAGCTTCCTCGGCAACGCCTGTAGCGGCGTTGGCGACTGCCCGACGCAACCTGGAATCTGCTCGCGCGACGGCGTGCCTGGCTGCTTTGTCGACGGCGATTGCTCGCAGTTGGGCAACTGCAGCACGCAGACCCTGACCACTTGCCACCTCGGCGACATCTGTCCGACGATTCCCGGGCACTGCAGCATCGACATCGCACAGACGTGCCTTGACACCGGCCCATGCACCGCCGCTGGCCACTGCAGCCTTGTCGGCAACCTCTGCCACACCGCCGGCGCCGACCCCATCGAATGTCCGATGCAGCCCGGCCACTGCACGGCCAGCGGCATCGGGTGCTTCGCCGACAGCCCCGACTGCGATCGCAGCAACACTTGCAGCGCGACCGGTGCGCTTTGCACGACCACCTGTCCGGACGTCGGTGGGACGTGCACGATCGACGGGCTTGCATGCAGCACTGACCCTGACTGCGGCGACGCGAGCCACTGTATTCCTCTCGACACCGGAGTCGCGTGCCACGTCGCCGGTTACGACCCGGCCGAATGTCCGGACCACCCGGGAGCGTGTGTCGTTTCCCATGCAGCCTGTACCGGCGCCGTCACCGACTGCCCGCCGCGCCCGGACGGACATTGCAGCTCGTCCGGCCTGGCGTGCTCGACCACAGCCGGCTGCCCGGCCCTGGGCCAGAACTGCTCGGTCACCGGCGAGGCGTGCAGCTCGACACCGTATGCCCCCTACTGCACCTATCCCGCATTTGGCACCTGTTCGGAGCCATCGTACTGTCCGATTCAGGGCGGCACCTGCTCGGTCGACGGCAGTCCGTGCCCTGGCCCTGCTAATCCTTACCCTATCTTCGACGCGGCCGCCGGAGTTTACTGGGGATCTTACTTCTACCCTCCTTACTACGACCTCACCCTTTGCGACAACGCGCTGACCGTGGGCCACTGTTCGATCGACACCGGCACGCCGTGTTATTCCTCCGGTCCCGACCCGGTGTGCGCTCCCCACGCAGGACCTTCCGGCAGCGCGAGCTGCAGCGACATGCGTTCCGACAATTTGATGTCGCTGCTGCAGGACGCCAACGGTCCCGGCTTGGTCTGCCGCCACAACAACCGCGTCGGTGGCTACGGCTCGGGGCCCTACGCTTATCCGGACGCCAGGTTCAACACCCCCGTCACCGCCGGCACCGGCGCTAACGCCTGTGTGGCCTCGCCGCGCTATGCAGCGGTCCCGCGCCACTACTGGAAGACCAGCGTGGAATGGTGCGACCACGCGGTCGGCGGCGTCGTTGGCGCGACGCCTAAGTGGCTGGGATACGGAGAGCGGTCGGCGTCCACTACCTGCCAGGACGACCAGGACGTGCCGAACAACTTCATCTATCCGCGCTTCTACCAATTCGGCCAGCCGACGGGAACGGACAATGTTGCTATCCCGGCCTTCCAGCGCCTCGATATGGACCCCTTGGTGAACCCGACCTTCGACCATGGCCTGGATCCGTTCGGTGATCCGATCCACCGCACTTTCGGCGGCGCCACGCCGGACGTGTCGGAAATGACCAACTACGCCAACTGGTACGCCTACTACCGCACCCGGATCACGGCGGTGAAGACGGTGACCTCGCTGGCATTCAAGGAAATCGACAGCAAGTATCGCGTCGGCTTCCATACGCTGGTCGACGGCCTGAGTAACGTTCCTCCGCATGACATCCCTCCGGTGTTCCTTAATGTCGGTCAGTTCGACGACGCGTCGGCCGCGCATCAGAAGCCGACCTGGTACTCGAAGCTGTTCGGGGTTACGGTACCGCTCGGCAACGAAACACCGTCGCTTCAGGCGCTGGTGCGAATCGGCGAGTACTACAAGACAGGGACTCATCCGCGTCTCACGGGCGCGGTCGACCCGATCATTCTTTCGTGCTCGAAGAACTTTCACCTGTTTTTCACCGACGGCTACACCAATGAGGCCGCTGTCCCGACCGATGTCGTTCCCGGCGATCAGGACAACAAGGTTCCGACGTATCCCTATTTTGCGACCGCTCCCATCAGCGGCCTCACGCCCGGTGGAGCTTGGCCGCATCCATTCCAGGAAGATGCCGCGGCGGAGTTGACGCAGAATGCACTGTCCGACTACGCCATGTACTACTGGGTCACCGACCTGCAGCACAGCGGACCTGCTGTGCACAACGTCCTTGCGACAGATACCGATCCGGCGACCTGGCAGCATCAGAACTTTGCCGCGGTATCGCTCGGTACGACGGGCAAGCTGCCGACGGCCCAGCAGTCGGTTACCGAAGCAGCACTGGCCGCCGGGACGCTCAAGTGGCCGGTGCCGTCTCCGAACGTCTTCCATCCGGATAATTCCGGGGTGGACGATTTGTGGCACGCGGCGATCAACGGCAGAGGACAATTCGTCAATGCGCAGTCGGTGGACGAGGTCAAGCTCGGCATCGGGCAGGTTCTTGCCGACATCGCCGCCCAATCCGGAGCGCGGGCGGGCGCGGGCCTGCAAAGCACCAGCGTTGGCGCCTCGAGCAACTTCATCTATCGGGCGAGGTTCGAGCCGGGATGGGCGGGCAGTCTGACCAAGGAACAGATCGATCCGCACACCGGCTTGAAGGTGGCGGAAGTCTGGAAGGCAGCGACACAGTTAGCGGCGCAATTGGCGGTAGGCGCTGCTCCCAACGACAAGCCCTGGTTCACCAACCGCAAGATCGTGACCATGAACGAAGCGGGAACCGCGGCGGTGCCGTTCCTGTACGACTCCCTCGGCGTTGCGCAGCGGGATTCGCTCTTCCCGCCGAACACCTTGAGCAAGGTGGCGCGCGAAAAAGCGGTTCTCGAATTCCTGCGCGGCAACGCCGCCAACGAAGGGACCAAGCTCGGCCAGTTCCGCAAGCGCAAGGCCTTCTTGGGCGACATTGTCGATGCTTCGCCGGTGTATGTGGGGGTACAGCCGAATGCTGCGTATCGCGATGGCGACGACCCAGGCTATTCGACGTTCAAGGCCACAACGACCCGGCCGGCGCAGGTCTACGTGAGCGCGAACGACGGCATGCTGCACGCCTTCGACGACTTGACTGGCAATGAAACGTGGGCGTACGTTCCGAGGCCGCTCTATCGCGGCGGCTTGGAGTCGTTCCGAATCCTGGAAGACCCGCTTGCCGGCGATGCCAAGTCCGGATTGGGTGCGCTCAGTTATCAAGCGGGTGCCTTGCCTCCCTTCAAGCACCACTACATGGTCGATGGGCCGCTCAAGGTCGCGGATGTCGACTTCGGCGGCCAGCATTGGCACACCATCTTGGTGGGTGGCATGGGCAAAGGCGGCAATCGCTACTTCGCCCTCGATGTCACCAATCCGGCGGACGTCACCAATGAAGCCACGGCCGCGAGCAAGGTGCTGTGGGAGTTTTCCGATCCGAACATGGGATTCACCTACGGCAAGCCGATGATCGCCAAGACCAACGCCTTCGGCGGGACCTGGCTGGTGATCGTCGCCTCCGGCTATAACAATGCGGACGGCCATGGCCACCTGTATTTCATTCGCGCCAAGGACGGCCATCTGATGAAGACCATGACGACCGGCGGCCTGGACGGCGGCTCGCCAGGCACACCTTCCGGTCTGGCTCATCCGGCGGGTTACACGCAGGACTTCCGCAACCAGCTCGCCGAGCAGATTTACGCCGGCGATCTCCTCGGCGACTTCTGGCGCTTCGACATTTCCGACGCCGACGACAGTCACTGGTCAGTTGGGAAAATGGCGCGACTGGTCGATCCCAGCGATAACCCGCAACCGGTCACCACCCCGCCCAACATCGAAGTCGATGCCAGCAACGGGGTAGACCGCTGGGTGTTCGTCGGGACCGGCAAACTGTACGACGACTCGGACCTGACGGATTTCCAGGTGCAAACGATGTATGCGTTCCGCGACGGCACCCAGACCGCGCCGGTGGCGTTTCCTGATCCGTCATTCCCTCTGAGCCGCCATACCAGCCCTGGCATGCAGTTACTACCGCATACCCTGAGCACGAAATTCGGATTGGCGAGCAAGCCCGCCAACGGCTGGTTCGATGATCTGCCGGGCGGCGCCAACGGGCAGCGGATCGTCGTGGCGCCGCAAGCCGCGATCACCATCGTCGCCTATGTCGGCACCTCGCCGCAGACTGATCCATGTCTGACGGGGCAGACCGCAAATATCTATGCGCGGGAATTCGCCACCGGGGCGACCGTGCTGTTCAACGGTGGAGGCACGCCGCTGGAGAGCTTCGCCTCGACGGAAGGCGCGGTGGGTCTGGAAATCGTCGGCTTCGACACGGCGCCGGGCGCGGCGCAGCCGGACATCCGGCTGGCGATTACGCTCGGAACCACGGGCGAGGTGACCTTCGTCAACGTCACGCTGCCGCCGAACTTGGCGGGCCATCGCATGTCGTGGCGTTTGCTCGGCCAGTAACGACGCATCGCTGGCGCTAAGTTGTTGCGAAGCGGCCGTTCCGCGAGAAGCGGGACGGCCGCTTCGTTTCCGGGTCAACGGGTAAAATCCCGATCCATGGCGATGGTCATGGCTTCCTCGATGCGCAACGCACGCGACATGCACCAGACCATGGAGCGCGTGTCGAAGCGCCGGCTGTCCTGGTCGCTGGCGGCATCGCTGGCCGTGCACGCGCTGGCGATTACCGTGCTAGCGGGAATGCTTCAGTCGAGTCTGATGTTCTCCTCGAGTCGCGTCGGGGTGCCGCTGCCGATCGAGGTGGCGCTGGTCGCCCAACGTCCGATTGCTTTTTCCGCGCCTCCGGAGATCCCGCAGCAGGCGTCGGAGTCGCCGCCCGCTGAACGAATTCCTCAAGAAAAATCGAAGGAACCCATGCCTTCGACTGCCGCAATAGAGTTGCAGGCACCCACGCCTACGCCGCAGCGACCGCCCGTCACCGCTACCCCGGTGCCCGGCGCAGCGGTTCCATTCGAACCGAGCATCGAGCGCACGCCAAGCGACGCCCCGCCACCCGGGGATGTGGCGGTAGGTCCGGTGAACGATCTCGACCGCATCGGGCGTGCGCAAGCGCTGAGGCTCGCTTCACGTTACCCGCAGCCGGTTACCAAGCGACCGCTGCTCCTCGACACGTTGACCGTACCGTATCCACTGCGCGCGGCGTTCGCGCACCGCGATGCGCGGATCATCGCCCTGATGCTGGTCGAAGCGGACGGACGAATCACCGACACGACACTTTACCCCGACGATCCGTTTTTTGCGCCGACGGTGCTTGCATCACTGCGGGGAGCCCGCTTCGCGCCCGCTGAGGTCAAGGGCAAGCCCGTCCCTTACTGGGCGATGATGGAGTTCGTGTTTGCGATGCGCCGGCCGGCGCGGGCACCGCAGCGTCCGCCGGAGTGAGCTCTTGCTTTTAGCCCAGCGTCGGCAGATGGAAGCCTGGCGCGGCGCTCCCATCGTCGGGCCAGCGCGTGGTCACCGCTTTGCCGCGCGTGTAAAAGCGAACGCCGTCCATGCCGTGCACGTGCAAATCGCCGAACAGCGAGTTGCGCCAGCCGCCGAACGAATAGAACGCCATCGGCACCGGTATCGGCACATTGATGCCGATCATGCCCACTTCGACGTCCTGCTGAAACCGGCGCGACGCGAATCCTGAGCGGGTAAACAGCGCCGCGCCGTTGGCATACGGATTGGCGTTGATCAATGCGATCGCCGCGTCGAGCGAATCGACGCGCACGATGGTCAGCACCGGCCCGAAGATCTCCTCGCGGTAGATGGCCATTTCTTCGGTGGCGTGATCGAAGAGCGTCGGCCCGACAAAAAAGCCCTGCTCGTGTCCGGGAACCGCCGGCTTCCGGCCGTCCACCACCAGCGTCGCGCCTTCCGCCACGCCGCGGTCGATCAGGCCCATGATCCGGTCGCGGGCGGCGCAGGTAATCACCGGCCCCATCTCCGATTCGGGCCGATCCCCCGGGCCGACTGTCACCCGCCGGGCACGCTCGGCCAAGCGAGCGCACAAGGGCTCGGCCGCGTCACCGACGGCGACCACGACCGACACCGCCATGCAACGTTCGCCCGCCGATCCGTAGCCCGCGCCGATCAGCGCCTCCGCGGCGAACCCGAGATCAGCGTCGGGCATGACGACGGCGTGATTTTTCGCGCCGCCGAGCGCCTGCACCCGCTTACCGTGCCGCGCGCCGGTCTCGTAGATGTATTTCGCGATCGGTGTCGAGCCTACGAAGGACACCGCCTTGATGTCCGGATGCGAAAGGATCGCGTCGACCGCTTCCTTGTCGCCATGGATGACGTTGAATACGCCGTCGGGCAATCCCGCTTCGTCAAGCAATTCCGCCATGCGCATGCTCATGCTCGGATCGCGCTCGGAAGGCTTGAGGATGAACGTGTTGCCACAAGCCAGCGCCACCGGAAACATCCACATCGGCACCATCGCGGGAAAATTGAAAGGCGTGATTCCGGCGCAGACGCCCATGGGCTGGCGCAGCGAAAAACTGTCGACCTCGGTGCCGACGTTGTCGCTGAAATCCCCTTTGAGCAGATGCGGAATGCCGGTCGCAAATTCGACCACTTCGATACCGCGCGTGATGGAGCCCTCGGCGTCGGCGGCAGTCTTGCCGTGTTCCTGCGATACCAGCCGCGCCAGGTCGGACTTATGCGTCTGCATCAAATCGCGGAAGCGCATCAAGATGCGCGCCCGGCGTAGCGCCGGCGCCGCGCGCCACGCCGGAAATGCAGCCCTAGCCGCCTCGACTGCCAAGTCGACATCGACGGCGTCCGCCAAGGGCACGTGGCGGACGACTTCGCCGCTCGCGGGATTGGTGACTTCTCCGTACCGCGTGGTGTGCGCGGCAACCGCGCGGCCGCCGATCCACAGCGGCAGTCGCTCCAAGGTCGTCAGATCCATGGCACCTCCTTCGGATGCGGCAAGCTCGCCTTTCCGTTGCCGTCAGGTCCTTCTACTATTCAGCCGGCTCGATTCAGCCGCTCCACGTAGCGCGCGATCAGGTCAACCTCGAGATTGACGCGGGCACCAGGGCGAAGCGCGCCCAACGTCGTCTCCGCCAGTGTATGCGGGATCAGGTTCACCGAAAAGCGGCGTCCGTCAGCGCCATTCACGGTCAAGCTGACGCCGTCGATCGCAATCGATCCCTTGGAAGCGACAAAACGTGCAAGCTCGCGCGGCGCCGACACCTCGAGCAATACGCTTCCCCCTTCCGCCACCGGCTCCACTCGCTCCACGATGCCCACGCCGTCGACGTGGCCGCTCATCAGGTGTCCGCCCAGCCGATCGGAAAATCGCAGCGCCTTTTCCAGGTTGACCGCGCCGATGCTATCGAGCCCCGTCGTGCAGCGCAAGGTCTCGGACGACACGTCGAATCGCATGGCCCCTGCGTCAATCGCAACCACCGTGAGGCAGCAGCCGTTGAGCGCGATGCTGTCGCCCACGGCGATATCCTTTTCCGCGAACGCTCCCGCGTCGACGGCGACCCGCACCCCTTCCGAGCGCCGCGCTACCGCACTGATGCGTCCGACTGCCTGCACGATCCCGGTAAACATCAGGCGCTCTCCGGCTCCACGCGGGCGACGACGCGCCAATCGCCGCCGACGGCATCGATGCTGCGCACCTTGAGCGAAACCCGATCGCCCAAGCGTTCCAGCGGCGCCGGCAGCGCGAACATGCCGCGCGCGGGATCGCCCAGCAAGCACGGCGCAATGTAGAGCAAGAGCTCGTCAACGATGCCGGCGCCAAGCAACGCGCCGTTGAGCTTGGCTCCCGCTTCGACGTGCAGCTCGTTGATTTCGCGTTCGCCCAGAGCCTTGGCCATTGCGCGCAGATCGATCCGCCCGTCGCTATCGGGAATGGTAATCACCTCCACGTTTTCGGGAAAGCTCGCGACAGGCTTGGTCGCCGTGACCACAATGACATTGCCGCCGTTGAGAACTCGCGCGGTGGCCGGCAGATCGCCGTGACGATCGACCACGACTTTCAGCGGCTGGCGCGGCGTCGCAACCGCTCGCACGGTCAGTCGCGGATCGTCCTGCCGCACGGTGCCGCTACCGGTGAGAATCGCGCAGGCCCTCGCGCGCCAGCGATGCCCGTCAGCGCGCGCTTCCTCGCCGGTGATCCATTGACTGGCGCCGTTTTCCAGCGCGGTGCGGCCGTCGAGACTGGACGCGACCTTGACGCGTATCCAGGGTCGGCCATGGCGCAGCCTATGCAGCCAGCCGACGTTGAGCTCTCGCGCCGCATCTTCGAGGAGACCGGTCTCGACCGTGACTCCCGCGGCCCTCAGGCGATCGGCGCCGCCGGCCGCTTTTGAGTCCGGATCGTTCATTGCCATCACCACGCGCTTGATGCCGGCGGCAAGCAGCGCGCTGGTGCAAGGGGGCGTTCTTCCCTGGTGATTGCACGGCTCCAGCGTGACGTACGCCGTTGCGCCACGCACATCGTTGCCGTGGGCGCGTGCGTCCTCCAATGCACGGACCTCCGCGTGCGCGCCGCCGGCGCGCTCGTGCCAGCCTTCGCCCAACACCAAGCTGTCGCGTGCAATCACGCAGCCGACGCGCGGATTGGGCGTGGTCGTGAACAAGCCGCGTTCGGCGAGCGCGAGCGCGCGCGTCATCATGTCGCGATCCGTCGCGGCGATCATATCCGATCAGATGAAGGTTCGATTTTCGCGGCCGCGAACCTAGCGCGGCTTGCGCCGCAACGGCGCCGGCTCGACCTCCTGCAGGGCGTCCCTGAAATCGGCGACGTCCTGAAAGCTGCGATACACCGAGGCAAAGCGGATGTATCCAACCTTGTCGAGCTTGTAGAGCTCCTGCATCACCATCTCGCCCACCTGACGCGACGGAATCTCGCGCTCGCCTAAACCCAGCACCTGCTGCACGATTCGCTCGACGGCCTGGTCGACGTACTCGGTCGGCACGGGGCGCTTATGGAGGGCGCGCTGAAATCCGTTGCGGATGCGATCGACGTCAAAGTCGGCACGCGTGCCATTTTGCTTGACGATCTGCGGCAGTCGCAGCTCCGCTGTTTCATAGGTCGTAAATCGTTTCTGGCACGCAAGGCAACGCCGGCGGCGGCGAATCGAATCACCTGCTTCCGAAACCCGCGAGTCGACGACCTGGGTTTCGGCGCTTCCACAAAACGGGCATTTCATCGTCTGAGCCGGATCGAGGCGGATCGGGGCAGTTGAACAATCGAGTGCGTCTCTGCCCGCCGCCCGCAATCGGGCTGTCGATGATGACTCACCGGTAGACGGGGAATTTCGTGGTCAGCGCTTTCACGCCCGCGGCCACACGCTTATGTGTCTTGGCGTCGGCCGGCGCATCGAGGACGTCGGCGATCAAGTGCGCCAGCTCCTCGCATTCGATCTCGCTGAAGCCACGGGTGGTGACGGCGGGGCTCCCGATGCGCACTCCGCTGGTCACAAATGGTTTTTGCGGATCGTTGGGAATCGCGTTCTTGTTCACGGTGATATTCGCGCGCGTCAGCGCGGCCTCGGCATCTTTGCCGGTTATATTCTTCGCCCGCAGGTCGACCAGAAACATGTGGGAATCGGTGCCGCCGGAAACGATCCGCAGCCCCCGGTTCTGCAATACGGTCGCCAGCACGCGCGCATTTTCGAGCACGCGCGCCTGATAGACCTTGAATTCGGTCGACAGCGCTTGCTTGAATGCCACCGCCTTCGCCGCGATCACGTGCATCAGCGGGCCGCCTTGCAGACCCGGAAAGACCGCCGAATTGATGAGCTTCTCGTGTTCCTTGCCGGCGAGAATGAAGCCCCCGCGCGGTCCGCGCAGCGTCTTGTGCGTCGTGCTGGTGACAAAGTGCGCGACGCCGACAGGCGTGGGGTAGAGATCGGCTGCGATCAGGCCCGCGTAATGAGCCATGTCGACCATCAGATAAGCGCCAACATGATCCGCAATCTCGCGAAAGCGCGCCCAGTCGATAATCCGCGAATACGCGGACGCGCCGGCGATGATGAGTTTTGGCTTGTGCTCTTTCGCCAGGCGTTCCACGCTGGTGTAATCGATCAGCTCGGTTTCCGGTTCGAGCTCGTAGGCAACGACGTTGAACCACTTGCCGGACATGTTCACCGGGGAGCCATGGGTCAGGTGTCCGCCGTGCGGCAGTGCCATTCCGAGCACGGTGTCGCCGGGTTTTAGCGTGGCGAAAAACACAGCCTGATTCGCCTGCGCTCCCGAATGCGGTTGTACGTTGGCAAACTCGGCGCCAAAAAGCTCTTTCACACGGTCTATCGCGAGCTGCTCGGCGACGTCCACGAACTCACAGCCGCCGTAATACCGCTTTCCCGGATATCCTTCTGCGTATTTGTTGGTGAGGCTCGAGCCTTGGGCCTCCATCACCGCGCGGCCGGTGTAGTTCTCCGAGGCGATCAGCTCGATGTGATCTTCCTGACGGCGGTTCTCGGCACTAATGGCCTCGGCGATTTGCGGGTCGGCATCGGCCAAGGACTGGGTGCGGATCGGCATGGGAGAAGAATCGGGCAGGAAATGCGTATCTTACCATTGGCAGCGCCGCCGTCGCGCTCCGCAGTACGGCCGCCGCGCCGATTGCCAAGGCTCCGATGTCAGGTTAATCTTCGCGCCAAAGCGCGCGCTGCACCGCAAGCCGCGTGGTGCCGTGCAGGGATAAACGCCGCGCTTGCGGCAACAGGATCGAACCTAAGCCAACCTTGCCGGAGGAACTCCCGTGTCATCCCTCCTTTCGCTATCCAGGCTGATCGATCGCCTGAACGAGCGTGTCGGGCATGCATTCTACTGGTTGGTGCTCGTGACAGTGCTGATCAGCGCGGCCAACGCGATCGTGCGCAAGGTTTTCAACTACAGCTCCAATGGATTGCTCGAGATTCAGTGGTACTTCTTCTCGGCGATCTTCCTGTTCCTCGCCGGCTACACGCTGCTGCGCAACGAGCATGTGCGCATCGATGTCATCTCAAGCCGCCTGTCGAAGCGCGCGCAGGCGTGGATCGACATTCTGGGCACGTTGTTTTTCCTGTTGCCGATGGCGATTCTGCTGATGTGGCTGTCCTGGCCCGTGTTCGTCGATGCATATCAGCGCAACGAGGTCTCCACCAATGCCGGCGGCCTCATCATCTGGCCCGCGCGGCTGTTGGTGCCCGTCGGATTCTTCCTGCTGGTCGCGCAGGGCATGTCGGAGCTGATCAAACGCATTGCTTTCCTTAAAGGCTTGATCCCCGATCCCTCGGAGAAGCACGTCGCGAAGACGGCGGAAGAGGAGCTGGCCGAGGCGATCCTCAGAGAGCGCGGCGAGCGGGCTCTGGCTGAGGAGGTGGTTCAGCAGGCGAAGGACCGCCCATGACCGCCTTCCTGATCGAATACATCGGGCCGCTGATGTTCGCGACCCTGGTCATCGTGTTGCTGCTCGGCTATCCCGTGGCGTTCTCACTGGCCGCGGTCGGCATCGGCTACGCGATTCTCGGCATCCAGCTCGGGCTCCTTGATAACTCGCTCTTGCAGGCATTACCGCAGCGTGTGTGGGGAGTGATGTCCAACGACACGCTGCTTTGCGTGCCTTTCTTCACTTTCATGGGACTCATCCTCGAGCGAAGCGGCATGGCCGAGGACCTGCTCGACACCATCGGCCAGGTGTTCGGGCCGGTGCGCGGCGGCCTCGCCTACGCGGTGATCTTCGTCGGTGCGCTGCTCGCGGCGACAACCGGGGTGGTCGCCGCCTCGGTGATTTCCA
This sequence comes from Casimicrobiaceae bacterium, assembly GCA_036491495.1. Lineage (GTDB taxonomy): Bacteria > Pseudomonadota > Gammaproteobacteria > Burkholderiales > Casimicrobiaceae > PALSA-1003. The sequence continues at coordinate 93,558 of DASXBW010000044.1, forward strand.
TGGGGCTGATCTCGCTGCCGATCATGCTGCGCTATGGCTACGACCGCCGCTTCGCGTCGGGCGTCATCGCAGCCTCAGGCACGCTGGCGCAGATCATTCCGCCGTCGCTGGTGCTGATCATCATGGCCGACCAGCTCGGCAAGTCGGTCGGTGACATGTACGCCGGCGCGTTCATTCCGGGGATCACGCTGGCCGGCCTCTACGCTTTGTACGCGACCGGCGTTTGTTTCGTGAAGCGCGAATGGGCGCCGGCGCTGCCGCTTGAAGCCCGCACCTTGCGCGAACCGGACGGCTCCGGCGGGACCCGCTCGCTACTCGTATTGACCATCATCGCAGCCGTCAGCGCAGTCGCCTTTGCGCACTGGAAGTACGGCCCTGACGATCCGACCGACGAGATGCTGGTCGTCGCGACCAGCTTCGGCGTCGGCGTTGCATTCCTTGCCGCGGTGCTCAATCGAATCTTCAAGCTCGGCCTGCTGTCGCGGCTTGCCGAGCGTGTGGTGTTCGTGCTCATCCCGCCTCTGGCCTTGATCTTCCTGGTGTTGGGCACGATCTTTCTCGGCATCGCCACGCCGACCGAGGGCGGCGCGATGGGCGCCAGCGGCGCGCTGATCATGGCGCTGGCACGCGGACGAATTTCGTGGAAGCTGCTCAAGCAGGCGATGGATACGACGGCCAAGCTTTCCACGTTTGTCGTGTTCATTCTCGTCGGGGCGCGGGTCTTCAGTCTCACCTTCTACGGCGTCAACGGCCACGTGTGGGTCGAGCACCTCCTGCTTCATCTGCCCGGCGGCCAGCTCGGCTTCCTGATCGTCGTCAACATCCTGATTTTTGTGCTGGCGTTCTTTCTCGATTTCTTCGAGCTCTCGTTCATCATCATTCCGCTCGTGGGACCGGTCGCCGACAAGCTTGGCATCGATCTGATCTGGTTCGGCGTGCTGCTCGGCGTCAACATGCAGACCTCCTTCATGCATCCGCCGTTCGGATTCGCGCTCTTCTATTTGCGCAGCGTCGCGCCGGCCAAGGACTATCTCGACAAGCTCACCGGCAGACTCACCGCGCGCGTCACCACCGGGCAGATCTACTGGGGTGCGGTGCCTTTCGTGCTGATCCAGATCATCATGGTCGCGCTGGTGATCAGCTTCCCGCAGATGGTGATGGTCTATAAAGGAAAAGAGAGCACTGTCGATCCCACCAAGATCCAGATACTGCTGCCCCCCATGGAAATGACGCCGGAGAGCGCCGGACCTCCAGGCACTGCCGCGCCCACCGAGCAGCAGGAGCAGAAAAGCGAGGACGAGGCATCCAAGTCGCTCGAGGACCAATTCAAGACCGCACCGCCATCGCCGGCGGAAACGAAGAAATAAAAAGAGGCTGCCGATAAGAAAAGCCCCGCGCGAGCGGGGCTTTCTTTGTTGACGGGAACGGCGCGTCGTCGACGGCTGCGCGGGTTTAGCCCTTCTTTGCCGGCGCAGCGCTCTGCTGGCTGGCGGTCGCCATGAACTGGTCGAAGTTTTGCTCCGCGACACGGAACCACAGGATTTCTTCGTCGCGGAACTTCTTCCAGGGCTCGTAGATCTTCTTGAACTTCGCATTAGTGGTCGCGAACTCGTCGTAAACCTCTGTCGCAGCCTTATGCGAGGCCTGCATGATCTCGCGCGGAAACGGGCGCAGCTGCACGCCGGCGGCAACGAGCCGGCGCAGCGCCGCCGGATTCAGCGCGTCGTACTTGGCGACCATGTCCACATTGGCCTCAGCGCAAGCCGATTCCAATATCGACTGATAGTCCTTGGGCAGCGCTTCCCATGCCTTGGTGTTCACGAACAGGTCTAGCTCGGGACCGCCTTCCCACCAGCCCGGGTAGTAGTAGAACTTCGCAATCTTGTAGAGCCCGAGCTTTTCGTCGTCGTAGGGACCCACCCACTCCGCCGCATCGATCGTTCCTTTTTCCAGCGCCGGATAGATGTCGCCGCCTGCGATCTGCTGCGGCACCAAGCCGAGTTTCTGCATCACGACACCGGCCGATCCGCCGATGCGCATTTTCAGGCCCTGCATGTCGGCGATGGTCTTGAGCTCCTTGCGGAAGAAGCCGCCCATCTGAGCGCCAGTGTTTCCGGCCGGGATGTTGTGGACGTTGTAGTCCTTCATGAATTCGCGCAAGAGCTCCAACCCGCCCCCGTGATACATCCACGCGTTCTGCATGCGAGCATTGAGTCCGAACGGGATCGCGCATGCAAACGCAAACGTCGGATCCTTGCCGAAGAAATAGTAGGGGGCCGTATGGCAACACTGAACGGTCGCGTTTTGAACAGCATCGAGGACCTGCAAGCCGGGGACGATTTCACCCGCTGCAAAAACCTGGATCTGGAACTTGCCATTGGTGCCGGCAGATACCCGCTTCGAAATCACCTCGGCGCCCCCAAAGATAGTATCGAGACTCTTCGGGAAACTCGACGCGAGGCGCCACTTGACCTCGGGCTGGGTGCCCTGACCGATGGCCGGCGCGGCGACGGCGCCGGCAGCAAGTCCGGCTCCGGCTTGTTTCAGAAATGAACGACGTTCCATGACCCCTCCAGTTTGAAAATAGCGGCGTGTAGATCCGCCTTGATCGGTGCGGCATGACTGCGACTTGGACGCATGCGTTCGGCAACCGAAGTCGCACAAGAACCCGAGGTCTTGCGCGCTGCCGGGCCGACTGGCTACCGAGCGCGATTCTAACCCATCCGATGACCCCCCGCGCTAGGAGAGCTTGCGCACCGCATTGAACAAAGCCCAGGCCCAGCCTGCCTGACGCTCGATGGTCTCGGTAAAACGAACCAGATAGCGGGCGTTGCCGGTATCGAGCTCGACCATGCCGCCGGTCATGAAGCGCTCGTCGGGGCCGATGAGGCTGCGCTGCGACGCCTGGCGGTTATCCGGATGCGCCGGCAGATAGATGCCGAAAAAAGGTCGCTCGACCGCGGCGCGTGCGGCCGTGTCCAGCGGCGCGGTCCAATTACGCAGCAACACGCGGACGATACGTTTGGCGATGACCTCAGCGCCGCAAATCACCTCGTCCATCTGCTGCCTCTGCATGCGGCGGACAATCGCGAGCGCCCAGCTGTCGCCGTCCCGAAACGCGATCATCTCACCCAGGCGGGTCGGCGCATCCTTGGCCGGCGCAACCAGCCGGCAGCCCGTCTGACTGCGCTCGATCATCCGCCATTCCGAGCCTTTGACGCGCCGCGCGACCGAGTCGGGGTTCGCCGTCGGGTTCACCATCTGCGTGATTTCGTCATAGCTGTGCTGCGCACCGGCCGACTTCGCCTCCGACGACAGCCGTTCGACCTCGGCGACCGCGCGCGTGAGCGCCTGCAGCCCGACGACGACGCGAACCTCCATGTCAGCGGCCTTGCGCGGTGCGCGTGGCGAGAAGGCGAGCGCATCGGGGCCGAATAACGCGGCCAGCCGCATCAGCAGCAGCTTCTGCTCGCGAGGCGGCAGGTCTCCCTCCGCCGCAGCGTCCTCGTCGCGATCCGGCAGCCAGCGCATGCGCTCGACGACACGCGCGTAGACAGCCGTCGCGTCGAGAAACATCAGTCGGCCGCCGGCGCGCGGCTTTTCCTGCCGCTTCAGGCCTTGGGTTCCCGACAGATCGACATAGAAATTCGCGCCGGTGCCAGGCGGCGGGGTCAAGGACAGCGGCGCCACCCACTTGTCGAGCGCGCGCGCCACCCAGTCGACCTGGTCGGGCGTGAAGTTTCCGCTGTCGAGGCGCATCAACAACAGCGATCGAATGTACTCCTGCTCGACCGATGTCGCCGAGCGGCTGAAACCATCGACGTCGAGAGTCAGCGTCTCGAGCTGCCAACCGCGCATCCGCGCGAATTCGTAGAGCTCGTGAAATTCGCGCCATTGCGCGGGTATCCAGTGGCCATAGCGGAACAACCGGAACTTGCCATCGAGTCCTTTGTAGTGCGCGAGCCGGACCAGGATTTTCGGCAGCACCGCTTTCCATCGCCGCTGCTCGCCGGCATAGCCGGTCTTCAGCGCCGCGTTGTACGCGGCAGTAAACGCCTTGACCAGATCGAACACGCCGTGCCAGAGACGTGTTTCGACACCGCTGGAACGCTGGTAGTTGGCCGAGTATTGCGCGGTGAGTTGACTGATGATCGGTTCGAATCGCGCGTCGATGCGCATTAACGCCTCGGCCTGCGCAGGCGCGATCGTCCGGCGTCCACCAGGAAACGATGAAACGAGATCGAGCGCCTCGCGCTGCAATTGCAATGCCTCCGCCACCGGCAGGCTTGCGATCCAGCGGTTGGCAGCCTTGGCGTTCCTTAAAGGATCAGCGAGCGACCGCCGCCACGACGAAAGCCGCTCCCGCAATTTGCGCTCTGCCACTTGCGCGCCTAGTTCCCAGCTACCGTCATGGCACCGATCAGGATCGATCCACAATGGCGCGATCCACGTCGGTCAACGTCGTTGCCGATGGCGACGATGTCGCGATACATGTGCGAGAGATTGCCGGCGATCGTGATTTCCTCGACCGGGTAGGCGATCTCACCGTCTTCGATCCAGTAGCCCGCCGCGCCGCGGGAATAATCCCCGCTAACCGGATTGACTCCCTGTCCGAGCAATTCGGTCACCATCAGGCCTCTGCCCATGCGTTTGAGCATCGCGGGGAGGTCGTCTTCGCCGTGACTGACGACCAGATTGTGATTGCCACCGGCGTTGGCCGTCGACGCAAGACCGAGCTTGCGGGCCGAATAGCTGCCGAGGAAATAACCTTGCACGACCCCGTCGCGCACGACGTCGCGGGGCTGCGTCGCGACTCCCTCGTCGTCGAACGGCGCCGACGCCGGACCCCGCTTCAAGTGGGGCTCCTCCCGGATCGTGATCGCCGGCGTAAAGACCTGGGTGCCGAGACTGTCGACCAGAAAAGACGATTTGCGATAGAGGCTTCCTCCGCTCACGGCGCTGACAAAGTGGCCGATCAATCCCGTGGCGATGGGCGCCTCGTACAGGACCGGACAGTTCATCGTCGCCAGTTGGCGCGCGCCCAGCCGGCGCACCGTGCGTAAGCCCGCTTGCCGGCCGACTTCGCTCACCGGCTCGAGGTCGTCGGACGAGCGGGCGGTCGCGTACCAATCGTCGCGTTGCATCGCGCCGTCCTCTTCGCCGATCACCGCGCAATAGATGCCGTGGCGGGAACTCGCGTATCCGCCGCTGAAGCCATTGCTGTTGGCGTAGACAAACTGCGCTTCGTGCAGCGACACGGTGGCGCCTTCGGAGTTGACCAGGCGTCGATCGACGGCAAGCGCCGCCGACTCGCATTCGCGCCCCAGTGCGATCGCCTGGTCGACGCTCACGTCCCAAGGGTGATACAGGTCTAGATCGCCCCAGGCGCGCGCGAGAAGCTCGGGATCAGCCAGTCCCGCGCATGGGTCTTCGGCGGTGTAGCGCGCGATGGTGAGCGCCTTGGTCACCGTATCCTTGATCGCATCCGGGGCGAAGTCCGCGGTGCTTGCGTGTCCTCTTCGCGCGCCGACATAGACCGTGACACCGATCCCCTTGTCGCGGTTATAGGCGATGGTCTCGACGTCTCCCTTGCGCACGGTGACGCTTTGCCCGAATCCCTGCGATACCTCCGTTTCGGCTGCCGTCGCGCCTGCCGCCTTGGCTTCGCGCAGCAGGTCGCCTGCGACGGCGGCAAGCGCGTCGCTGGCGAGCGGAAAGCGGGTTGCGGGGACTTTCATCGACGGACTCTAGGAAAAGAGGGAACTGCTCGAATCGGTTATGATAACAAACCCCCCGCGCCAGACATGCGGGCCGCATGCGACGAACTGACGGAACACCCCGGCGAGCGGGACAGGAGGAGCGCAATCCCGTGGGTAAGCTCGCCAAACAAACGGATCAATCGCATCAGGCGAACCGGCAGGATGCCGCGCCGGAGGAGTCGCTTCCCCCGAGCGGGCTTCTTCCATCCAAGACCCGTCGCAAGGCGGCGATGCATGCATTGCAGGATCTGGGTGAAGCGATGGTGCGCCTCACGCCGGAACGGCTGGCCGCGCTCGCGCTGCCGGAAAGGCTGGCCGATGCGATTCTCCAAGCTCGTCACATCACCCGGTGGGAAGCTCGCCGCCGTCAGATGCAATTCATCGGGCGGCTGATGCGCGATGTCGATCCGCTGCCGATCCGGGCCAGCCTCGAGCAATGGGCAGGCGCAACCAATGCCGAAAAAGCGCGGCTAGCCCATGTCGAACGCTGGCGCACGCGGCTGTTGAGCGAGGTCGATGCACTTGACCGCCTTTGCGCCGAAAACGCCCGCGCGGACCGACCGCGTCTGGCGGCGTTGGTGGCGCGCATTCGCGATGAGCGCGCGCACGGAGAGCCGCCGCACGCGTACAGGGAACTGTTTCGGACACTCAACGCATTGTTTGCCGGGATTTGAGTGTCCTCCACTTCTACATCATCGCCACCGAAGGGCGCCCCGGAAGCATCATCGGACTCGCTCACCATCGGCCTGATCTCGATCAGCGACCGCGCGTCGGCAGGTGTTTATGAGGACAAAGGCATCCCCGGCCTCGTCGAGTGGTTTACCGCGGCGCTGAAGTCGCCCTGGCGAATGGAGACTCGCTTGATCCCGGACGAGCAACCGCTGATCGAGCGCACTTTGATCGAGCTGATCGACACGGTGGGCTGCGAGCTCGTGTTGACCACCGGAGGAACGGGACCCGCGCGCCGCGATGTCACTCCTGAGGCGACTGTTGCGGTGGCGCACAAGGTGCTTCCCGGCTTCGGCGAGCAGATGCGCCAACTCAGTCTGCAATATGTGCCGACCGCCATCCTTTCGCGTCAGGTGGGCGCGATACGCGGCCGCGCGCTGATACTGAATCTGCCCGGACAACCCAAAGCCATCAAGGAAACGCTCGACGGAATCTTCCCGGCGGTGCCGTATTGCATCGATCTTATCGGCGGCCCCTGCATCGAGACGCACGACAATGTGTGTAAGGTTTTCCGGCCGAAGTCGGCTCCTTCGCGGCGAAGCGCAGGCCCCGCGTAACGAATGCGACCAGGCGCATCGCGACCATGAAGCTGACACCCAGCGGAAGATGAAACAACTCGAGACCAGGGAAGCTCCGGACGGCGTCTCGCTGACGCGCGCGAATGCTCCGCAGTTGCAAGGCACAGACGCCAATCAGCCGCCGCCGTTTGAAGGGCGCAATCTGTACCTGACTGATCGAGCGCTGCGAAGCGCCGTCGAGCGCGAAGGCGCGGCGTGGGCACAGGAGCGGCTGGAAGCCTGGGGCGCGGTGATGGGCAGCGCCGAAACATACTCGCTCGCCGCGCGTGCCAACCGATTCGGGCCGGAGCTCAAAACGCACGATCGGTTCGGCAACCGGATCGACGAGGTCGTCTTCGATCCGGCGTGGCATCTGCTGATGGCCTCGGCAATGCGTGAGGGGGAGCACTGCTCGCCGTGGGCCGAGCCCCGCGCCGGCGCGCAGGTTGCGCGCGCGGCAGCGTACCTGATGCACGCCGAGGTGGAGAACGGCACCCAGTGCCCACTGACGATGACCTATGCGGCGCTTCCGGTCCTTCGCCGTCATCAGCAGACATTGCCGTGGCTCGCGCAATTGTGGGTTCCGCGTATGCTCGCCCGCGACTACGATCCGCGCGCGCTGCCGCTGGCGGACAAGACATCCGCGCTGATCGGCATGGGCATGACCGAGCGTCAAGGCGGATCCGACGTGCGCGCCAATACGACCCGCGCAATCCGCTTAAGCGACGGCGAGTATCGCCTCACCGGCCACAAGTGGTTTTTCTCAGCGCCGATGTGCGATGGGCACCTGGTGCTCGCGCAAGCGCCGGGCGGGCTTTCGTGTTTTTTGCTCCCCCGCATTCTGCCCGACGGCACTCGCAACGCGGTGCGCATCAACCGCTTGAAAGACAAGCTCGGCAACCGCTCGAACGCCTCGTCCGAGGTCGAATTCGATGCCGCGTTGGCGTGGTTGCTCGGCGACGAGGGACGCGGCGTGCCGGTGATCATCGAGATGGTGCAGCACACTCGCCTCGACTGCATCATCGGCTCGAGCGGGCTGATGCGCGGCGCCGCGGCGCAGGCCCTTCACCACGCCGCGCACCGTTCCGCATTCGGCCAACGGCTCGTCGAGGCACCGTTGATGCAGAACGTCCTGGCCGATCTCGCCGTCGAAACGGAGGCCGCGATCGCATTGACCCTGCGGCTCGCTAGGACCTTCGAGGCCGGTGCGAGCGACGCCGAGCGGGCGTTGGCGCGCGTGGCGACGCCGGCATTGAAGTATTGGCTGTGCAAACGCGCGTCTTCGGTGGTGGCCGAGGCAATGGAAGTGCTGGGCGGCAACGGCTATGTCGAAGAGAGCGCGCTGCCGCGGCTCTATCGCGAGGCTCCCCTCAATTCGATCTGGGAGGGTTCGGGCAACGTGATGTGCCTCGACGTCCTGCGCGCGACACGGCGCGAACCCGAGGCGATCGAGGCGCTGCTCGCCGAACTGGCGCGCGCCCGCGGCGGCAATTCCCGGCTGGACACCCACATTGCGGCATTGACGGCGGCGCTCGCCGACGCCCGCGACGACCGAGGCGTCGCCGATAGCGGCGACCGAGGCATCGCCGTTAGCGGCGAGAACGGCGCGCGCCGGCTCGCCGGGGGCATCGCGGTGGCGCTGGCCGGCGCGCTCATGGTGCAGCACGCTGCGCCGGCAGTTGCCGACGCCTATTGCGCGTCGAGGCTGGATCGCTTTGGCGGTGGCGCGCTAGGCACCCTGCCGCAGGGCGCCGGATGCGCGGAAATCATCACCCAAGCATCGACGTGAACGCTCGCCGAGCGCGCCGGCTCGCTTACTCCTCGAGCAGCAACTCGGTCCGGCTCGCGGGATCCTGCTTGTAGAACCACGAAAAGAGCTCGTATATTTTCGGGTACTCCTGTAGCAGCAGCGTCGGGTCGGCAAAGAAAACTTCGGACAGAACGGCAAAAAACTCGGCAGGGCTGTCGGCCGCGTAGGGATCGATCGCGGTGTCCTCGCCTTTCTCGACCCTGGCCCTGAAGTGCTCGAACGCGGCACTCATCGTCTTCTGCCACGAACGTGGCGGCATCTCGGCGGGAAGCGGAGGGCAGCCGTTGGCGTCGCCGCTTCTCATGTCGAGCTTGTGCGCGAACTCGTGGATGACCAGATTCATGCCGGCGCTGGCCCAGTCGGCGCCGGCTTGAACATCGGGCCAGGACAGGATGACCGGGCCGCCGAGGACCGCCTCGCCGGCGAGCGATTCTCTTCGCTGATGCACGACGCCCGCGTCGTCCTCGAACTCCAGGTCAGTAACGAATTCGTCGGGATAGACGATCACGTTCTCCCATCCATCGAGATAGCGCGGGTCCAGATTGAGGATGAGCACGCAAGCCTGAATTGCGATGGCCACCCGCATCACCGGTGTAACTTCGAAATTGCCGCCGCCGACGATACTTTTTTCGGAGAGAAACATCACCGCAAGCTCGCGCAAGCGCGCAATCTCGGCGTCGGTATAGATCGCGACGAATGAAAGCGTTTCCAGCGCCTCGCGCCACAAGGGCTCGGGAATCGCCGACGATGCGAGCAAGCGTTTGCGTTTCCATTTCCGAATGCTGTCGAGCACGCTCATGGGCGTGGACTCTCTGAGGTGATCAATCGGACGGGGCCGGAGACGCCGCTTGGCGATCAAACTCGGGATCGGCGTCGAAGACCATGCTCTCTCCGCCGAGCAGGAGGCGATCTGCCTCCGCCTGGGGAAGCGTTTCGACATCGCGCAACTTGCGGGCGATGGTGGTGCTCTTCTTGCTGGCGTCGTCGAGCGTCTGTCCGACTGCATCCAGGCGTTCTTTTGTCTTCGCCAGCAACTCTCCGAACTTGCCGAACTCGGTCTTGACGGCGCCCAGCACGCGCCACACCTCGGTCGAGCGATTTTCGATAGCCAGCGTACGAAATCCCAGCTGGAGACTGTTCAGCAAGGCGGCGAGATTCATCGGGCCCGCCAGCATCACCCGGCAGTCCCGCTGCAGGGTTTCCGCCAACCCCGGCCTGGAGACGGCTTCCGCGTACAAGCTCTCGGTTGGAATAAACAGGATCGCGAAATCGGTCGTGTGCGGCGGCTCGATATATTTGTCGCGGATCTTTCTTGCCTCGACCTTGAAGAAGTCTTCCAGCGCCTTGCGACTTTGCTCGACCATGCCGACATCGGCGCGGTCGATCGCGTCCTGCAGGCGCCGATAATCTTCGAGCGGAAACTTGCAGTCGATCGGCAACCAGCACGGCGTGCCATCCTCGCTGCGTCCGGGAAACTTGATCGCGTATTCCACGCTTTCCTTCCTTCCCGGCCGAGTTGCGACGTTCTTTGCGTATTGACCCGGCGAAAGCATTTCATCGAGCAGCGCGCCGAGCTGCACCTCGCCCCAGCCTCCCCGGGACTTGACGTTGGTCAACACCTTTTTTAGATCGCCCACGCCGGTCGCGAGCGACTGCATCTCCCCCAGGCCCTTGTGCACCTGCTCGAGGCGATCCGATACCATCTTGAACGATTCGCCGAGACGCAGCTCGAGTGTCGCGTGCAGCTTTTCGTCGACGGTAGCGCGCATCTGCTCCAGCTTCTGTGCATTGTCGGTCCGCAACTGCTCCAGCCTGCCCTCGACCGTCGCGCGAACCGCCTCGAGGCGCTGCTCGTTGCTCTGGGTTAGTGTGGAAAGCCTCTCGCTCTGGAGGCCGGCGATGCTCGCGAGCTGGTTCTGAAGCGTCTGCGTGAACTGCGTGAGATTGCTCGCCAGCTCGTTGCGCGCGCTCTTTGCATTTTGCGTCGTCTCCGCGCGGGCGTTGGTAAGCTCGGTTCGAAGCTCGCGCTCCAGGCGCTCGTTCTGAAGCCGAAGCGTCTCCAGCTGAACCCTGGTTTCAACGCCGCCGCCAGCGTTACGCGCGAGCGCCGCAAGGCGCAGCAAGACCAGCGCCAAAAGAACGGCGAGCATCACAATGCCGACGGCAAGCGCCGCCAAAAACCAGGTGGAATCCACTCGGGAAGTCTACGTTGTCAATGCAAGGACTGCAAAAGTGGCGAGCCAATGATCGCCCACATACTCGCCGCTGGCGATGCCTTCGAGGCCGGCGCTCAAATGCTCGCTTGCCGCCGCGGCGGCGACGCAGGCACGCGGGTCGCCGGCCGGAAGCGCCGTGCGAATCGCGCGCCAACACCACGCGCGGGAGAGATTGAGACCATCGAGATGCACGATATACGGGTCGCTCCGATCGCTGACGATTGCCGGCGTGAACAAGGTCGCCGGCTCACGCCGTCCGATGTCCGGCAGGAAACCGTCGAGCCACGATGCAAAGGCATTCGCGTCGAGCACCCGGCGCATCAGATCAGCCTCGATCAGGCATGGGGACAGGAAATCCGCGCCGGAGGGCTCCCACTGCGCCGCCGCGTCGCGATCGGGCAGGTACCATTGTCGCGCCTTGGCCAAGCACAAGTCGGTCAGTGAAAGGACGTCGCAGGAACGCGCAAAGTCGAGCGCGAACGCGAGCCCGAATGCGCTGTTCGAATGCACGCCATGGCGGATCGGGTAGCTTGCATCCGGAAGATACGCTAGGTAGCGCTGGACGAATGCCGACGCCAGCGGCACCAGGTCGCGCGACCATCGATGCGCATCGCGGTCGCTCCAGCACGCGAGCTCCTCGGCGAGCTTCAGTAGCCACGCCCACCCGTAGGTCCGCTCGAAGGAACGGCTTTCGGGTCGATCGAGGTAGGCTCGCTCGGCGTCGATGTTCGCCGCAGCGAGACGCACATCGAACAAGCTGCGAATGGCCGCTGCCTCCGGCAGCTGTGGATGGAGTTTCATCACGCGCGCCAGAAGCCAGTGCGCGTGCACGCACGAATGCCAATCGAAACTGCCGAAGAACGCGGGATGCAGTGCGTGCGGCGAGGCCAAGGCTGCGCTGTCGGCGATGACGTGATCGAGCTTGGCCGGAAACTCGCGCTCGATGTTCGCCAGCGCGATCCGCGCGTAGCGGCTCGCATCAGCGAGTGAAAGCGAACTTGACATGATTTGCGGCGGGCTGCCGGCAGCCGAGGTTTGGGCGACGGTTCCTGAACGCGTTTACGATCGCTGACGACGCGAGTATTGTAACGACGGCCGGCGGCCAAATGAAAAGCACTGAAGACTGATGGACGGCGCCACGTTTCCCTTCGTTGCAGGGTGCATTTTCTTCGGCGTGGGTGCGCTGCTGATCCTGAGCCTGCTTCAATACCTGTGGCAGCGACCGCGCTTGCGCGGACGCGTGACCGGCACCATCGTCTCGATCGAGACCGTCTCCGCCGCCGAACGTCCGGACACGGTCAGCGCGTCTGCGGATACTGCACAAACAAATCCCGCCGCCAATCGCTATTACCGTCCGGTGGTCGCGTATACCGTCGAGGGACATCAGTATCAGGTGCAGGGTGCGTATTCGATGCGGCCCTCGACGACGCAGATCACTTCCGTCGGAGGCGTCGCAAAGACCGAGATCCGGATCGACCCGCTGCCGTATGATACCGGGCAGACGGTGAGCGTTCGATACGATCCCGCCGCTCCCGCCAACGCCATTGTCGTCGATCGCCAGCGCGAGCTGACGGTCTTCGCCCTGCAGATCTTCTGCGGACTGATGTCGATGATTCTCGGTCTTCTCGCCTTCTACGCGAACGGCAACCTGGCGTGGCTGGGGCCGGACTGGCAGCCCCGCTGACGCCAGCCGCGGCGTCTTCTAGCCCAAGCTCTCAGGCGGCCTCGCGGCTCGCGCGCTTTCGTTCATGGGCGATAAGATGACGCTTGCGGATACGGATGCATTTGGGCGTGATCTCCACCAGCTCGTCGTCGGCAATGAATTCAACCGCGTATTCGAGCGTGAGCTGGATCGGCGGCGTAAGCGCGATGGCTTCGTCCTTGCCGGACGCACGCACGTTGGTGAGCTGCTTGCCCTTGATCGGATTGACGACCAGATCGTTGTCGCGGCTGTGAATCCCGATGACCATGCCCTCGTAGAGCTTGTCGCCGGGCGATACGAACATCCGTCCCCGCTCCTGCAGCTTCCACAGCGCGTAGGCCACCGCCTCGCCGCCCTCGGCAGAGATCAGCACACCGTTACGCCGCTCGGGAATGTCGCCCGACAGCGGTGAAAAGCCGTCGAACACGTGGCTCGCGAGCCCGGTGCCGCGGGTGAGGTTCATGAATTCGCCCTGAAACCCGATGAGGCCGCGGGCGGGGATTCGATATTCGAGCCGCGTGCGCCCCCGGCTATCGCTTTCCATGTGCACGAGGTCGCCGCGGCGCACGCCGAGAGACTCCATCACGGCGCCTTGATGCGCATCTTCGACGTCGACGGAGAGCTGCTCGAAGGGCTCGCACTGCACGCCGTCGATCTGACGGACGACGACGCGAGGACGCGACACCGCCATTTCGTAGCCTTCGCGCCGCATGTTTTCCAGCAGGATCGTAAGGTGAAGCTCACCGCGTCCGAACACGACGAATACATCGGTGTCGGTAGTGTCCTCGACCCGAAGCGCGACATTCGTCAAAAGCTCCTTGGCCAGCCGTTCGCGGAGGTTGCGGCTGGTGACGTACTTGCCTTCCCTGCCTGCCAGCGGCGAAGTATTGACCTGGAATTGCATCGACAGCGTCGGCTCGTCGACGGAGATCATCGGCAGCGCCTCGGGCACGTCGACGGCGGTGATTGTGGTGCCGATGCTCAAGTCATCGACGCCGGTGACGAGCACGATGTCGCCCGCCGAGGCCGACTCGACCGGCACCCGCTCCAGTCCGGAAAACCCAAGCAGCTGTCCGATCCTGGAACGGGTCGCGGCCTCCTTGCCGTGAAGCACCATCACTTCCTGCCCCGGCGCCAGCCGCCCGCGGCGGATGCGGCCGATACCCAGGCGACCGATGTAGCTGGAGTAATCGAGCGCGCTGATCTGAAGCTGCAGCGGTCCGTCAGGATCGCCGCCCGGCGCCGGGATCCGCGCCAATATCGTCTCGAACAGCGGCCGCATATCGGTACCCTGGGTCATCGGATCGAGCGATGCATAGCCATGCAGCGCCGAAGCGTAGACGACGGGGAAGTCGAGCTGATCCTCGCTCGCCCCGAGCTTGTCGAACAGCTCGAAGGTCTGGTTAACGACCCATTGCGAACGTGCGCCTGGGCGATCGACCTTGTTGACGACCACGATCGGTTTAAGTCCCAGCGCCAGCGCCTTGCGGGTGACAAAGCGGGTCTGGGGCATCGGCCCTTCGACCGCGTCGACCAGCAACAGGACACCGTCGACCATCGACAGGACGCGCTCGACCTCGCCGCCGAAATCCGCGTGACCCGGCGTATCGACGATGTTGATATGGGTGTCGCCGTACTCGATAGCGCAGTTCTTGGCAACGATGGTGATGCCGCGCTCGCGCTCGAGGTCGTTGCTGTCCATCACCCGCTCGGCGATGTGCTGATGGGCCGCGAACGTCCCCGCCTGCCCTAGCAGCTTGTCGACCAAGGTGGTCTTGCCGTGGTCGACGTGAGCGATGATGGCGATGTTGCGGAGCTGGCGGGCGGCGGTCATGGTGCGTTGCAAGAGCGAAACCGATGATTATACCAAACCCGGACCCTGGAATCCCGAAATAATTTGCAAAATCCGGTATTTAGCTGCTATAATTGTGTGGACTCGGCGGCCGCTCCGGTCACCGCCGACACCCTCAAACGGGCAGCGTGCCGCGTATTTGCGCATGTTGCCCGCCCCGTCGATCAATCAGCATGTCCGCAGCCTGGACCGGAACCCGCAGTGTTTGCGGGTGGGCCGCGCCAGGAGCAAGCATACCGATGAGTAGTACCCCGAGTTTTGACGAGCTCGGCTTGCGGCCGGAGTTGCTCCGCGCCGTCGCCGATGCCGGTTACACCATACCCACGCCCATTCAGTCACAGGCGATTCCGACCATACTGCAAGGCCTCGACGTCATGGGCGGCGCCCAGACGGGCACTGGCAAGACCGCCGGATTCGCGCTGCCGATTCTGCAAAAGCTGCTGCCGATGGCCAATGCCAGCCCATCGCCCGCCCGACATCCTGTTCGTGCGCTGATCCTGACGCCAACGCGCGAGCTTGCGATCCAGGTCGAGGAAGCCGTGAAGACATACGGTAAGTACACCGGGATTCGTTCGACCGTCGTTTATGGCGGGGTCGACATCCGGCAGCAGCTGCCGATCGTCCGCGCCGGCATCGAGATACTGGTTGCCACTCCCGGGCGCCTGCTGGACCACATCGAGCAAAAGTCCGTGAACTTGAGCCAGGTCGAGATCTTCGTTCTCGACGAGGCCGACCGCATGCTGGACATGGGTTTTATCCCGGACATCAAGCGGATCATGGCGCTGCTTCCCGCCACCGCCAAGCGCCAGAACCTGCTCTTTTCGGCGACTTTCTCGAACGAGATCAAAAAGCTCGCCGATCAACTGCTCAATGCACCGACGCTGATCGAGGTCGCGCTTCGCAATACCGCCGCCGAGACAGTGGCGCAGAGCGTCTACAAGCTTGCATCCGATCAAAAGCGCGCATTGCTCGCGCATATCGTGACCTCGCGCAATCTGTGGCAGGTGCTCTGCTTCGTTCGCACCAAGCACGGTGCCTCGCGCTTGGCGCGCCAACTGGAGAAGGACGGCCTCAAGACCACCGCAATCCATGGCGACAAGAGCCAAGCCGCGCGACTGGAAGCGCTCGATGATTTCAAGGCCGCGAAAGTTCAGGTCATGGTCGCGACCGACGTCGCTGCGCGTGGCCTCGACATCGATGATCTGCCCCTGGTCGTCAATTACGAAATGCCGTATGTTCCCGAGGACTATATCCATCGCATCGGCCGCACCGGCCGCGCCGGCGCTGCCGGGCAGGCCATTTCGCTGTGCGCGCCCGATGAGGAAAAGCTGCTCTCGGAGATCGAGCGCATGTTGAAGCGAACGATCCCGGTGGCGACACCCGACGGGTTCGTTCCGCCTCGCGATGCTCAGCACAGCCAGCGACCGTCCGCGCAGCGGCAGCCGCGCGAAGCGCGGGAAACCCGCGGCAAGCGGCCGCCTCACGCCTCGGCGCACGCGCCGCATGCCGACTCGCACGCGCCGCGCCGCGAGCGGGCCGCCGAAGCCGACGACCGCAATCCCGATCAAGCGCCTGTTTCGCGTGCCCCGGGTCGCACCCGCGCTCCATCGGCACTGGTGTTAACGGGCACGGCGGGACGGCCGTCGCTGCATCGCAAGCATCCGATCCCCGCGCTATTGATGAAGCGCTCCGTGGGCGAGCCGGAAAAAGTCTGACGTTTCGCACTGCCGGGCCTCGAAGGCCGCACGCGCCGGCTTAGTTTCCACGCTCAGTTCCTCCGCCCGGCCTTAAGGCCCGGCCTCCACCTCTTTGCCGTGCCCGAGCCGCGCGGCGATGCGCAGGCCGGGCAGCGCTCTCGCGAATACCATAAGTCCTGTCAGACACACGCAGGCACTGAGGGTGAATGCAGTGGCTTCGCCGGCATAGCGCGCCACGGCGCCCGCCGCGAGATTGCCGAATGGCAGCATGCCCAGAAACGCCATCGTGTACAGGCTCATGACGCGGCCCCGCTTGTCGTCGTCGACCAGCGTCTGCACCAGGGTCTGAATCGAGGCCTGCGCCGCAATCAATCCGGCTCCCAGCGCGATCAGCAACGGGAGCGCCAGTGCAAGGCGGGTCGAGTGCGCGAAGGCGAGCATGGCAACCGACGCGATCGTTCCCGCAACGAGGATGACACGGTCCAGCCCGCGTGTGGTGTGCCGGCTGGCCAGGTAAAGTGCTGAGAGCAGCGCTCCGCTGCCGGCTGCGGACAGGAGCACTCCAAGTGTATGTGCGTCTCCGCCAAACACATCCTTGGCAAATACCGGCATGAGCGTCGAATAGGTCCCGATCGTTCCGCTGATCAATGCAATGAGTAGCAAGGCAGCCCGAATCGGTCGAAAACCGAATGCCGACTTCGCCCCTTCCAGCCAGCTCGCCAGCCATCCTGCGGGAGGCGCCGGCGTACGCACGGCGGGCCAGCGCATCTTGGCCAGCGCATAGAGCACCGCGCCGAAGGACAATGCGTTGAGGCCGAAGCAAATCGCTTCGCCGACCGCCGCAATCAAGATGCCGGCAATCGCGGGACCTACGACGCGAGCACAATTGATCAACAGCGAATTGAGCGCGATCGCATTCGGCAAATGCGCCCGATCGCCGACCAGCCGTGCAATCATGGCGTGACGCAATGGAATGTCGAACGCCGACGCGCAGCCGAGCACCGTGGCCAGCGCCGCAACGTGCCAAACCTCGACCTTGCCGGTCGCGGTAAGCACAGTCAAGGTGAGTGCCTGTGCCACCATTACCGACTGCGTCATTAGCAGCGCTCGTCGGCGATCGATCCGATCGGCAAGCACACCGGCGACGGGAGCCAGCAGCAACACCGCGATGTACTGACAAAACGTGACGATACCAAGCAGCAATGCCGAGCCAGAGAGGCGATAGGTGAGCCATGACATCGCAACCTGCTGCAGCCAGGTCCCGATCAGCGACAGGCCCTGTCCGAAAAAGAACAGACGGAAATTCCGGTGTGAAAGCGCGCGGAAGAGCGGAAAGGTCGGCATGATGGAGAGTGATGTGCCGCGGATGAAGCACAGCGCACCTGCCCCGCGTGCGCCTTTAAGCGGAGCCCGACAGGCGATCCAGCTGCTCCCTCACCTTGTCGAGCGTGGCCTCGTCCGCTTGCAACCGCGCGCGCTGTTCTGCCACCACCGCGGCCGGCGCCCGCCCGACAAAAGACGCGTTGGCGAGCTTTTCCCTGGCGTTGGCGATCTCATATTCGAGTCTAGCGAACTCCTTAGTAAGGCGCTCCCGCTCGGCAACGAGATCGACTTCGATGTGGAGCATCAGCCTGTCGCCGCCGACCACTTCGACCGGCGCGTCGTGCCTCGGAAGCTCGTCGACGATTTCCAATCCGGACAGCTTGGCAAGCGCCACCACGTAAGCGGAGCTTGCGCTCAACGACGCCCTGTCCCCCGAGGCAAACGCAGCGATGCGCTTCGCTGGGGACACTCCCATTTTGCTGCGCAGCGTCCGCAATGCGACCGTTCGATCCTTGATCCGCGTTACTTCGCGCTCGGCCTCGGCATCGGCTGCCGAGTCGGTCAATGATGCGCCGGAGGCGGGATACGGTTGAATCGAGATCGATTCGCCGCTCGTCCCGGCAAGCGGAGCGACTTTTTGCCACAGCTCTTCGGTGATGAAGGGGATGAAGGGATGCGCGAGGCGGAGCATGGTCTCCAGCACGCGAACCAGGGTTTGGCGGGTGGCTCGCTGCTCGGCCTCAGCTCCATGTTGCGCGCCACTTTGCAATTGCACCTTGGCGAGCTCGACGTACCAGTCGCAGTACTCGTCCCACACCAGCTCGTAGATCGATTTGGCGGCCAAGTCGAAGCGATAAGCGGTGAGGTGGGTTGCAATCTCCACTTCTGCTCGCCGCACGCGGCTTTGTATCCATCGATCAGCGATGGACAACCGCGTCGGCTTGGACGGGTCGAGGCCAACATCCTTGCCGTCGACGTTCATGAGCACGAATCGCGTCGCGTTCCACAGCTTGTTGCAGAAATTGCGATAACCTTCGCAGCGCGAGAGATCGAAGTTGAGAGTCCGACCAAAGGTCGCGAGGCTGGCGAAGGTGAAACGTACCGCGTCGGCGCCGTAACCCGGGATGCCGTTCGGAAACTGTTTCCTGATTCGCTTCTCGATCGTGGCGCGTTGCTTCTCCAGTACCAGCCCCTGGACCTGCTTCGCGAGAAGATCCTCGAGGCTGGTGCCGCCGATCAAATCCAGAGGATCGAGGACATTGCCCTTGGACTTGGACATTTTCTGACCCTCCTCGTCGCGCACGATCGAATTGATGTACACGTCGCGGAAAGGCAGCTTGCCGGTGAAATAGGTCGTCATCATGATCATGCGCACGACCCAGAAGAAAATGATATCGAAGCCGGTAACGAGCACCGAGCTCGGCAGAAATATTTCGAGCTCGCGCGTCTTCTCAGGCCAGCCCAGCGTCGAATGGCACCACAAGGCGGACGAAAACCATGTGTCCAGAACGTCGGGGTCCTGCGTCAGCATTGCGGCTTGCTTGCCGGACTTCCGCGCCGCCTCATCGACATTGCGCGCGACGACGACGTCTCCCTGCTCGTCGTACCAGGCGGGTATGCGATGTCCCCACCAGAGCTGGCGCGAGATGCACCAGTCGTGGACATTCTCGAGCCAGTGGTTATAGGTCGAGGTCCAGTGGTCGGGGACGAAGCGGATCGGATCGGGCGCTTGTAAGCCGGTGCTCTCAAGTCCCCCATTGACCGCTTGCAGGCAGATGTCCTTGAACGACTTGCCGCCGAGGAAAGCATGCGAAGCGGGCGCGGGTTCGCTCATCGCCACGAACCATTGATCGGTGAGCATCGGCTCGATGACTTCGCCGGTGCGGCCGCATCGCGGCACGACCATCTTGTGCGGCTTTTCGCTGCGCAGTAGGCCGGCGCTTCTCAGGTCAGCAAGGACGGCCTCGCGCGCGACGTAACGATCAAGACCGCGATATTTCTGCGGTACGTTATCGTTGAGCTTGGCGTCGAGGGTGAAGATGGTGATGGGCGTCAAGCCGTGACGCTGGCCGATCTCCCAATCGTTGACATCGTGCGCTGGTGTGATCTTCACGACGCCGGTGCCGAATCCCATATCGACGTACGCGTCCGCGATCACCGGAATGCGGCGTCCAGTCAGCGGCAGCGCGACTTCCTTTCCAACCAGGTGAACATATCGCGAGTCATCGGGATTCACCGCCACCGCGACGTCTCCGAGCATGGTCTCGGGTCGTGTCGTGGCGACCGTCAAATCACCGCTTTCATCCGCCAACGGATACCGGATCTCCCATAAGTTCCCGGTCTCCTCTTCGTTTTCAACTTCGAGATCGGACACGGCGGTGCCGAGCTTCGGATCCCAGTTGACGAGCCGCTTGCCGCGATAGATCAGGCCATCGTCGTAGAGGCGCACGAACGTTTCGATGACCGCGCTCGACAGTCCCGCGTCCATCGTAAAGCGCTCGCGCGACCAGTCGCATGACGAACCAAGCCTGCGCATCTGATGGGTAATCGTCGAACCGGATTCTTCCTTCCATGCCCAGACGCGCTCGACGAATTTGTCACGTCCCAGCTCGAGGCGCGATTTACCCTCGGCCTGGAGTTGGTTTTCGACGACGATCTGGGTCGCGATCCCGGCGTGGTCGGTTCCGACCTGCCACAAGGTATTGTCGCCTTGCATGCGGTGATAGCGGATCAGGACGTCCATCAGCGTGTGCTGAAACGCGTGCCCCATGTGCAGCGTTCCAGTAACATTGGGCGGAGGCAGCTGAATGCAGAACGCCGGCGCACCGTTTTTCATCGATGGCTTGAAAAGCCCTCGCGATTCCCAGAACGGGTACCACTTCGCCTCGATGGCGGCGGATTCAAAACTCTTGTCGAGATCCATCGGCGGGTGGTGGAAGCGTGACGTGCAAAAGCCGGAGATTATAGCGGAACCAGCTTGCGCGCCGACCCCCGCGCGTGGCTCGGCCGCGAATGTTCCGCCATTGATCAGATATCGCGCCCGATCGCGTGCGCGATCGCGCCTAGCTGTCTCATCAGCGTTGCAAACTCAGCTGGCGTCAATGCCTGGTCGGCGTCGCAAAGCGCTTCGCAGGGATTGGGATGAATCTCGATGAGCAGACCGTCGGCCCCCGCGGCGACTGCGGCGCAGCTAAGTGCGGGAACCATCCATGCCTTGCCGCCGGCATGCGAGGGATCGACGATGACTGGCAAATGCGTCTCCCGTTTGAGCACCGGAATCGCCGTAACGTCGAGCACGTTGCGATACGCAGTCTCGAAGGTGCGTATGCCACGCTCGCAGAAGATGATGTTGTGATTGCCGCCGGCGGCAATGTACTCCGCGGCCATTAACCATTCGTTGATTGTCGCCGACATGCCGCGCTTGAGGATGACCGGCTTCTTGATCCGCCCGACCTCTTTCAGCAAATCGAAATTCTGCATGTTTCGGGTGCCGATCTGAATGACGTCGACGTCGTACTCCAAGAACGTCTCGAGCATCCTTACGTCCATGAGCTCGGTGACGATCGGTAGTCCGTGCGCATCGGCCGAGGAGCGCAGCATTTCCAGGCCTTCGACGCCTTTCCCCTGGAACGCGTAAGGGCTCGTGCGGGGCTTGAAAGCGCCGCCACGCATCAGCCGGGCGCCGCCGGCCTTGGCTCCCGCGGCAGCGGCTTCCATCTGCGGCAGGGTCTCCACCGAGCAGGGGCCGGCGATGACCTGCACGGTGCTGCCGCCGATGGGTATCCCGGCCACGTCGATGACGGTATTCGTCTTGTGCCATTCGCGGGCAACCATCTTGTACTGCTTGACGATGTGCATCGACTTTTCGACACCGGGCATCGGGTCGAACATTTCCGGCTCGAGCGTGCGCTCGTCACCGACCGCGCCGATCAACGTCCGCTCGGTCCCGCGCGAGACGTGTACCGCCAAGCCATGCGCCCGGATCTTTGCCTCGACCGCTTCGATCTGGTCCGCTCCTGCATCGGGTTGCATAACGATGATCATGTTTCGTCTCCTGGAAAAAAATCGGGCGGCCTCTGGGCCGCCCGATCGTTGCTTAAACTCGTTGTTGCTTGTATCAATGAGCTATCGGTGAGCGCGGCCCTCGGCTGTTGCGCCGAAATAAAAGCTGTATCCGTAACCATACCGGGCCCGCAAGTCGGCCGCGCCGAAACGGCATTTCATCCGCGCTTTGCACTTGTTCATGGGATTCAGTCTATCACGAACCATTCGCTCCATGAAGCGCGCCGGCAGTGTCTGCTTCAGTGCTGGTCGCGTTTCCACTGTGCAATCTCCCGCTCGATGGCTTCGGAGACGTAGGTGCGCAGCAAGCGGCCGACGTGCTCGGTGATTGCGCCGACCAGCTCGGCGCTGGCACGCTCGACAATCGGCTCCAGACGCTGCGCGAGCTGCTCCTTGAGGCCGGTGTCGGTGAACAAATCCAGCCGTTGCAGGACTTGCATGGAAATCTGCTCGGCCAGCGCGCGCCAAAGTTCCTGGTCGGCGGCCGCGGGCTCGCTCTCCGAGGTCGGATGCATCGTCGCTGCGGACAGGCTTGGCGTCGGCTCTTGGGTCGGCACCGCGTCCGCCGTTGCAGGTATCGTCGCCGCCAGCGGACTTGGCGGCGGCTCTTCGATGGGCGCTGTCTCCGCCATCGCATGCATTGTCGCTGTGAGCGGGCTTGTCAGCGGCTCTTCGATGGGGGCGGACGTCTGCTCAGGCGCCTGCGAACCCATAGGCGGAGGCGTGGCAGCCGATCCGGCGGCCTTGAGCGTCATTGGTGGCACCACCGCCAGCGTATCGGGTGCACGTCCGGTGATGCTGTGCGTCGCCGGGTCGATCGTATCCATCACCAGCCAATCGGATGGATCGCCTTCCATGATCGCGCGACGTGGTAACGGCTGCTCCGGCAGCAGCTCGAAATCGAAGACCACTTCTTCCACCGCATCGGTGAGCAGCGGCACATCCGCGTGCGGCACATCCGTGAACGGCGTAACTACGGCCAATATCGGCGCCGGTGCAACGGCAATCGCAACCGCATCGGTGAGCAGCGGGATGTCGTTGTCGCCGTGGCTGCGGTTCTTGCGCATCAACGCGTCGGCCTGCTCCAGCAGTTCGCGTGCGCTTGGCATCAGCCGCGCTCGGACAGGTTGTGCGTGCGCAAGTCGTAGCCGCGCTCGCGATAAAACCGGAAACGCTCACGCGCGGCCGCGGCTCCGTCGACGCTGACGATCTCGGCCAGCCGCTCGAAGCGCGAGAAGAATGGCGGTGGTAACTCGTGCAGATTGATGAGCACGAGAGCCGGACCCTGATGCTCCATAGCGTGGTCGATCCAGACAGGCGTCTGGGACGCGAGGGGGCTGGCCACGCGGCAATGGGGCAAGAACCCGGTCGCGGGCTGCAACCAGAGGAGGCGGTCGAGAGCGTCGGTGGTCGCAGAATCCGGCGTCAGGACGCGGACGTTTCCGTGCCGCGCGAGCGCCTTGGCAACCAGTCTTCCGGCGACCGCGAGCGGATCGCTTACATGGGTGTAAAAATCAATCGAGGTCATGTCCCAAGTCCCGGACGGCGAAAGCGTCGGTCAGCCGGGGGACTCCTGCGCCAAGAGCCAGGTCGTCAACAGCGGAACCGGCCGGCCCGTCGCGCCTTTTTCCTTGCCTTCGTTCCAGGCCACGCCGGCGATATCCAGGTGCGCCCAGTCGTACTTTTTGGTGAATTTCGACAGAAAACACGCCGCAGTAATACTGCCGCCCGGCCGACCGGCGATATTGGCGAAATCGGCGAAGTTGCTGGCCAGTCCCTCGTGGTAATCGTCCCAGAGCGGCAACTGCCAGCTGCGGTCGAACGATTCCTCGCCGGCATTGAGCAGCGCGCGTGCGAGGCTGTCGCTATTACTGAACATGCCGCTCGCGATGTGACCCAGGGCGATTACCATGGCGCCGGTCAGGGTAGCGATGTCGACGACCGCTGCCGGCTCATAGCGCTCGGCATAGGTGAGCGCATCGCACAGAATCAGACGCCCCTCGGCATCGGTGTTCAGCACTTCGATGGTCTGTCCAGACATGCTCCTGACGATATCGCCGGGCTTGGTGGCACGCCCGCTGGGCATGTTCTCGCAGGCCGGCACCAGACCGATGACGTTGATCTTGGCTTTAAGCTCGCCGATCGCACAAAGTGTGCCGAAGACGCTCGCCGCGCCGCACATGTCGAATTTCATTTGATCCATGTCGAGCCCGGGCTTGAGCGAAATCCCGCCGCTATCGAACGTAATTCCCTTGCCGACGAGGATGAAGGGCTTTTGCTTCTTCCCGGCGCCCCAGTACTCGAGCACGATGAATTTTGGCGGTTGATCGCTGCCGTTGGTCACCGAAAGGAATGAGCCCATTTTGAGCTCCTCGAGCTTTTCCCGGTCAAGAACCTCGCATTTGAACCCGAGCTCGTGCGCCAGCGCCTGGGCGCGCTCGGCGAGATGGGTGGGAGTACAGACATTGCCTGGCAGGTTAGCCAGGTCCCGCGCCAGATCCATGCCGTGGGAAATGGCGAGACCGCGGGCTGCCGCCGCTTCGCCGGACGTGAGGTCACTGCGTTGGGGCACCGACAAGGTAAGTTTGCGCAGCGGCCGGCGAACCTCCGCCGGCTGGCTTTTCATCTGGTCGAACCGGTAAACCGCTTCCATGGCCACGACCACCGCGTGCTCGACCCGCCATGCGACCTCGCGGCGCTTGACCTTTTCCTCGGTGAGATAGACGACCGCCTCGTAGGAGCCGGTCTCGTTCAAGAGCCGCACCGCAGCGCGGATCGCGCTGCGAAACTCACGCTCGCGAAAATCGCGCTCCTTGCCCAGTCCTACGAGAAGTACGCGGTCGGCGAGCGTACCCTTGACGTTGTGAAGCAACAGCGTGCTGCCGAGCTTTCCTTCCATGTCGCCGCGGCGGATGATTTCTCCGATATAGCCGCCTGACGCACGGTCGATCAGATCCGCAGATAAGCTCGGTTTGCGGTTGTCGAAGACACCGACGACCACGCAGGCGCTGCGCTGCTTCTCTGGGCTGCCGCTTTTTATGGTAAATTCCATCGCCCTTTTTCCAAACGAAAAATTTGCCTTTTGGCGGTACGAACCGCATTATCGGCAAATCAGCCCCAAAAAGTCAAAATATTTCCGTCGTCATGGTGTTCCGCCGCAGCCTGGTGCGAGAGTTGACCGCGACCGCAATCGCGTTGTTTCTGGTTCTGCTGGGCATCCTGTTCACCAATTTGGTACTGCGTCTGCTGGCCCGGGCGGCGGGTGGAACCGTTGCTCCGGAGGGCATTCTTGCCCTTTTGGGATTCAACGCCCTCTTCTACTTCAACATCCTGCTCTCGGTCGCACTTTTAGGCACTGTAGTACTCACTTTGTCACGCTGGTATCGCGACAGCGAGATGATCGTCTGGTTTACCTCGGGCCAGGGTCTGACCGCGTGGCTGAAACCCATTCTGTGGTTCGCGAGCCCGTTCCTGCTGGCGATTGCCGTCCTCTCGCTGTGGCTCTCGCCGTGGGCCGAACAGCGTCGTCTGGAGTACGAACGCCAGCTCGAGTCACGCGAAGAACTGTCGCTCCTGGCACCGGGACTTTTCAAGGAGTTCCAGCGGGCCAAACTCGTCGTGTTCATCGAAAGCATCAATTCCTTCGACGGAACCATCCGCAATATTTTTCTGCATTCGATCGATAGCGAGAAGGACACCACCACGGTTGCGCGTTCCGGCCGGCTGGAAGACAAACCCAACGGCGACCGCTTCATCGTGCTCGAAGACGGACGTCGCTACGAGGGCAAAGCAGGTACCGCCGATTTCCGCACCGCCGAGTTCGGCCATCTCGGCCGGAGAATCGAGCCAGCCGAGGCGCGGACGCTGCCTGCGTCGCTCAAGGCGGTTCCTACCGCGGCGCTGATCGTCGGCGGCGGTGCGACCGAGCGCGCCGAGCTTTTCTGGCGAGTCTCGGTACCGATCAGCGCGTTCCTGCTGGTGCTATTGGCCATCCCGCTTTCCTATGTCAATCCGCGGGTAGGACGATCATTCAACCTGTTCGCGGCGGTGTTCGCCTACATGCTCTACTTCAACTGCCTGAATATCGTCCAGAGCTTCGTCGCCCAGGGGCGTTTGTCATTCGTGGCAGGGCTTCTGTTGATTCATACCATCGCCGCAACCGTCGTCGTCGCGCTGTTTTACCGACGGCTTTCGGTTTTTGGATGGTTTTCGCGGCGGCGGCCGGCATGAAGACGCTCAATCACTATATCGGGCGGGAAGTTTTGTACTCGACGCTGCTGATTTTTGTCGCGCTGCTGATGCTCTTTGCATTGTTCGATCTGATTCACGAGCTCGGGAACGTCGGCAAGGAGGGGTACACGCTCGGAAGAGGGCTGCTTTTTGTGGGCTTGAGCCTGCCGGGCCACGTCTACGAGCTCATGCCAACGGCCGCGTTGATCGGGACGCTTTTTGCGATCGCTCAGCTGGTCGGCAATTCGGAATACACGGTCATGCGTACTTCAGGCGCGTCGCTGACGCAGATTACCGCCGCCATATTGCGCGTCGGCATTCCGCTCGCGATTGCCACCTTTCTCGCCGGCGAATTCTTCGCCCCTCCCGCGGAGCGGCTGGCGCAACAGGTCCGCATACAGGCGCAGGACCAAGCCACGCGCATCGTGGCACAGCAGTTCCAGTCAGGATTCTGGTTCCGGCAGCAGCTGCCGTTGTCGACCTTCGTGAATATCAAGAGCGTCGTGGATGATTCCGGCAACGCCAAGCTTATCGGCATACGCGTCTACGAGTTCGATTCCGACCTGCGCCTGAAAGCACTGCGAGTCGCAGACACCGGAACTTTCATCAATGACGGGCGATGGTTGCTCAAGAACGTGCAAACGACCGAGCTTTCGCCGGGAGGCGCGAAGCTCACCCGTGCCGACGAATTCACCTGGGAAACGGTGCTCAAACCCTCGATCCTGACCGTCTACCAGGTCGCGCCGGAGAAGCTGGAAATGACTTCGCTCTACGACAACATACGCGTGCTTGGCAACAACCAGCAGAAGACCTCGCGCTTTGAAATTGCCCTCTGGAACAAGGTCTTCTATCCGGCTGCCGTGCTGGTGATGATGGTTCTTGCGCTTCCCTTCGCCTATTTCCAGCGCCGCGCGGGCGGGGTGGGCTTTCGCGTTTTCGCGGGCACAATGCTCGGGCTGGTGTTCTTCCTTCTTGGCCGCCTCTTTTCATATCTGGGCGTGATCAACGACTGGGCTCCCTTGTTTTCCGCCGCATTCCCGGTGGCGGCGTTCGTCGTCTTTGCCGCTGGTATGCTGTGGTGGCTGGAGCGACGCTGACGACGGTCGGCGACGGCCGCGCACCGCCATAGCGATACGGTTCGCGTTTTGGCGCAGTACAAACAAAAATCCCCGCCAAGGCGGGGATTCGTTGCTGTCGCGGCTCGCTGCCGCGCGCGACCTTGCTATCGAAGCGTGCGCTTACAGCGGCGGGAGAATGCTAACGATCGTTCGCTTTTCGGATCCCTTGATGGTGAAAGCAACCTTGCCATCGACGAGCGCGAACAGCGTGTGGTCCTTGCCCACACCGACATTGGTCCCCGGATGTACCTTCGTCCCGCGCTGGCGAACGATGATGGCGCCCGCGGTAATCGTTTCGCCGCCGTAGGCCTTCACCCCGAGCCTCTTGGACTGGGAGTCGCGGCCATTGCGCGAGCTGCCGCCTGCTTTTTTGTGTGCCATGAATATTTACCTCGCCTTTGCCTTGAGCGAATCGAGCGCTAGCCGACGATGCCGTCGATTTTCAGCTCGGTGTAGCCTTGTCGATGACCTTGGTGTTTCTGGTAATGCTTGCGCCGGCGCATCTTGAAGATAGTGACTTTGTCGCCACGCCCGTGCGCGAGGACGGTTGCCTTGACGCTTGCGCCGGCAACCACGGGCTGTCCCAGGCGCAGGCTTGCGCCGTCTCCGACCATCAATACCTGATCGAGAATCACTTCCGCACCCACCTCGGCGGGTATCCGTTCGATCTTGAGTTTTTCGCCGGGGGCAACCTTGTATTGCTTGCCGCCGGTCTTTATGACCGCGTACATAGGAACTCCAAAGGGATGTTGCGAAAAAAGACAGCTATTTTAAGGCCTTACGGTCGTCATGTCAAAGGCCGGCGCCGCTTCCGAAGATGAAGGATCAGCATCGGGTAAAATGCCGCTCTGCTCCCATTGTCACGCAACGCGCCTCCCTCGTTTTCGCGAAGAGTCGCGTCCCAAGTCAAAAGATTTGCCCGCCTCCGTGACAATTTCCCTGCTGCAGCCGATTCTGTCCGACGACATGGAAGCGGTCGATGGCGTGCTGCGCGAAGCGTTGCACTCGGACGTCCCGCTGATCCAGCAGGTCGCAGAATATATCATCGCCGGCGGCGGCAAGAGGCTTCGGCCGGCGCTCCTGCTTCTCACCGCCCAGGCGTGCGGGTACCGGGGAACGCATCATCACACCCTGGCAGCCGTGGTGGAAATGATCCATACCGCGACCTTGCTCCACGATGACGTGGTCGACGAATCTTCCCTTCGCCGCGGGCACGCGACTGCCAACGCCATGTTCGGCAACGCAGCGAGCGTCCTGGTCGGCGATTTTCTTTACTCGCGCGCATTTCAGCTGATGGTGACGACGGGCAGCGTTAAGGTGCTGAAGATCTTCTCCGACGCAACCAATGTCATCGCCGAAGGAGAAGTGCTGCAACTGCTCAACTCAGGCGACCCTGACGTGGACGAGCAGCAATACCTGGCAGTCATCCGGCGGAAGACCGCTACGCTATTCGAAGCCGCGGCGCGGCTCGGTGCGGTGCTGGGGCACGCCGGATCCGAGCTCGAAGACGCTCTGGCGCGCTATGGCATGCACCTGGGTACCGCGTTCCAGCTCATCGATGACGTGCTCGATTACACCGGCGACCATGCCGCCATGGGAAAGAACCCCGGCGACGACCTGGCCGCGGGCAAACCCACTCTGCCCCTGATCCGCGCGCTTGAGAAAGGAACGGCGCAAGAGGTCGCCTTTCTCCGCGGCGCGCTCGCGGAACGCAATCTCGGCGAATTCGCGGCGGTACTTTCCATCCTTCATCGGACGGGTGCGCTCGATCATGCACGGGCGTGCGCCGAGACCGAAAGCACCTTGGCGGCCGAATGTCTGACGACATTGTCGCCTACGACCTACCGCGAAGTTCTGCTAGAATTATCCGCTTTTGCGGTGGTGCGCAGCTTCTAGTTTTTGCGTCGCTTGCGACCGCTTTATGATCGCTGCAAATCGTCGGGGTGTAGCTTAGCCTGGTAGAGCGCTACGTTCGGGACGTAGAGGTCGGAGGTTCAAATCCTCTCACCCCGACCA
>DASXBW010000045.1:0-11835 GCA_036491495.1 Casimicrobiaceae bacterium
ACGGCGCGTGGTGTCGTACGCTGCGGCGACCTGATTGACCTCGATTTCGAAGTAGGCGTCCGCGCAGACGCCGGCGCCGATCGCCGGCAGGGTGATCGTACTGAGCGACCCTGGGCGCAGGTTGACGTTCGCGTTCGCCGACTCCCAAATCCAGTTGACGGCGACGTTGCTGGTGGCGACATCGCTGCAGACGCGTGCGCCGACCGGAAAATCCTTCGGCCCGGCGATGGGGCTGTTGCTGTCGAGGCCGACGACGTTCCAAGTGATTGGCGTCACCGTCAGCGTCGCATGGGCGAACACGGGCACAAACAGACCGAAAACGGCAGCGCCCAGAATCCATATTCTGTCCCCCCTCACCACGTCTCCCCTGGGGCAAAGCGCCCATGCTCAGAAGAGCAATATGTGTGCCACAGATTGGTACCGTCGTTTTGGGGACGGGTGAAGCGCGGCCTGGACCTTACAGCAATTACGAGAGCTTATTGGCTCCGACGACGCGCACTGATACCTGATTCACGATCGGGACGGCACATTCGTGAGGCCATTGGATGAATCGATCAGGGCGCTGGGCTTGAAGGTGCTGGAATCACCACCGCAGAGTATCGCGATGATGCTATGAGCCGGGAGCGCGGCAGTTGTAGGGCAAATAGTTGGCGGGGATATTGGTTTTGTTCTCGCCTTTGATCGTCATCTGCCCGGGACCGGCGGCGTCGCCGCATACCCAGGCGACCGGCACGATCTGCGCATCGACCACCACCGCGGGCCGGAGGGTGAGAATCTTTCCTCTGATGATGCCGTTGGCGCTATTGCCGAACGTAATGTGGATTGCGCCTGTCTGAACCATCACCGAACTGATGAAATTGTTCACGATCTTTTCGGCCGGCGGTAATCCTGCGCTGGCGTTATCGGCAGGGAACGACTGCAGCGTGGCCCAGGACAGCGCAATCGGCGTTTTTGCAAGGTCGGCCAACGGCATCGCCGAGATGATTTGATCCCTGACGAGGCGGTCCTGATAACTGGGAACGGCCAGCAGCGCCAGAATTCCGATGATGGCGAGGACCACCGCCATTTCCATCATCGTGAAACCGTGTTGAGATGTCGCCATGGCAAAAAACCTCAGTGCACCTCTCAACCTGCAATCATAGCGGAGTTCAAGTCTCGCCGCGGCAGCAACGCAGTTCGCGAGTGGAGCGCGAGCAATCCGGACCAACGCACTGGACAAACTCATGCCGCGGCACTAATGTCCCTTTATCGGAAACGAGGATTATCGAATGGGCAGGAGCGAGCTTCTGATTCTGGCGTGCGGCATCGCCGGTGCCATGGTCCACGGGGCGCACGCCGCCGGCATCGAGCCGGCGCCGCCTGAACGCGAGATCGGTCGAATCGAATCCGCTCCAGCGATTCAAACGCCGGGTTGGGGAGACGATCGGCCGGTGTTGGTTCCGACCACGCGGGAATATCAATGGATCTTTCGTGTACCGGTCGTCACGATCGAGCACCGGCGAATCCTGGTCACGGCGCCGAACATGAGCACGCGCTGGAAGCGTTGGGATTACGATACGCCAGCCTTGCGCAGCAAGCAGATCAAGCTTTGGGAGGTCCCGGAATTCAGCTGCAAGTATCCGGACCTGATCCTGCCCAACGAATGCCGCACGGTCTGGCGCGCCGTTTACGTCGACGTGCCGGTGCTGGTCAACGAGCGTGCGCATGTCGAGGCCGATCTGCCGCAGTTCGGTTTGACCGAACAATCCATCGACGTCGAGATTCCGCGCTGGACGTGGACCGACAAGAGCTTTCGCTTCAGCCTTCCGGCGATCGCTCCAGCCGAAGACGTCCAAAGGCTGCGGGTCGCGTTGAATGGTCAGCGAGCCGCTATCGCTGCTGCTACCGATGAAACCATCGCCAGCATTAGCCGCGAAATAGAAGCCGTCGAAGCCAGCGGGGAGGACCCATCCAAGCTCGCGTCGAGCGACGGTTCATCGCTCGACCTGCTAGCGCAACGGCAATCGTTGCTCGACCAGAGAGCGGGAGAGCTCGAGCGCCTGGCAGACATCGACGCCGAGCTGGCGCACCTTTCAACGCGCTGACACGCGAGTCGCCATGCGGGTCATTTGGAATCTGCTGCGCTCGAGGAATCGGCTTTACGCCCAGCCCGTTTCGGCCACCGGTCCGCTGACGCCATGAGCTTTGCTTGGCCGCAGATGCTTTGGCTGCTGCTTGCCGCGCCGGTAATGGTCGGCATCTACGTCTGGTTATTGCAAAGGCGAAGGAAGGCGGCGCTCAGATACGCAAGTCTGGGCCTGGTCAAGGCCGCTCTGGGACCAGGGCAACGCTTTCGCCGCCACATCCCGCCGCTCTTGTTCCTGGTGGGCACGCTCGCGGCCATCTTTGCGATTTCACGTCCGAACGCGATCGTCACGCTGCCGTCCGATCAGCGCACCATCATTCTCACCATGGACGTATCGCTGAGCATGCGCGCGACCGATGTCGAACCCAATCGGATTGTGGCGGCGCAAACCGCAGCCAAGGCCTTCGTTCGGGAACAGCCGCCGGATGTTCGCATCGGCATCGTTTCCTTTGCCGGCACCGCATCGGTCGTGCAGCCGCCGACCCACAATCGCGAGGATCTGGTCGCCGCCATCGACCGCTTCGAGTTGCAGCGCCACACGGCCATTGGGAGCGGCATCATTGTTTCGCTGGCGACGCTTTTCCCCGACGAGGGCATTGATCTGGAGCCTTTGCTGTTCGGAAAAGGGTCATCGAGCTCCCGCCGACAGGGTGTCGCGATCGAGCGGTCGGGCGAACCGGAAAAGAAAACATTCAAGCCGGTGGCCGCCGGCTCCAACACGTCCGCGGCAATCATCCTTCTCACCGATGGCAGAAGGACGACCGGTCCGGATACGCTCGAAGCGGCCAAAATGGCCGCCGACCATGGTGTGCGCATCTACACGGTCGGGTTCGGCATGCCGGGCGGCGGTGTTGCCGCAATGGACGGCTATTCGATGTATATGGCCTACGATGAAGAGGCGCTGAAGGCGATCGCGGAAGTCACCCACGGCGAGTACTTTCACGCAGCCAGCGCGGCCGAGCTGGCGAAGATTTATCAGGGGTTGAACGCCAAACTCGTGCTGGAGAAGAAAGAAACCGAGATCAGCGCGCTGGTGGTCGCGGCGGCGGCAATTCTGCTGCTGGCTTCGGCAACGCTTTCGCTGCTGTGGTTCAATCGCATGGTCTAGCCGCGGGAATCGGCACCGAAGCGCCGTCATTGCACCTTCGGCTGCATCTGCACCGACCTCACTGGTACCTCACCCGTCGCAATCCTATCGAGCATAAGGAGAATGCAGCCATGAAGACCCGACTTCGATTCATTTTGATCCGCGTGCTCGCGACGGTTGCGGTCGTTGCCTGCGCGGCTGTGCAGGCGGCGTCGGTGGCGCCGGTCGGCGCCGAACACGGCATGGTCGTCACCGCCCATAAGCTCGCGACTAAGGTCGGTGTCGACGTACTGGAACGCGGCGGCAACGCGGTCGATGCGGCGGTCGCCATCGGTTACGCGATGGCGGTGGTGTACCCCGCCGCGGGCAACCTGGGCGGCGGCGGTTTCATGACCATTCAGCTCGCGGACGGTCGCAAGACCTTCCTCGACTTCCGCGAAAAGGCGCCGCTTGCCGCCACGCCCAACATGTATCTGGACAGCGCGGGGAATGTCGTCAAAGGCGCCAGCACCAAGGGGCATTTGGCGGTCGGGGTGCCCGGCACCGTGGCCGGTCTCGAATACGCGCGTGAAAAATACGGCACGCGCTCGCGCGGTGCGCTGATCGCGCCGGCGATCAGCTTCGCCCAACGTGGCTTCGTGCTCGATCAGGGCGATATCGCGCTCTTCGAGACCGCCAACACTGATTTCAAGGACGATGAAGCGACGGCGGCCATCTTCCTTAACCGCGGTCTGCCGTACAAGGCCGGCGATCGCCTGGTGCAGAAGGATCTGGCGAAGACCTTGATTCTGATCGCGCAGCGCGGCCCGGATGCGTTCTATCAAGGGCCGATCGCCGACGCGATTGCCGCCTCGAGCGCGGCCGGCAAGGGCATCATCACCAAGGCGGATTTGCAGCAATACAAGGTTCGCGAGCTCGCGCCCGTCGAATGCGATTATCGCGGCTATCACATTGTATCGGCGCCGCCGCCGAGCTCGGGAGGCGCGGTGATTTGCGAGATCCTCAACATCCTCGAGGGCTATCCGCTCAAGGATCTCGGATTTCGTTCGGCGCAGGCCGTGCATTATCAAATCGAAGCCATGCGGCACGCGTACGTCGATCGCAACAGTTATCTGGGCGATCCGGATTTCGTGAAGAATCCGCTCGACCGGCTGCTGGACAAGGGTTACGCGGAGAAGGTTCGCGCCGCAATCGATCCGGCCAAGGCAGGCGTGTCGCGCGATCTCAAGCCCGGTGTCCCGCCGCACGAAGGCGTCAACACGACGCACTATTCGATCGTTGACCGTCAGGGCAACGCGGTGTCGGTGACCTATACCCTGAACGATTGGTTCGGCGCCAAGGTTACCGCGGCGAACACCGGCATCCTGCTGAACGACGAGATGGACGATTTCACCGCCAAGCTCGGCGTGCCGAATCTGTACGGCCTGGTTCAGGGACAAGCCAACTCGATTACTCCGGGCAAGCGGCCCTTGAGCTCCATGAGCCCGACCATCGTCTCGCGTGAGGGCAAGCCGGTGATGGTGATCGGTACGCCGGGCGGCAGTCGCATCATCACCGTGGTCGTGCACTGCATCCTTAACGTGATCGATTACGGCATGAACATTCAGGAAGCGATCGACGCCTCGCGTTTCCATCAGCAGTGGCTGCCGGAGACGACCAATGTCGACACTTTTGCGCTGAGCCCCGATACCCGCAAGATCCTGCTCGCCATGGGCCACCGGTTCGCCGATCCCCAGCCGGTGGGCCACGCCGCCGGCATTCTCGTCGGTGCGCCGTCCTTGGGCGGCAAGCCGCGCGGTAACGAACGTTTCTACGGCGCTAACGATCCCCGGCGGGGAACAGGTTTGGCAGCAGGATATTGAAAGCGATGTTGCCGCTTCGCTCGAGAGCGCTGGCGGTTGCAGCTGATTGTCCGGTCGCGGAGCGCTCGGCCCTGTCCGCGTATCAGAACGGCGCCGGATTCAAGCAGTATGTGAAGCGAGGCTACGCCGATCTTGGCAAGGCGAGGGCGGCCCAGCCAACGATCCCGCAATAGCCGATCCTCGCGTCGCCCAAGCGCACACGTCGATGGCCAAGATCATCAGCGCCAACATCTACATCGTTCGCATCGACGGGCGCCACCCCGTCATCCTCGAACTCAAGACCGATGCCGGCATTTCCGGCGTCGGGGAGGCCGCGGTCGCCTATGGGATCGGCGAAACGGCGGCCGCGGGAATGATCAAGGACCTGGTCGACCAGATAGTCCTCGGGCGCGACCCGTTTCGCATCGAAGCGTTATGGAGCGAGATGTATGACCACACGTTCTGGGCGAAGGGTGGCGGTCCTATCGTGTTCGCGGGCATTGCGGCGATCGAGCAGGCCTTGTGGGACATCAAGGGCAAGGCGCTCGGCTTGCCTGTTTATGAATTGCTCGGGGGCAAGTGCAGGGAAAAGGTGCGGATGTACGCCAATGGGTGGTCGTTTCGGGCGCGCAGCGCGGACGAGTTCTCGCGGGCGGCGGAGAAGGTGGTCAAGGACGGCTACGATGCACTCAAGATGTATCCGCTGGCCAACCCGGTCGGCGGTGGCGACAGCCATGGGCGCATACGGCACGTTTCGCAACGCTCCATTTCGCGCGAGGCGGAGAACCTTGCGGTAGAGCGGGTACGCGCGGTGCGCAGCGCAGTGGGTCCCGACGTCGAGCTGATGCTGGACATGAGCGGTGAGCTGACCGCCGATGCGATCATCCGGCTCGCACGCCGCTTCGAGGAATTCGACATTTTTTTCCTGGAAGAGCCGGTCGATCCGTTCGATCTTGAAGGCATGCTGCGGGTCCGGGATGCGGTGCGTATGCCGGTTGCCGCGGGAGAACGTCTGTACACGCGTTACGGATTCAGGCGGCTGTTCGAATTACGCGCGGCCGATATCGTTCAACCGGACATCGGCAACTCCGGTGGAATCATGGAAACAAAAAAAATCGCAGCGATGGCCGAAGCCTTCGACATGCGAATTCAGCCGCACCTTTGTGCCGGCCCGGTGCTGACTGCCTCGACGCTTCAACTGGATGCCTGCCTGACCAATCTGCTGATCCAGGAAGTCTATCCGTATCGGATTGCGGAGCACTTTTCGATCGTCGATCTCGCACCCGAGCTGGAGATTCGGGGTGGCCACGCGCCGATTTCGGATCGACCCGGCCTTGGGGTGACGCTGGTAGCGGAGAAGGTGCGTCCATTTCTATGGTCGACGTGCGACCTCAATCAGTGAATTTGCAGCGTTCGACGTGAGCGCGCCGGGGAAACAAACGAGAGCGGCGGTATTTTTTGCCGGCGTGGCGACACGGGTCATGGCTCGCTGCGCGCTTAGCGCGCGAAGCGATTGGCCTTCGAATGCAGCTAACGCGCCCCCGGAAGCGCGCTCGATTGAACCGTCGACGCCGCTTTGTTATCACGCGCACTCTGCGGCAGTTTTGCGTCGGCGATAAGCGCCCGGCAATCGACGTCGGGCGCTCCGCCAAAGTCGACCAGAGCCAGCAATGCCAACGGTGGCGTGAGCGCCGCCAGTCCGGCAGACGCACCGAGACGGGCAGCGATCTGACCCGCGTCCGGATGAATGGCGGGGGCCTTGAAGGCGCCCTCGATGACGATCGGGCCGCGCAAGGCAAGCAGACTCGCCTTCTTGGAGCGCGCCTTCAGGTGAAGATCGTACTTCTCGTCGCGGAAGTTGATGCTGCCATCGCCGTTGATGGTGACAGCCGTCGTATCGATGACCATCAGATTCGGAACCATTTCTCCGTTGGCCACTCCGAACGAAGCGACCGCGCAACGAATCTCGGAAGTCTTATCCCCCTGCAGCAGCAGCGCCGCAGCGCGCGCGAGGTCGAGATTGGTCATCACCAGCGTCAGCGTGCTCGCTTCGCCACCGCGCATGATCATGGCGCCCTCGCCGTTCGCGGAAGCGAACATCGTGGCAACCGTGTTGCCCTGCGTCTTGAAGCTGGCGCGGCCTCCGAACCGTCCCGCGGTACCTTGGGGCGAGGCAAGCTTAGGGAAGATTTGCTTGAGCTCGACATTGCGTACCTCGATGTCTCCCTGGGTGAGCGCGATCTCGCGGTTGGCGTCGAGCGACAATTTCGCGACCACGTGACCGCCGCCGATGCCGAAATCGAGCGGCTCGAAGCGAAGAACGCCGTCTTTCAGAAGCAGGTGCGTCGTCAGGTTGTCGATCGGGGCATCGGCCCAGGTGACGCTGGTGCCGCGGAACTTGAGGTCGGCGTCAGCGATGCGAAAGCGGTCGAGCTTGAAAGGCTCGTCCGGCAATGCGCGCGCGGAAGCGGCGCGACGCACGGTCGCCCGCTGCTGCTCGCCCGTTTTCACCCCCGTTGTCGGTTCTCCCGGGGGCAGGCCAA
Organism: Casimicrobiaceae bacterium; assembly: GCA_036491495.1. Taxonomy (GTDB): domain Bacteria; phylum Pseudomonadota; class Gammaproteobacteria; order Burkholderiales; family Casimicrobiaceae; genus PALSA-1003. Next base: position 7,597 of record DASXBW010000045.1, read on the forward strand.
CAAATCCTCCCAGGTCCTTGTAGTCGAAGCGGCGCGACGACAGATCCGCGGTGACCGACGGGCGAGCCTGTGACAAATCGACCTCAAAGTCGCCACCGAGGTCGCTGTCTCCGACGTTACCTTTGAACTGGCGATACGACCAGTGCTTTTCCCGGTGCGCCAGCTGGCCCGACAGCTTGTACGGTGGCGTCCACGGAATCGGTAGCGGCACGATCGGGTAGAGCTGCGACAGATCCTTTCCCTGCAACTGAAGCTCACCCTTCACGTGCTCGACGTCGGAAGGGACGACGGTACCGGCGAAGCGCACATCGGTCGCTCCCGCTCGGGCATGCAAAGTGAGCTGATACGGATCGCCGACCTTGCGCAGCGTGGAAAGACCGAGGCCTTGGCCGTCGATGCTAAATGCCTCGCCGCGAAAAGCTCCGTTGCCGGCAAAGCGAAGGGAAGCAGGGGTGTCCGCCGCGGCGGGTGAGGATTGCAACTTGACGCTGACGTCGGCTCGCAACGCGGGATTGCGATAACGCACGACACCGCGTTCGACGTCGATAGTTCCCAAGCGCACGTCGGGTGCGGAGCCGTCCCCGAACAGCCAGTTCGCGGCACCGTCGCTATTCTTTTCCAGCAGCACTTGCGGCTCGACCAGCTCGACCGCGGGAACGACCGGCATGCCCGTTAATAACGAAAGGAGCTCCAGGCGCAGGTTCATTCTTTGCACGTGCACCATCTGCGGGTCCTTCGACCAGGCTGCGTTGCCGATCGAGACGTCATCCACCTGGATTCGCGGAGTCCAGCCGAGCTTGACGCTCAAATCCCCGGCGATCGCAACCGGCCGGCCAAGCTGATGGCCGAAGTAGCTCGCGATCGGGCCCCGCAGAAGATTCCAGGGAAAAAACAGAACTACGGCAATAATAGAGACGCCGATCGTCGCGAGCACCATGGCCGCGCGGGAAGCGGTTCGTTTCGCTGGATTCATTCAGATGGATGGGTGTTGTCAGTGCATCGATCGCTCGCCGTCGGAGAAATACCGACCCGTTGCTTACGGCTCGCGCGCGCTGCTTCGTGGAACGCTGATAATTATAGTGTCGTGTTTGTCCAAGACTCCAAGCAGGTACGATAAGCATCAACGAATATTGGGACATCAACGGCGAAGGCATAGTTGCACTGTCCGCCGCTGCGACCATGCACAATTTACATTCGGGACGAAACATGCGCGAGGCCGGCCCTCGCCCGACTTTGATCGTGTTCTCTACGGCGGTGGGCCTGTTCCTTGTGATCGCTCTTGCGATCGCCCTGAGCGCGCCGCTGGCGGCGCTCGATACCAGCGCCGGAAGGTGGTTGCACGTTCGCGCGACGCCGCTTGTTTCGAATGCTATGGCGGTGGTTAGTTTCCTCGGTGCGCCGACGACCTTAACGATCGTCGCGGTCGGGGGCAGCCTCCTGCTTTTGTATCGGCGCAGGCGGACCGAGGCGGCTGTGCTGTCGATCGTCGTGTTGGGCGGCAACCTTCTCAACTTCTGCCTGAAGCATCTCATCCAGCGTGGCCGTCCCGTGTTCGACGATCCGATTTTCAGCCTCCCGACCTACAGTTTCCCAAGCGGCCACGCGATGGCCTCGACCGTGTTTTATGGATTGCTTGCCATCTATGCTTTGGCAAACGCCAGGCAGCGCTATGCCGCGTACTTCGCCATCGCTGCCGCGGTTTTCATGGTCGCGCTGGTCTCCTTTAGCCGCGTCTATCTCGGCCTTCACTATCTGAGCGATGTCATGGCCGGTATTGCGGAGGGTATTGCTTGGCTGGCGTTCTGTTTTGCCGCTTTGCACTATATCCGGCGTCGGGAGGCAAGTGCAGGCGTCGACGCCGACAGCTAGGATCATGAAGCTACCCGTATGCGTCATCGTCAACGTTTCGGCCCACTCCGACGCAGCCGCTCACGTGCAGCTCAACAGGTTCTTCGAGGCGGCGGGAATCCAAATCGAGATCAAGCTCACGACGTCGGCCAAAAACGTTCTCGAGGAGGTCAGCGCCGCGATCCTGCGCGAGCCGAGCACGATCATCGTCGGAGGCGGCGATGGGACGCTCAACGCCGCGGCAGGGCTGCTGATCGGAAGCGGGATCGCCTTGGGCGTGCTGCCGCTCGGGACATTCAATCATTTCGCGAAGGACCTTCATGTCCCGCTCGATCTTGAAAGTGCGGTGACGACGATTGCCGAAGGCTATTGTGCGCAGGTCGACGTCGGCGCGGTCAACGATCGCTTCTTCCTCAATAATGCCAGTCTCGGCATATACCCGCAGCTGGTGGAAACACGTCACCTGCAGCAGCAGTGGCTCGGCCGCGGAAAATGGCCCGCATTCGTCTGGGCGGCACTCGCGGTCTTGCGGCGCTATCCTTTTGTGGAGGTGCTTCTCAACATCGACGGCAAATGGTTGGCACGACGCACGCCGTTTGTCTTTGTCGGCAACAATCGATACGAAATGCAAGGATTCAGGATTGGCGAGCGTACTCATTTGGACCGCGGTGAGCTCAGCCTCTATGTCGCGAATCGCACGGGACGCCTGGGCCTGGTCCGATTGGCATTGCGGGCCTTGTTTGGCCGTCTTGATCAGGCGAGGGACTTCGACACGGTTCGCGCCAAGCATATCGAGGTCCAGACGCGGCGGAAGCACGTGCACGTCGCGACCGACGGCGAGATTCGCATCGTCGAAACACCGCTTAGATTTCGCGTGGTGCCTGGAGCGTTGAAGGTCATCGTGCCCAAGCCTCCAGCTGCCGCTTCCGGGTAGATCCTGCCAACGCCGCCATGCGCACTATCGTTCACTTGTCGGATCTTCACTTCGGCCGCACCGATGATGCCCTGCTGACGCCGCTCGCGTCGGTGATCGCCAAGCTTGCGCCCGACCTGGTCGCTGTCTCGGGTGATCTCACGCAACGCGCCCGCAGCAACCAGTTCCAGGCAGCCCGCGCTTTTCTGGACCGGTTACCGGAGCCACAAATCATCGTTCCGGGCAATCACGACGTACCTTTGCACAACGTCTTCACCCGCTTCATCGGGCCCCTCGACAAGTACCGGCGCTATATCACCGACGATCTCGAGCCGTTCTACTCCGACGACGAAATCGCGGTCCTGGGGATCAATACTGCGCGGTCGCTGACCTTCAAACGTGGGCGGATCAACTCAACCCAGATCGACCAAGCGAAAATGCGCCTTTGCGCGCTCGACCCGAAAATTGTCAAGATCATTGTCACCCACCATCCGTTCGACCTTCCGGAAGGGCGCGCAGCGAACGAGCGGGTCGGGCGGGCTGACCTGGCGATGGACATGTTTTCGGCCTGCCGTTGCGACCTTCTGCTCGCCGGGCATCTGCACGTCAGCGACGCCGGCAGCGTCGCAATGCATGCCGTGGGCGGCAGTCACGACGCCATCGTGGTTCAGGCAGGCACCGCGACGTCGACGCGGGGGAGGGGAGAGCTCAATTCCTTCAACGCGATTCACGTCGACGCAAATCGCATCGAGGTACAGCGCTTTGGCTGGAGGCCCCTCGATAGCGTATTCGAAGTAATGGAGAGCGAGCACTTCGAGCGCACGCCAGCGGGCTGGAAAAGCCTCTTAGGCTGACGTTAATGCAGACTAGACGCCCTATGCCGGAATCGGGTTCGTATTGCGCGGGAATGCGGTCGCCGCATCGCGGGAAAATTCGTCGATCCAATCCGCGCCGCGACCGCCGATGTATCGCTGGCCTCGAAAGGGCACTCCGTTCCGAAGCTGGGCGACCAGAACCGTACACCTTCGGGTGCCCTCAAGTCCCTCCGGCACGCTCCGGACGGTCACTCGGAACTCGCGCGGACTGTAGCCGAGCGCCGCCAATTGAGAAACAAACGCAACTATTTCGCGAGACGCGAGTGCGCTGTACTCGCCCCGCCATTGCACACCTTCGCCCGCTGTCGCTGACAAATTCACAGGCGTCCCTTTGTCAACCTGAAGAGCCGGATCCAGCGCTTTGGAATCCGCGCCCCTTAAAGCGTCGCCGACGGTAACCGTTATTGGCAGCGCGACCTCGGGATCAGGCCGGTTTGCGTAAAGGGGTCGCCGCATCAAGCTGGTCGATCGACGAACCGCTGTCCTTCGCATCTCGGATGTCGTCCGAGATCTGGTTTATTTCTTTGGTAGCCGAGGCGATGCGCGTGTCCGAAAGCCGACGAGCTTGCTCGCCATTTGCCCCCAGCCGCACCCTCGCCGCCT
>DASXBW010000046.1:0-15197 GCA_036491495.1 Casimicrobiaceae bacterium
TCGACCTTGTCCCAGTAGCCCGGGAACGGCGCGAAAACGGTGCGCACGCCAGGTTCCCGCGTCTTCAGGATGAAGGGGCCGGTTCCATTGGCACGCAGCGTGGCCGCGTTCTCCTTGCCCTTGCGCACGTCAACAGGCGTCATGGAGTTGTTCTTTTCACACCACACCTTGCTCATGATGTACCAGGTGTTGATGGTGTCGGGCAGGATGGGAAACGGTTCGTTGGTGACGAAGTCGACTGTGTAGTCGTCGATCTTCTTCACCTCCTTGACCGTCCCGATCTTGGTCTTCATGTCGGACCCGTCCGCCTTGGAGCGCTCGTACGAGAAGATGACGTCGTCGGCATTGAACGGCGTGCCGTCGTGGAACTTGACGTTCTGGCGCAAATTGAAGCGCCACACGGTCGGCGCCGTCTGCTTCCACGATGTCGCCAGCAGAGGAACGAGCTCCAGCTTCTTGCCGCGGCCGACCAGCGGCTCGAAGACGTTGGCGACGATGGTGAGCTGCAGCGATTCGTTGAGGGAATGCGGATCCATCGAAACGGCGTCGCCCTGATCGGCAAACCGGAACGTCGCCGCCGATGCGCTGAATGCGGTCAAGGTGGCCGCGACAAGGATCAGCGACGCTCGCGCCAGCAGATGTTGAATGGTGGTCATTCTTGCACTCCTCCTGATTGCGTTTGGCTGGTTACGCGTAGATCCGTGTCTCGCCGAGATGATCGATCGCCCGCATGCAGCCTTCCAGCGTCTGCGTATAAACCATCTGCTTCCAATCGTCGGCATCGACGTAGAACATGTCGCGCAGATTACGCTTGATCTCCTGGCGCTGCGCCTTGGGCGCCTTCGGGTGATTGTGGACCCAGTGCTCGGCCCGAAACGCCTCCAGTATCTGCTCGATGGGATAAGTACCGTACTCGAGCGCGATACCCGCGAATACGGCGTTGGGGCATTCGTCGTGCGCTGCGGCGCCGTTGATGCCGGTGAGCGGCGCGGAGGTCGATGTTCCGTCCAGGAACGATGTCACGTCGTCGCCCCACCAAGCCTTGCTGCGCGCGATGTCCGCGGAATAGTCGAGCCCGGCGTAGATCTTTTCACCGTGGCCTCGAGGTCCCAGACCGGTATGGATATCGATCCATCCCAGCAGCGCGCGCTGGGCTACGTACTGATGCAGCACGCCTCGCAGGACCTGGTTGCTCCAGGCGGGCTTGCTCCCGCCGTAGAACAAGCCATCGGGATATTGATACTGGCCCCCGCTCACGGCTGCCTGGTAGGCCTTGCGGCCATGCTTCGCGATCCAGGCGTTCAGCCTGGTCTCGCTGTCGCCCGGCGCCGGCCAGGTCGCCGGCAGGAGCACGGAATGAATCTCGGCGTAAGCGCGGTTGACCGGCAACGGCGAGCCGAAGTCGACGAAGTTGCGATTCAGGTCGGCGTTGTCCTCGTTGACACGTCGCAGATGCGAAAAACCATAGGGGTTCAGCGCATGCAACATGAGCACCGCGATGCCCGAGCGCTCGACCTCGGCAATGAACGTCTGATCGTGCAAAAGCGCGACCTGGCACCCCGATCCACAAAAGCCCTCTACGCCGTGAGTCCCCGAAATCACAAGCAAGAGACCGGCGGCATCGGCGCTGCCGAGCAGCGCAAAGTCCATCGACAGCTTTTCGCCCGCGGCGCCTCGCGCGGTGGGATGCACGTGATGCATGAGCTTCGCACCGCGCAGCCGCGCCGCGGCGAGGAATTTGTCGCGCGCCTCGGCATAGCTCTGCGAAAAATGCGGGACCGCATTCATCGGGAAATCGGCATCGCCGCCTCCGCCAGCGCCGCCAGATAACCCGCGCCGAGCGGAATCACCTCGTCGTTGAAGTCGTAACTCGCGTTGTGCAGAAAACAGCCGCCTTCCGCGCCGCCCTGCCCCAGCCGCGCGTAGGCGCCCGGCCGCTGCTCGAGCATGAAGGAAAAATCCTCCGATCCCATCGACGGTTCCAGGTCTCGCACCACGTTCTCGGCGCCGATTAAGGTGTCTGCGACGTCCGCCGCAAAGACAGCCTCGCGCTCGCTGTTGATCGTCGCCGGGTAAACGCGCTCGTACTTGAGCGTGGCGGTGGCGCCGAAGGCGGCGGCGATGGAATGCACGAGCTCGGTCAAGCGCTTTTCGATCGCCGCCTGCGTCGTCGGCCGGAAGGTGCGCACCGTGCCGACGAGGCGCGCCTCGCGCGGAATCACGCTCATGGCCGCCATGTTGCCGGCGTGCATCGCGCACAGACTGACCACCGCGGTGTCGATGGGACTCACGTTGCGGGACACGATCGACTGTGCCGCGGTGATGATGTGGCCTGCGACCAGCACCGGATCGATGGTCAGATACGGGTGCGCCCCGTGCCCGCCACGGCCCTCGATGTGAATTTCGATACGGTCGGCCGCCGCCATCGCAGGTCCCGGCCGGACGCCGATTTTTCCCGGCGGCAGCGATGGCCAGTTATGGAGCGCGTAAATCTCGTCGGCGGGAAAGCGCTGGAAGAGCCCGTCGTCGATCATCGCCTTGCCCCCGCCGAACCCTTCCTCGCCCGGCTGGAAGATCAGGTACACGGTGCCGTCGAAACGCCGGGTGCGGGACAGGTAACGCGCCGCGCCGAGCAGCATGGTCGTATGACCGTCGTGCCCGCAGCCGTGCATCCGTCCCTTGAATCGAGACACGTGCGCAAACGCGTTCTCCTCGTGCATCGGCAGTGCGTCCATGTCGGCGCGCAGCCCGATCGCCCGCCCGCTGTCGTAGCGCTCGCCGCGGATCACTCCGACGACGCCGGTCTTGCCGATACCGGAGTGGTGCTCGATTCCCAGTGCGGTGAGCTCGCGCACCACGATTTCCGCCGTCCGGTGCTCCTCGAAACCCAGCTCCGGATGCGCATGCAGGTCGCGGCGCATTGCGGTCAGCTCGGCGTGATCGGCTCGAATATGCTCGACGGGGCTCATGAACTCACGGATGAAATCACTCATCGATTCAATTCGCGGCTGCAAGCCGCTCGATGCGCAGGCGCGGATCGACGGCATAGTACAGCAGATCGACAACCAGATTGATCAGCACAAAAACCAACCCGACAAAGCACAGGTACGCGGCCATCACCGGCACATCCGCAAATCCGACCGCCTGGATGAAAAGCAGGCCCATCCCCGGCCATTGGAACACGGTCTCGGTGATGATGGCGAAGGCGATGATCGCGCCGAGCTGCAGGCCGGTGATCGTGAGCACCGGCACGAGGGTGTTCTTCAGCGCATGACCGAAATGAATCGCCCGGTCGGTCAGGCCGCGCGCACGGGCGAACTTGATGTAGTCGGTGCGCAGCACTTCCAGCATCTCCGCGCGCACCAGCCGCATGATCAGCGTCATCTGGAACAGCATGAGCGTGATCGAGGGCAGGATCAGCGCTTTCAGCCCGCTTTTGGTCAGGTAGCCCGTTGTCCACCAACCGAGAGCGATAGTGTCGCCGCGACCGAACGACGGCAGCCATCCCAGAATCACCGCGAACACGAGGATCAGCAGGATGCCGATCAGGAACGTCGGCAGCGATATCCCGATGAGCGAAACCGCGAGCAGGAGATGCGAAAGCCACGAGTTGCGATTGAGCGCGGTATAGACGCCGGCCGGAACGCCCAGCAGGACCGCGAGGAACGCCGCGGTGACGGCAAGCTCGAGTGTCGCGGGCAGCCGTTCCTTGAGCAGCGTCGACACGGGACGGCCCTGGCGCAGCGAAAGCCCGAAGTCACCTTGGACGGCTCGACCGACGAAGCGCCCGAACTGGATATAGAACGGCTGGTCGAGGCCCAAGTCCGAGCGCAGCCGTGCCCGGTCTTCCTGGGTCGCGTCCTGGCCAACCATGAACGTGACCGGATCGCCGGTATAGGTGAACAACGCGAATGCAATAAAGGCCACCGCGGCCAAAACCGCGACCGATTGCAGGATGCGACGGAGGATGAAGGCGAGCACGGGGCGGAGGTATGAGCGTCACGTCGGCCGTTTGTGACAGCCGTATGACGCTACCGATCATGCCCAAAGCGCTTCCTAGCGTCAATGTGGCGGAGGACCTCCCACTTACCCGTTGATCTCCGCTACGCGGTGACACGCGACCAGTGCTCCGTCGAAGGGCTCGAGCATCGGGACTTCGACACGACAGCGCTCTACGGCGTACGGACAGCGCTTGTGAAAGGCGCAGCCCGACGGCGGGTCGAGCGGCGAAGGCAACTCACCCTTGACGGCGATCCGCGCGCCCGGTGCCGCTTGCTTCCCCGCGGAAAGACCGGAAGTGGCATCAGCGGCCAGGCGCTCCGTTCGCGAACGCAGTTTCGGCGTGCTCGCAAGCAGGGCGCGGGTGTAAGGGTGGGCGGGCCGAGCGAACACTGCCGCCTTCGGTCCCTGCTCGACGATCGTGCCGAGATACATGACCGCGACTGCGTCGGCAATGTGGCGCACGACTTGCAGGTTGTGCGATATGAAAAGATAGGCGACGCCCAGCTCCTGTTGCAGATCCATCAGCAGATTCAGCACTTGCGCCTGAATCGAAACGTCGAGCGCGGATACCGGCTCGTCGGCGACCAGCAGCCGCGGCTGCAGTATCAACGCGCGCGCCACCGCGATGCGCTGGCGTTGTCCTCCCGAGAACATGTGGGGATAGCGGCGCTCGTGCTCGGCACGAAGACCCACGCGCGCCATCATCGCCCGGGCCGCGTCGCGTCGGGCCGTCCTGCTGAGGTCGGTGTTGATCGCCAAAGGCTCGTCGAGCAGGGTCATGACCTGCTTGCGCGGATTGAGCGAGGCGTATGGATTCTGGAACACCATCTGCACTTGCGGCCGCAGCCGTTTGAGGGTCGCGCGGTCGGCGTGCGCGACATCCTCACCGTGGAGCCTCAGCTCGCCGGAGGTCGGGCGCTCGATCATGGTCACCTGTCGCGCAAGCGTGGATTTGCCACAGCCGGATTCTCCGACGATCGCCAAGGTTTCGCCTCCGCGTACGCTGAAGGACACGCCGTCGAGGGCTCGCACCAGGCCTTTCGGTTTGAACGGGCCACGCGAGACGGTGTAATGCCGGGACAGCGCGCGTGCTTCGAGCAGCGGCGAGGCGACATTCACGCGGCACTCACTTCGCACTCACCTGGCGCTCGCCGGCGTGAGCGGGTAACTGAGCCGGTAACTGCGCCTGCGACTCGACCTTCCAGCCACCGGTGGGATATCCCGCGGGGTCCAGTGGAAAGTGGCAGCGCACCTTTCGTCCCTCCGGTCCCTCGAGCAATGGCTGATCGCGATGGCAGCGCTCGAGCGCGTACTCGCAGCGTGGCGACAACAGACAGCCCACCGGCCGATCGAACTGCCCGGGCACGATGCCGGGAATCGCTTTGAGCCTCGAGCGTTCGAGGTTATGCTCGGGCAACGCCGCCAGCAGCGCTTGCGTGTACGGATGCTCCGGCGCTTCGAAAATGGCGGGCACCGGCCCGGTCTCGACCTGTTGTCCGGCGTACATCACCATCACCCGCTGGACGGTTTCGGCGACGACCGCGAGATCATGCGTAATGAGCAGCAAGGCCATGCCGCGCTCATGCTGCAGCCGGACCAGGAGCTCGAGCACCTGCGCCTGTACGGTCACGTCCAGCGCCGTGGTCGGCTCGTCGGCGATCAGTAGCCGCGGGTTGCAGGCAATCGCCATCGCGATCATGACCCGCTGCGCCATGCCACCGGAGAGCTGATGCGGAAACGCGCCCAACCTCGTCGCAGCGTCCGGTATTTCCACCTGCTGCAAAAGCTCCAATGCGCGGTCGCGGCGGCGCTTGGCGCTGCGTCGCTCCGCGTCAGTTCCGTGAATCCTCATGGTCTCGGTCAGTTGGAACGCGACCGTGAAGCACGGATTGAGGCTCGCCAGCGGATCCTGGAAGATCATGGCGATGTCCTTGCCCACCAGCGCGCGCCGCCCCGCGTCGGAGAGGCCGAGCAAATCGCGTCCGTCGAAGCTCATGCGCTTGGCGCGCACCCGGCCCGGAAAATCGACCAGTCCCATCACCGCCAGCGCGGTAACGCTCTTGCCGGAGCCCGACTCTCCGACACAGCCGACGATCTCGCCCGCTTCCATCGTGAGATCGACATTGTCGACCGCGATGAGCGGCGCCGCGACGCTCCCGAATTCGACCGTGAGCCCTTCGATTTCGAGCAGCGCCATCAGATCACCTCGTGGACCGTAACGGCCGAAGCGATAGTGAGCGTAGCGCTCTGGCGTCGCGATCCGCGCCGAGCCTCAGTTGGCAAATGAGGCGCCGAAGCGAAGCAAGGGTAGGTCCCCTTGCGAGCTTCGGAAACGCCGTGATCGGCGCGGAGCGCAAGCCAGACACTACCGATTTGGCCGTTACGGTCCACTAGCGCTTGAGCTTCGGATCGAGCGCATCGCGCAGGCCGTCGCCCATCAGGTTGAACGCAAGCACGGTGATCAGGATGGCGAGCCCGGGAAAGGTCACCACCCACGATGCGCGCTGGATGAACTCGAGCGCGCCAGCGAGCATCGAGCCCCATTCAGGCGTCGGCGGTTGTGCGCCGAGGCCAAGAAATCCGAGCGCCGCGGCATCGAGGATGGCGCTCGAGAATCCCAGCGTCGCCTGAACGATCAGCGGCGCCACGCAATTGGGAAGAATGGTCGCGAACATGAGCCGGATCGGTCCGGCGCCGGCGATCCGCGACGACGCCACATATTCCTTGCCGGTTTCGGCAAGCACCGCCGCTCGCGTCAGGCGCACGTAGTGAGGCAGCAGCACGATGGCGATCGCGTACATCGCATTGATGAGTCCGGGACCGAGGATCGCGACGACGGCGATGGCGAGCAACAGGCTCGGCAGCGCGAGCATGACGTCCATCACGCGCATGATGGTGGTCTCGAGCAGGCCGCGGAAATATCCCGCCAGCAAGCCGAGCACGACGCCGAGCGAAAGCGAGATCGTCACCGAGATCAGTCCGATCAGCAGCGACAGCCGCGTGCCGTGGATCAGGCGAGACAGCATGTCGCGGCCGACTGGATCGGTGCCGAGTATGAAATTTGCCGTCCCGCCCTCATGCCACGCCGGTGGCGTCAGAGTGAACTCGCGGTATTGCTCGTTGGGCGGGTGCGGCGACACGACATCGGCAAAGACCGCGAGCAGGATGAGCGCGATCACCAGCGCGAGCCCGATCAGCGCGCCGCGGCTTTGCGAGTACGCCTGCCAGAATTCGCGCCAGGCGTTCGCTTCGGGAGCCGGCGCGATGCGCTCGGCGATGACAGCCTCATGCATGGCGGATCCTCGGATTGATGACGCCATAGAGCAGATCGACGATCAGATTGACGCTGATCACGATCGACGCCACCAGCAATATGCCGCCCTGCACTACCGGGTAGTCCCGCGATTGAACGCCGTGGATAAGCCAGTTGCCCACGCCCGGCCAGGAAAAGATGGTCTCGGTCAGGATCGCGCCGGACAGCAGCAGGCCGACCTGCAGACCGATCACCGTGATCACCGGAATCAGCGCGTTTCGAAGCGCGTGAATCAGCACTACGCGCCAGTACGGCAGACCTTTGGCGCGGGCGGTGCGAACGTAATCCTCGCGCAGGACCTCGAGCATCGACGAGCGCGTCATCCTGGCGATCACCGCGAGCGGAATCGTGCCCAGCGCGATCGACGGCAGGATGAGGTGCGACAGCGCGGAGCGGAAGGCGCCTGTCTCGCCACCGCGCAAGGTGTCGATCAGCATCAATCCGGTCGACGCCGGCACGTCGAACTCGACTGCGATTCGTCCCGACACCGGGGTCCAGCCCAGTTGCACCGAGAAAAAGAGAATGAGCAACAGCGCCCACCAGAAGATCGGCATCGAGTAGCCGGTCAGCGACACGCCCATGACCGCGTAATCGGCGACGGTGTTGCGCTTGAGCGCCGCCAGTATTCCCGCTGGCAGGCCGATGCACACCGCGAGCAGCATCGCAAAGAATGCGAGCTCAACCGTCGCCGGAAAAAGCGCCAGGAATTCGTCCAGCACCGGCTCGTGCGTGGTCAGCGAGATGCCGAGATCGCCTTTGAGCACTTGATGGACATAGGTCGCGTACTGCACCGCGAGCGGACGATCGAGACCGAACTCATGCAACAGGCGCTCGCGCCGCGCCGGGTCCATCCCGCGCTCGCCCGACACATTTTCCACCGGGTCGCCGGGGATGAGGTGAATCAGCGCGAACGCGAGCAATGTCACGCCGAAAAACGTCGGGATGATCAGCGCGACGCGACGGAGGATGTAGGTGAGCATGGGACGGAGCGTTTCGGTGCCGCGGGCAAACGATTATCCACCCGCGAGCGCGCTCGCTGGCACCGGACCGAATGAATTGGGTCCCATACGCGTAGTCCCCGCCCCCGATTCAAGCATTCGAGCGCAGGCTTCAGCGGGGACCCAGCGGCGTTTGTTCAAAAGACACTGGGTTCCCGCTTTCGCGGGAACGACGGTGGTACGGATCCGGCGTTACGCACCTTCGTAATCCTCAAAACCCGCGTCATCCCCGCGGAAGCGGGGATCCAGCGGCGTTCGTCACAAGACACTGGGTTCCCGCTTTCGCGGGAACGACGATTTCGAGGATGCCAGCGTCACACCGTTTCGTAACGTTTAACAGACGTCAATCGGTGCGGACGTCAATCCAAACGGACGTCAATCTGTACAGACGTCAATCCGCGCGAGCGGCGAACTCAGGGCGCTGGTTGCGTCGTGACATCGACGCCGTAGAAGTAATGATGCGCCGTCGCGTCCATCTTGTAGCCTTTGACTTCCTTACGCACCGGCTCGAAGCGGATCGAGTGGGCTACGGTGATCCAGGGCGCTTCTTCCTTGACGATAACCTGCGCCTGCTCGTAGAGCTTGGCGCGGTCGGCTTGCTTGGGTGTCTGCGCGGCCTTGATGACCAGGTCTTCGAACGGCTTGTTGCACCAGCGCGCGTTATTGCCGCCGCCCTTGACCGCCTCGCAACCCAGCAACGGCACGAAGAAGTTGTCGGGGTCGCCGTTGTCGCCGGACCAGCCGAACATCACAACCTGATGCTCGCCACCCTTGGCGCGCTTGCGATACTCGGCCCACTCGAAGGTCGTTAGCGTCGCCTTGACGCCAACCTTCGCCCAGTCGGCCTGAATCATCTCCGCCATCCGCTTGCCGTCCGGGTTGTAGGGCCGGGTGACCGGCAGATACCACAGTTCGACGTCGAAGCCGTTGGGGAAACCGGCTTGCGTGAGCAACTGCTTGGCCTTCGCCGGATCGTACGGATAATCCTGCACCGCGTTGTTATAGCTCCAGAGGATCGGCGGAATGGGATTCTTCGCCGCCTGACCGTTGCCCAGGTAGACGGCCTTGAGGATCGCGTCCTTGTTGGTCGCGAGGTTCAGCGCCTGCCGGACGAGCTTGTTGTCGAAAGGCTTCTTCTCGGTGTTGAACGCGATGTATCCGATGTTGAGCCCTTCCTTCTGCAGCACGGTGAGCTGCGGGTCCTTTTTCATCTCGTCGAGATCGGCGGGCTTCGGGAACGCCATCACCTGGCACTCGCCCGTCTTCAGCTTGGCATAGCGCGCGGTCGCGTCACGGGTAATCGAGTAAATCAGGTTGTCGATTTTCGGACGACCCTTCCAGTAGCGATCAAACGCCTTGTAGCGGATCACCGCGTCCTTCTGGTAGGAGCCGAACTCGAACGGACCGGTGCCGATCGGATAAACATCCGCGGCGTTGGGCGTGCCCTTCTTTTGCATGGCTTCGAAATATTCCTTCGACAGGATCGACGCGAAGTCCATCGCCATGTCCGCAAGAAACGGCGCCTCGGGCCGCTTGAGATTGAAACGCACCGTGTAGTCGTCGATCTTTTGCACATTGTCGACGATGTTCTTCATGCCCATGTCGTCGTAGTACGCAAAAGTCTGGCCGGCGGTCATCTTGTGAAACGGATGATTGTCGTCGGCCATGCGGTTCCACGAGAAAAGCACGTCGTCTGCATTGAAGTCGCGGCTCGGCGTGAAATTCGCGTTGCTATGGAACTTGACGCCTTTGCGCAGCTTGAAGGTGTAGGTCTTGCCGTCGGGCGAAACCGTCCACGACTCCGCGAGTGCAGGGATGATGTTGGTAGTGCCGAGATCGAACTCGACCAGCCGGTTGAACATCGGCACCGAGACCGCGTCGAAGGTGGTGCCGGTGGTGAAGAACTGCGGCTGGAAACCCTCGGGGCTGCCTTCCGAGCAAAAAACGAGGCTGCCCTTCGCCGCCACGCCGAGCGGCAGCAGCAAGGCAAATGCGAATCCGAGCGCGATTGCCGGCAGGCGAAAAGATGCGATAGGCGATATCTGGAACATGATGGGTCCTCAGAGGAAAAGTCGGGCTCTATGGGAAAGGTCGGGCCTCAGGGGAAGGTTCGAGCCTGGACGCGCCCATGCTAGCCGCGCGCCGCGGACTAGGCAAATCCTGCCGTATTAGCCGCTGGCGCGGCTTCGCTGCTGCCGCGTTGCGTACAGGCAGATGCCGGCGGCAACTGAGACATTGAGCGACGCGACGCTGCCCCTGAGCGGAATGCTGACGCTCCGGTCGCAAAGCTCCCGCGTCAGCCGCCGCAATCCGCTTCCCTCGCCGCCGACCACCCAGCCGAGCGGCCCGGAAAGGTCGGCATCGAACAGGCTTTCCTTGCCCTCGGCATCCGCTCCAACCAGCCAGATACCGCGCTCCTTCAGGTCGCGCATGGTGCGCGCCAGATTGGTGACGGCGATGACGGGCACGGTCTCGACGGCACCCGACGCCACCTTGGCCACCGTCGCGTTGACGCCGACCGCGCGATCCTTGGGAATGATCACCGCATCGACGCCGAACGCGTCGGCACTGCGCAGACATGCGCCGAGGTTGTGCGGATCGGTCAGTCCGTCAAGCAGCAACAACAGGGGCGGAGCGTTCAACGCATCGAGGATCTGTTCAAGAGTCTGTCGCAGCTGCTCGCCTTGGACCTGTGCGACGATGCCTTGATGGACTTCGCCGTCCGCCAGTTGGGCGAGACGCGCGTCGTCGACCGCATGAACGTCGATGCCAAGCGTTTGCGCGAGCGCGACGATCTCACGAGCGCGGCGGTCCTGGCGCGCTGCCGTGATGTAGATCGCCTGCACGCCTTCCGCGCGCTGACGCAGCCGCGCCGCGACAGCATGGAATCCGATCAGATAGCGCGAGGCAGTCACGAGAGATCCGTTGCCGCTGCGGGCGCCGCCATGGTGCTCACGACTCGCAGCCTTGGTCCGGGTTGGGTATAATTTGAGGTTCCTCGATTTGCTGGCGCAGGAATGCTGCGCCAGCCGTCATCCGGGCTGTTGTAGCTCAGTTGGTAGAGCAACTGATTCGTAATCAGTAGGTCGGTGGTTCGACTCCACTCAACAGCACCATCTGCCTTACATCGGGCGATAGCCGTCACTAACCCGACTGACAATTATTTGGCTGGACTGACAATTCGCGACAGTTTGCACGCGTGAGTTGCCCGGATCCTCAACTGGAGCCGGCACACCGTTTTCCCTGCCGCGCCGACGTCGGTTGCGAGGTACCACTGGCGGGTTGCTTACGAAATTCCGCAGTTGATCTTTCCGGACCGACGGTTCCTCCTTACTCGAATGGCAGCTTTCAGAGGTCGAGCTGCCATTGATGCGAAGATCGCCGCCACTGAGTCATCGGCCATCTCGACCGTTCGCGGCGTCACGCTCCGAAATCCCTTTGAACGGCCGCTTTCCCAATCCGTGAATGAGCACTCCCGACCCGTTGCCGTCATCCACATCGCTCGGAAGCGGTCACTCGTTCATGGTGAAGCTGACATTTCGCGAGCCCGGCAAAACTGGCGGCGCACCGGCGGCGCGGAGTCAATTTATAGTTTGCCACGTCGGGTGCGCAATTGAAGAGGGCCGCCCGGAGGCAGCCCTTGTGCTACGCGGTTGCTTGGTCTATGGCAGCTGCAATGACCATGCGCTGCGCCCGTGTGTCGCGGCGTACAGGACGCGCACGCTTGGCACAATCGTAAGGCCCGCCACTTCGACCATCGGCAGCCCGCTTCCGGCAACGGTCCACGTCGCGGCGGCATTCGGAAGCTTCATCACGCCGAAGTCGGAGGCCGCATAGAGATCGCCGGTCACGTCGTCGCGCACGACCGCCGTAATCGGGAAGTCGGGCAGGTTGTAGCTGCGGTCGACCCAAGTCGCCGCACCCGCTCCGTTCCACGTCACCTCAAATACGTGGCCGGGTAGAGTCGGCGTGTTCACGTTGTAGCCGTTGTACGAGATCCAAACATGACGCGCATTTGCTGGGTCAACGTAGATCTCGCTGATAGCCCGGTTGGGATCGATGGTTACGGGGTTGGGGTCGACGCGATTCCAGACTACAGACGCGGCCGGATCGTTGGCGTTTTCCGTTATGAAGACGCGACCCGTGCTCGTCGCGGCCCACATAGTGCCGGTGTTTTGCGGTGCCCGTGCGATCCAGGCGACTGCGCCGCCGGCCCGGTTTCCCCACGCAGACGAATTCAATTGTGTCGAAGGACTGCCATTGCCGATTACGACGAAGTCACCGCAGCCGGGCTGGGTTGCGCTCGCCGTGAACTCGGGGCAATTGGCTTCGAGAGTGGCCTGATCGCCACCCCAGTCCTGCGAGCGCCACACCGAGTACGAGCCCTGGAAGATCGACCCGGCCGCGGCCGTATTCGGGTCCGCGATAATCGGTGGGTAGAAGAACGACCCCTCGGGGCTAGAGAGTATCGGCGCCGAGATGATCACCCACTTCGTTGGGTCGCCATTGCGGAAGTTCGCATCGTTCGCCTGACCGGTGAATGTATTGAACCTCAGCGCATCGGTCACCGTGTTGAAGCCAGATTGGCCACCATCGCCGTAAATTTCCTGGGGCCAAACGACCGAAGAACCATTGAACTGGAACGTCCCGTTGTCCTGCGTGCCGCCTTGAAGCAGGTTCTGCGGCCGCTGAGCGCTTGCCGATAGGCTCTGGAACTGCAGCGTCGACAAACCGGTGTTCATATTGACGAGCTGGTTCGCGACCTGGTTCAACAGGCTCTTGCACAGGGCTGTGTCCGACGGATTAAGGCCACGCTGGTCACATTTGCCCGAGACGTCCGCAAGCTTGCCGTCGGAACGCACGACCCCACCATCGGAGCCGGTAATGAATTGCAGCGGGTTACCCGGAACCGTGACGATCGCGTGCTGATCCGGGTGAATTGCCTCCGCATGATTTGGATCGCCGTCCTGCGTTAAATCGCCGAAGCTCGTTCCGCCGTTGGTCGACAGGAGCCAGGCGCGCCCATTTGTTTGCGCGTGCACCGTATCATAGGAAAACGACCCGCCCACGTAGACAATGTCGGGTGCGCCGGGAGGCGTGTAGACGACGTTGTCGTACCAGCACTGTCCCGTGCAGTAGCCGATGTTCTGCGCCGTCGTCATATCGGTGAATGCGGCGGCGCCAGAGGCATCATCGGTGCGGTACAAACGCGCCGCGGCGGTTCCATTGTTGCCAATGCCAACATACATGCGAGTCTTTCCGTTCGTCAGCGTCGTGACGTCGAACTCGGCTCGGTCTGTGCTGAGGTTGTTGGTCAGTGCGGGCTTAATTTGGCTCCATGTTGCGCCGTTGTCGAGCGAGCGCCAGATTCCCTGTCCAAAATCGTTCACGTAGAGCACTCCGGCGTGCGTCGGATCAACCTTGACGGTCGTGGACCCGCGAATGGGGGCCGACGCGCGGATGAGAGTGAAGGTGGCTCCGCTCTGGCGCCAGAGGCCACGAGTGGGAAGCGGGTGCCCGGTCGCTCCGCTGGACGACGCGCCGCTCGAGACAGAGCTGATACCGCGCACCGCACTGGCAATCGGAACGAGAAGATTGCCGGCGCCATCGAGAGCCATCTGCCCGATTGCCCGCTGGAAGAAGACGTCACTCCCCGGAACGAGTATCCAAGTCTGGCCACCGTCCGTAGTCTTGTAGATACCAACGCCCGCTTCCGAATCGCCCGAAGCGTTAGGTTCGCCGGTTCCCGCGTAGACCGTATTACCCGACGCATCCCTCGGATCGATGAGAAGTGAGCCGATCGCGTTCGTGCCAAAACTGCTGGAGATGTACTGCCAGTTCGAGCCGTTAAGCGCCTTATCAGTACGCCAAACACCGCCTCCGGCTGCTGCGACGTAAAGCGTGCATTTGCCCTGGGAGCAAGTCGGCGAGATCGCCATCGCCGTCACGCGGCCGCTCGCCACGTATTGTGCTCCGTCAAACAGGAACGGATTCAGTACGGCTGGATAAGTTGCCTTGCTCGGGCCGATCAGTTGCCACCCGCCGCCCGAATGCGCGCTGGCATTCAATGCCGTCCAGCCGTTCCGAGCCGCAAGCGTGGCGTCGCCCGGAATCTCAGTCGCCGGATAGGCGCGCAGCAGGTACGCCTCGACGCCTGGGGTGTTATCCGGTGAGCGAGACGCCGAGTCATCTGAAGCGCTCTTCTTGTCTCCGAGTACCGGAAGGTCCTGACCCCACGCCGGCCCAGCAATAATGGCGATACCCAACAACCCAACGGTAACGAGTCCTACAGATACTCTGCTCATCGTTTTCTCCCCCATAACATGAAGATGTCGCTACATTTTCGCGGCAGATGGAGCGTAGATGCTGGTCGTTGCGAATGTCAATAAGAAAAAGTGCTTTCTAAAGAGGCCGATCTTCCAACTGCTGAACGGCGGATCTGCTTGTTGCAATGAGAGGGACACATTTGCACGCCGCTCCAGAGGTCAAGGTCGCGAACATTCGCCGGCATTAAAGGGCCTGACGCGAGCCGGCAAGTACACCCTATGAGCGGGCGGCGATCGTCAAAGCGCGCGGACGGTGGCCGCAGCAAGAGAAGCTCCGATCTTCGTAAGGATTTGCACACTACAGCTTGTGCCACCTCGATGCGATGAACCTTCGCCGCGTCCAATGTTAATCTGGGATCTTGGCTCGAACTGACGCAAACTCGCACGTCCGGTTTCGGGAAATTTCCGCGCCGTGCTCAAAGGGCTGGTTGTGGCCGATGGCGGGTGCCGAGTCGTCGCTGCAGAACGTCAGCTGAGGATCGCGAAACCGCCGACTGTCGTCGACCCGCAACACGCGCAGCTCGGACCATTCACCCCCCTTCGCGGCCAGCCCGAGCA
>DASXBW010000047.1:0-1731 GCA_036491495.1 Casimicrobiaceae bacterium
CCCAACGTCAAATTTGCCCCGACCGGCGTGCCTACCATCAGCGAAATGGTGGGCATGGCAGCCCAGGCCGTGGGTGACGGCCAGTGCCACACCTGTCTCGTCATCTACCCGACAGGCAATCTCGAAGGCCGCTATCGTCGCGGCGGCGAGAACGCCGACGACTACGCCCGCGGCGCCCGCCAATGGACGGCACCCTGGGGCAATCACGGCGGCAACGATTTCATCAACATCTTCCCGCACGGTCAGTACTGCCTGAAATACGGCGGCCAGCACGACGACCTCGCCCCCTTCGTCGTCAACCAGCACCGCAACGGGCTGCTGACACCATGGGGGTACAATGCCACCCACAAGGTACCGCAGCTCACCATCGAGGATTACGTCAATTCGCGCTACGTCCTGAACCCATTGAGGCTGTGGGACTGCGACCGGCCGGTCAATGCATCGGCCGCGTATCTCTTCACGACTGCCGAGCGCGCCCGCGACATGCGGCAGTCGCCGGTCTATGTGCTCAATCACTCACAGCACAATTTCAGGAAGCGCACCACACAGGAAGATCTGGATGAGATCGAGGACTGGACCGACCGCGCCGCCCGACGAATGTACGAGGGCGCCGGGCTTGGTCCCGAGGCCGTCGATATATTCAATCCTTACGACGGCTATGCGCCGATGGCGCAGTTCTTTCTGGAGGCCTTCCGGTGGCACGGCGTCAAACGCGGCGACGCCTTCGCGTTTTACGCCGGCGATATCAGGGTCGAGGGACCGCACCCGTTCTCTTCGAGCGGCGGCAATTTGGGGAACGGGCGCACCCGTACGGCCATGTACACCGACAGCATAGAGCAGCTCCGCGGCACGGCCAGCGCCCGGCAGGTCAGGGTTCAGGCAGAGACTGCCCTGGCGGCATTCACCACTCCAAGCAGTGGCGGCTGGATCATGTTCGGCAAATCCCCGAGCTGACGGCCCGCGACACTGGAGATCATCCGCTCGCGGCGATCACTCTCAGACCCTGACCCAAAAGTGGATGGCGAACGCTAAGGTCGGCAATCAGTTGTGAACGGACCTTCGCCGGAGCGCGCGACAACGACGAGGATGCGAAGCGGTGTTATGCTTGCCGCGATCTCGATTCTAGGGCGATTTCGCTGGAAACGACCTGTAAGTCGATGCTTGCCCGGGGCGCGGTCGAAGCGCTTAATTGAAACGCAAGGCATGAAATGAGCAACGTCACGACCACCGATATCGCGCTGATGCACGAGGCCATCGCGCTCGCGGCTGAAGCAGACGCACCTTTCGGGGCAGTGATTGTCAAGGATGGCCGGATGCTGGCGCGCGGGCGCAACTCCGGCAAGCGGCTCAAGGACCCGACCGCGCATGCCGAGATGGTCGCAATCCGCCACTGCCTCGCCGAGCATGGCCCGGAAATCTTGCGCGGCGCGACGATCTATACTTCGGGCGAGCCGTGTCCGATGTGCATGGGCGCCATCGCCTACTGCCGCATCGCGCGGGTAGTCTATGGCGCGTCGATCGAAGAGCTCAGCAAGCTCCTGGGCCAGATTAAAGTACCCAGCACTGAAATCGCGGCCAAGACGACGTTCACCGCGATCGAAGTCACCGGCGGCGTCCTGGCCGCGGACGTGCTCAAGCTGTTCGACGCATGGTCGCGATAGTAACTCCTTGCGGGTCCGGCACCTTGGCGTTGCGCACGGGGGTTCCACAGCGATATAACGCGTTATATGG
>DASXBW010000048.1:0-2084 GCA_036491495.1 Casimicrobiaceae bacterium
CCTGATCGATACGGCAAAGCTCTACGAGGTGCAGAAATATTGCAGCATGACCAACCACATCTGGGTGGGGCTGCACGTCTCGTTCAACAACGCGGCGTGGAAGCGGCTGCCGGCTGACGTGCAGGCGATCGCCTACAAGAATTTCAGCGCCGCGGCGATCGCCGAGCGCGCCGACTGGCAGGTCATGGACAAGACGGAGAGCGACAAGCTGAAGGCCGGCGGCCTCATCTTCAACACGCCCGACACCAAGCCATTTCAGGAAGCGCTGCGCAAATCGGGCTTCTACCCCGACGTAAAGAAGCAGATGGGCGACGAGGCCTGGGCCCTGCTCGAAAAAGATGTCGGACCGCTCGCCTGATCCCTCTGCGGCCGGACGATAGGAGACATTTCGGGTGAGCGAGCAGGCAGCGGAGACCGTCGAAATCGGCCTTCCTTGGGGCGGCGTGCGCCGCTCTGCCTTTATGATCGACATGCTGATCGGCCACACCGTCGAATTCATCGGCGCGATGCTGGTGCTGGCCGAGACCTGCATCCTGTTTGCCGGTGTCGTCTCACGCTACGTGTTCAACAGTCCAATCATATGGACCGACGAGCTCGCCACGTTTCTGTTCCTGTGGCTATCCATGCTCGGTGCCGTCGTCGCGTTGCGCCGCGACGGGCATATGCGCCTGACGACCTTTGCCACCCGGGTCGGGCCGAAATGGGGCGGCTGGCTTGCCACCGTCGCCGCCCTTGTCGTGGTCGTTTTTGTGCTCGAAATCCTGGTTCCGGCCCAGCAATTCCTTGAGGTCCAACGCTCGACTGAGCTGATCACCCTGCATATCTCGGATGGATATCGGGTGGTCGCGATCCTGGTCGGTTCCGGTCTGATCGCGGTTCTCGCCCTGCTGCGCCTGCTGGAAACCACGACCTGGGTGCAGTTCCTGTTGGCGCTCGCGCTGATCGGCGCCATCGCTGGCGGGCTGTGGCTGGCGCAGCCGCTTCTGATCGCCATGGGCCGTGCCAGCCTGGTTCTGTTCTTTGTCGTCATCGTCGCGGTCAGCGTCTTCATCGGGGTACCGATCGCTTTTGCCTTCGGCATCGCGACGTTTTCCTATTTGGCGCTCACCACCACCATGCCGCTAGCGATCGTCGTCAACCGCATGGATGACGGCATCTCGAACCTGTTGCTGCTGGCGGTCCCGATGTTCGTCTTTCTCGGCCTGTTGATGGAGCTGACCGGGATCGCACGGGTGATGGTCAATTTCCTCGCCGCGCTGGTCGGCCATGTGCGCGGCGGGCTTTCCTATGTGCTTCTGGGGGCGATGTACCTGGTGTCTGGCATTTCCGGGTCAAAGGCCGCCGACATGGCGGCGGTAGCGCCGATCCTCTTCCCTGAGATGCAGCGGCGCGGCATGCACCCGGGCGAGCTGTCATCGCTGCTGGCTACGTCGAGTGCGATGTCGGAAACCATTCCGCCGAGCCTCGTGCTGATCGCGATTGGCTCTGTCGTGCCGGGACTGTCGATCGCGGCCCTGTTCACCGGCGGCTTGATGCCCGCCTTTGTCGCCGCGCTTGCGCTCGTTGCCGTCGCCTGGTGGCGCTCGCGCGACGAGGACAAGGGCGCCGGTGAGCGGGCGCCCGCCGCGCTGATACTGCGCACCTTTGTCATCGCAGTGCCCGGCCTGACGTTGCCGTTCGTCATCCGCTTCTTTGTCATCAAGGGGATTGCGACCGCGACCGAGGTCTCGACTGTCGGCGTCGTCTACACCGCGGCGCTGGGTCTTTTCGTATATCGCGAGTTCGATTGGCGGCGGCTGTACCCGATCCTGGTGGAAACCGTGTCGTTGACCGGCGCGGTGATGCTGATTATCGGCACCGCGACCGCGATGGCCTGGGCGTTGACCCAATCCGGCTTCTCCCTGTGGTTGGTGTCGGTGATGGCTGGTGTACCAGGCGGCAGTTGGGGCTTCCTTGCAGTCACAATCGTTGCTTTCATCATCCTCGGCAGCGTGCTCGAGGGCCTGCCGGCGATCGTGCTGTTCGGACCGCTGCTGTTCCCCGTCGCCAGGGCGATGGGCGTGCACGAAGTGCATTACGCGATG
>DASXBW010000049.1:0-8046 GCA_036491495.1 Casimicrobiaceae bacterium
TAATCAAGCGGCGTTACGACGTCCGCTTCATGGTCACCTTGAACATGGTGACCCACGCGTCCTTCACCTGCATCTCGCTCCACGCCTCGTATGACGAGTCGTTGATCAGCGTCCAGCGCACGCGATAGGTCATCGACTTGCCGTCGGCAACATACTGCGTCGCCGGAAAGACCAGCGCGCCCGGCGTGCTTTCCATGGTGCCCCGGCTGATGCCGCCGAGATTCTCGACATAGAGATACCCGACCTGCTGGGCCGCGGAATCCCAGTAATACATCGTCTCGCCGAGATAATCCGGCCGGCCAGGCGCGTGCACGGTGTGCATGTCGCGCAGCGCCTTGCCGCCGTAGACCCACTGGAAGCAATGTTCGTCGTTCTGGGTTTTTTCGGGGAAGTCGCCCTTCCAGCAATGTCCGGCTAGAAACGCCATCGGCTTCAGCCCCTCGACCGGCTGGACGTCGCTCTCGGCCGCGCTAGCCGCAAACGAGACCGGGAAAACGTATAGTAAACACGCCAGCAATCTACCCACTTCGCACCCCGCTCAAAAATTGGCAAAGACCAAGCCCAGCGCCATGAACTGCACCGCATGAAAGCCGCCGTTGATCAGACACAGCTCGAGGTTCCTGCGCTTGGATATGCCAGCGCGATAGTTTCTGGCGAAGCCGGTGGCGACCCACACGAGACCAGCAGCGCATCCGGCAAGAACAGCGACCTGTATCGACGGACGCGGACCGAGAAAGATTGCGAACATCAATGCCGCGATCAGCGATAGCAGAAATCCGATCCCGAAGATGAGCGCCGGCTTGTGCGCGCGCAAGTGCTCGGGCATCCGGGGATGGGTCTGCCACCCCTCGCCAAAGAGCAGCGGCGCGTACCAGATACCGCCAACCACGAATGCGACCATCGCGGCGACCAGCACCGCCAACAAATTTATCCCCGCCATTACCCTGCTCCCCGTTTGCGGCCCGGCTTGCGCTTGCGCGGCGTCCTGCCAGGCAAAGTCCTGGCCACCGCAGCCCCGGACGGAGAAGCGGGCACGCGAGCCTTGTCGCGCTCAAGATAACCGAAATACGTCCGTAACTGCCGCACCGCGCGATCGAAGTACGCGACGTCGCGGTGCGTACGCGCCTGCATCACGCCGCCCTCCATCGTTGTCAGCACGAACTCGGCGAGCGCGCGACGGTCGGCCCGTTTAGGCAGACGCAGGTCTGCCTCAAGCAAGCACTGTTCCACGGCGTCAACCCAGGCGTTGAAGTTGTCGGCGAGCGCCTTGCGCACCGGGGGGTCCGGCTCGTGAATCTCCAGCGCCAGCGAGCCGATCGGGCAGCCGTAAACGCAGTCGGTCTTCAAAATGCTCTGTCGGTAGCGCGCCAGCAGCGCAAATATCTTCTCGATCGGATCGGCGACGCTCTTCCATGCCGGCGCCAGGAGCATCTCGCCGATGCCACCGCGATACGCCTCGAGCACCGCGAGCAGCAGATCCTGCTTGCCGGGGAAAAAATGATAGAGGCTGCCACTGTTCACCTTCGCCGCCTGCAGAACATCGGCCACGCTGGTCGAGCCGTAGCCCTTTTCCCAGAAGAGTTGCATGGCGGTCACCATCAGGCGGTCACGTGTGTTGAGTGGTGAGGATTGCATTTGATTGATCGTTCAACTAGGACGGTACCTTGCCGAATTCGATCAGTCAAATCACCGGGTCGCCGGTGCATAAATCGAGCAGCGGCGCCTCTTTCCGCGATCGGTAATTGCCGTGGCGCGCACCCGTGACCGCGCGCCCATGCGCCGGCGCCGTAAATGCATGGACCGCCATGACCGACTAGAATCAGACTCCTTGCTCGACGGAGGCACTCATGATTTATCTGATCCTCGGCCTCATCCTCTTCCTCGGCATGCACTCCGTGCGCGTCTTCGCCGACCACTGGCGCACGGCCCAGATCACACGCCTCGGCGAAGGTCCATGGAAGGGCCTTTACTCGCTCGCGTCACTGGCGGGATTCGTGTTGATCATATGGGCATACGGCCAGGCACGGCACGATCCGGTGCTGCTCTGGAATCCGCCACTGTGGACGCATTATGTCGCGGCACCGCTTACGCTGCTGGCGTTCGTGCTGGTTACCGCGGCGTATGTTCCGGGCACGCGAATCAAGGCGTGGTTAGGCAGCCCGATGGTCCTGGGGGTGAAGGTCTGGGCCTTTGCACACTTGATCGCCAATGGAACGCTCGCCGCCGCGGTGCTGTTCGGGAGTTTTCTGGTTTGGGCGGTGGTGGTTTTTGCGTCGGAGCGAAGGCGCGACCGGGCGGCGGGCGTCATCTATCCCGAAGGCTCGCTGGCGCGTGACGCGGTCGCGACGGTGATCGGGGTGGTGGCCTGGGCGCTGTTTGCGTTCTGGCTGCACGGATGGTGGATTGGAGTGCGGCCGTTTGGGTAGATCGAGACGGCGCTATTCGTTCAGCCGGATTGGAGCCAGGTACTGCTGCCGGTAGGTTTCGAAGGGGACCGCGTCCCCGGCCTCGATCCGACGCTGCTCGACGATCGATTCGTGCGCCTGGAGCGCGAACCGGTTGGCAACTTCCTCGGACAGCGGCAGCTTCATAATGGCGTCGCGATGGGCGCGCGACTGCGCCAGCGCGAAGTGAACGTAGGAGTTGTTGTGGTCGCGCGCCATCGCCTGCAAGACGCGGGCGGAAGGCGTCGACGCGGGATCGTCGACTGCCGCGACAGCCGCCGAAAGCGCGTCGCGATGCAGGTTGCCGCCGGTCGCCGCGTCGAGCGCTGCGGCAATCTGCTCGCACTCGGCGAGCACCTCGCCGCCCCACTCGGCAAGCGTTACTTCCTCCGACCCTCTCGTCAGACGCAGCCCCGGCTCGCGGCCGCGTGAGGCGACGCGCTGCTTGTTGAGGACGATGGCGCAGAGCTCCTGCGCTGTGTCGGGCGGGCTGTCGCAAAGCAGGCAGTGCAGCAGGAACACGTCGAGCAAGCGCACCGTGCTGGCGACAATGCCGATCGGATAGAACGGATCGAGGTCCATCAGCCGCACTTCGACGTACTCGACGCCACGATCGCGCAGCGCGTGCAGAGGGCGCTCGCCCGGCCGGATCACGCGCTTGGGCCGGATGGTGCCGTAGAATTCGTTTTCGATCTGCAGCAGGCTGGTGGCGAGCTGGCGATAGTCGTCGCCTTCGCGAATGCCGATCGCCTCGTACGCCGGATAGGGCTGCGTCAGCGCCTGCTGCAGCGAGGCGCCGTAGCTCTCCAGGCTGTTGTAGCTCACCGCAAGCGAAGACTGCGCGTCGCTCTGGTAGCCCAGCCGCCCCATGCGCAGCGACGTCGCGTACGGCAGATAGAGCGTGTCCCCGCTCAACCGCTCGAGCTCGTGCTCGCGGCCGTCGACGAAGGTCGAGCACACCGCGGGCGATGCGCCGAAGAGATAGAGCAGCAGCCAGGAGTGGCGCCGAAAGTTGCGGATCAGTGCGAAATAGGCATCGTTCGTAAGCTGTCCGGGCATCGAAAAGTTGTAGTGGATGCCGGAGATCGTTTGCATGCGACGGCCGTAGCGATAAGACAGGCCCATGCGGTAGACGCTCTTCGCGCGACCGACGTTGGAGTTGCCGTAGCGGCCGAGGGGAATCATAGCGTCCGCGGGCAGCCGGCAGGGCATGCTCGCGGCCCAGAGCAGCTCGTCGCCGATCGCGCGATAGACGACCTGGTGGATTTCGGTGAGCTCCTGCAGGCACGCGTCCGCGTTCGGATGCACACCGGTGATGAGCTCGACCTGCGACTCGCTGAAGTCGGTGGTAATGTGCGGATGGGTAAGCGCCGAGCCAAGCCGCGCCGGATGCGGCGTCGTCGCCAGCGAGCCGTCGGCCTGCACGCGCAGGCTTTCTTTTTCGATACCGCGGCGGAGGCTGTTCAGCACCTCCCGCGGCAGCGCGCTCAGACGTTCTTCGAGAGGCAAAACAAGTTCGGACAGCACGAGGTCACTCCGGTTGGAACGTCGGCACAGTGGCGTCCGCCAACGAACAATGGATCCGCGCTCAGTTGGCAAAATGAGCGGGAAACGGTGATTCTAATAGGTCATCGCACACTTTCGTAATCCCCAATGGCTCTGAACATCAATGCAAGCCAGCCAGTATTTCCAGCGTGGTCAGGCGCAGCAGCTGCAGTTCGTCGGTGATCTTCACCATCGCCTCGTCGTTGGTTCCGAGGCCCTCGACATTGTCCCGCCACGCCGCCCAGAGGCGCTCTGCCTCCGCCGGACCCGGCGCCGGCAGGACCTGCGCGAGATCGCGAATATAAATCATCCGCCCGTATCCCTGCACCGGATCGCCGAGCTGACGGTTTTTCTGGAAGTGCAAGTATTCCACGACGATCTGTGCTTCGCCCAGATTCTTGAGCGTTTCGAACGCGGCGATGCGAACGCTGTGATTGATTTCGGTCTTCTCGTTGCGCCAGGTGTTATACGCCATCCCGGTAAGGGCGACGATCATGCTCATGATGGCCACGATGTTGGCGCGAAGCTGGGACAGGATTTGCGCGCGGTTGATTACGATCTTCATTGGACCACCTCTACATGTTTCACAGCCCGGGATTGTCTCAGAAAACATGAAGACAGTAGGTCGTGGTCGACTGGCGGCTGAAGCGGTCCCAAGTGAAAGCAGCGCAGGACGTCCAGGCGCCTCCAGACGCCGTTGGCGACTTACCGAGGCCGCGCCACCGAACGTCAATTGCGCTAAGATGAATCGCGACGCCGGCGAAGGCGCGTTTCAGTCGAGTTTCGACTGTCACAGGGGTTGCGTCGCGCCACGTTGAAGATAGGACGACCCATCCAGAACGGAGCGCAGAGCGAATGGCCCACAACACCAAAGTAAGCGCCGACGTCCACGCGCCGCCGGTCACCCATATCCTGGCCGATTTTGTGGCCAGGCATCCGTCGCACGGCTGGGACGCAAGCGTCGACAAGGAAGCGCATCGGACCTTGTTGAACTGGGTTGGTTGCGCCATCGGCGCGTCGCAGCATCCGACGGTCAAAGCGGCGCTTGCCGCGGTTATGGAGCTAGCGCCACATGAGCAGGCGACGATCCTCGGCCGCCATGAGCGCGTCGACGTCGCCAGCGCGGCGCTGCTCAATGGCATCACCTCCCACACCTTCGATTTCGACGATACTCATCTCAGGACGATCATCCATCCCGCCGGGCCGGTCGCCTCTGCGCTGTTGGCACTCGCGGAACACTACGGTGCGACGGGCAGGCAGTTCATCGACGCGCTGGTTCTCGGCGTCGACGTCGAGTGTCGCATCGGCAACATGATCTACCCTGAGCATTACGATCGCGGTTGGCACATCACCGGCTCGACCGGGATGCTCGGTGCGGCCGCGGCGTGCGCGCGGCTGCTCGGGTTCGACGCCGGCAAGACCGCAATGGCGCTGGGCATCGCCGCGTCGCAGCCCATCGGCGTGCGCGAGCAGTTCGGAACGATGACCAAGCCGTTTCACGTCGGCGGCGCCGCGCGCGCCGGATTGATGTCGGCCTTGATGGCGAAGCATGGCTATACCGCGTCGGGCCGGGCGATCGAAGCGCCGCGCGGCCTGGCGCAGACGTACTCGACCAAATGCGACTGGAACGAAATCACCGACGAGCTCGGCAAACGCTTCGAGATTTCGTTCAATACCTACAAGCCGTTCCCCTGCGGCATCGTCATTCATCCCAGCATCGATGGTTGCGTTCAGCTTAGCCGCGCGAACCGCCTGCCCATCGATGACATCGAGCGCATCGACCTCAAGGTGCACTCACTGGTGCTCGAGCTGACCGGCAAGACCGCGCCGCGCACCGGGCTCGAAGCCAAGTTCAGCGTCTACCACGCGTGCGCGGCGGGCATCGTGTTCGGCGAAGTTGGCGAGCACGAGTTCTCCGATGAAGTCGTCGCCAGGGCCGACGTGATCGCATTGCGCGACCGCATCAGGGCCACCGTCGACGATGGAATAGGCGAGGAGTCCGCCGACGTGACCATCATCTGCAAGGACGGCCGCAAGCTGCACGCATTTGTCGAGCATGCGATCGGCAGTGTTCAGCGTCCGATGAGCGACGATGATCTGCGCCGCAAGTTTCACGGGCTGGTCGACCCGGTGCTTGGCAACGCGCGCGCCGCGCAAGTGATCGACCGATGCGTGGCACTGTCGGCTGACGCTGACGTGCGTGCGCTGACGGCGTCCGCGCGCGCTTCCGCTGAAGCGGTTGCGGCCGAATAATTCGACCTACAACGCGGGGCCGCTCCTCGCGAGCAGCATCGGCGTCACCGTCAACGAAACCGCCGGCGCCGAGGTGCGGACAAAGAATCTGTTCGTATAGTCGAACTCGCCGATGCCTCCCAGGCAAATCCGGCATAGCTGTGCGGTGCGCACCCGCACCCAGTGGGAGCCGGGCGCAAGATTGACCGTGGTGGTTGCTCCCGAGCTGGTTAACGTAAGCGCAGACCTCGGTATCCTCGTCCCATCCACGTCCACGATGGGCCCCATGCCGAGCCCGCCGCTTGGCCAGGTAAGCTGAATCGTCACCGGCACCGGTGCTTCGGTGCCGCTGATCAGATCACCATCTCTCGGATAGACTTGCAGCGAGGTGCAGCCGCAAGCCAGCGCGGCCATGAGCACAGCAAAAATCCAGCGAATCGACATATTCTTTCTCCCTGGGTGAGTACAGATTGCGGCCGGGTCCATCCATACAGAAGAACCAACGTCCTTACCGTCCCTGTATCCGGCGACGCACTTGCCCCACTATGCGCTGGCGGTGCGCATCCGGCAACAAGCCGACGACGACCGGCATTCTGGCTCGCCGCCGGACGCCCGGTGCCGCCGGACTTATTCACTATCTACCTGGAAGATGCGATGCGAAACCTAACTACGATATCTGTCGCCGCTTTTATGCTGTTCGCCCTGCCCGCGGCGGCTCAGAAACCAGGTCAGACCGCCACCCAGTTTTACAACGAATACAGGACCGCTTGGATGCATTCACAGTCCATGGACACGCTCCTTCCCTACATCAGCAAGGAGAGCCGCACTCAGTACGAGACAACCCCCAAGGAACAGCGGCAGCCCATGTTCAAGATGATGAAAGAGTTGGGAACCATGACCAACGTCAAGGTAGTCAAGGAAACAAGAACGCCTGACGGCTACGTGCTGGAGCTTAAGGCCATCGGTCCGAAAAAGAAGCCCGCGACCGGCACTGCGGAGATCGTGATCGAAGGCGGCGCGATGAAACTGAAAAAGGAGAGCTGGAACCTGTAGGGATAGGGCGAGCGCCGCGCTGGCGCGCGGTGGGCATCGCCGCGGTCAGCGGGCGTCGCCCGCCGGCGCGATGGCAGCGCCCTCGATGTGATGGCGGGCGAGCGAGGCCGCGACGAAGCCGGACGCTTTCATCTTCTCGATGAAGTCGCGCAGATATCTGGCACCCGCTTCGCGGCCACGCGGCGTGCCCATCGCCTGATTGATCACCATGAACCGGCCCTCAAGCAAGCGCAATCCAGGGATACGCCTGACATCGGCTTCTAGTTGCTGCTTCACGCCGGCGCGGACTTCGAGCTTCTGCGCGATGAACATGTCCGCGACCTTATCGGCGTCGGGAGTTCGCACCAGCGTCGCCTGCTTGAGCACACGCGACAAATACAGGTCGTACGCGCTGCCGGTCCCGACGGCGATCCGAACGCCAGGGCGATCGACGTCCGCGTTGCTGCGGATCAGCGAATCGCGCGGGACGAGATAGGCGCCTTCGATCACGACATAGGGCGGGCTGTAGCTGATCTCGGCCGCGCGCACCGGGTCGATCGCGACAAAGGCAACGTCCCATGCACCGGACTTGAGCGCAGCGACCACCTTGCCGGCCGCGTCGTAGGTGACCAGCTCGATCGGCACGCCAAGGCGGCGTCCGAGCTCCAGAGCGAGATCGACCGACACGCCGCGCGCCTCGCCGGTCGCCGCATCCTTGGCGGCGAGAACCGGGTTGCCGAAGTTGATCGCCGCCCGCAACTTGCCGGTCGGCGCCAGATCGGCAACCGCGGCG
>DASXBW010000050.1:0-3610 GCA_036491495.1 Casimicrobiaceae bacterium
AAAGCCGTGGCGGCGCTCGACGCGCACCGGGGCTATCTCGACGGCGAATTGTGCGGCGTCGGCCCGACGGCATCACTTTGTTCAAAATCGTGCAGCTCGCCGCACGCGATGGCAACTAAGGTTTGGGTGATCCCGCAACGCTACCTTCGCGTTGCTCGGCGACATTGCCGTTCTAATCCGCTTGATCCCGGGACCGCATTGAGGCGAGGACAGCGAGTGACTCTCTTCAATCGTGGCGTTTCGGCAGTGCCTTCGAAGCAGCCCCTTGAAGAACTGCTCGACGTCGAATTGCCCGGCGTGGGCCGCAGACGAGCTATCACGGGGGCCGATCTTGGAGATGACTCGTCTTGGCCGGCTGGTGGCGATGCGCCCAGTCGGGAGCTGGCCGGAACGACTTCGGAACCAAGCAATTCGCCTTGATCCCTTCAATGGTGATTCGCTGGTTGCCGCGCAGCGGGAAGCTCAGATGCAATGCGGAAGCGACGGTGCTTGGAAACCCGCGCCGTGAAAATCAACATAGCCGAGCTGATGCGTGAAGTAGCTCAAAAGCGCGCCCTGGGCTCGCGACTCGCGCTTCAACACCGGCACCCGCGCCGTTTCGACGGCTTTGCGCCGCAGCAGCATGGAGACTTGCAGCAACGCGGGCAGGGTAGCGGCGGCAGCGGTGGCCAGAACTTATCCGGCGGCAAGGTAAAGTGGTACGGAGGGTCCGGGACGGGGCCTGGCGGGTTCACCTGCGGGTTGAGATAGACGAACTGGACGCTGACGTCGCTGTCCGCCGGCGCGACCACTGCGTCGTCGCCGTAGAGGGTGACGATCAGCCCGTTCTGCGGCGTGACGCTCGGGATGCGCTGGACGACATTGGGAAGCCACGTCGCGCCGCCGTCCTCGCTCCGCTCCAGAAATACGTCCCATGCCGCTCCATCGATCTCCGGCACAATCGTCCCGAGCGTGGCGTCGATCGCGCCGTCGCTCGCAAGCGATCCGACGATCCGGACGCGTTGCGGGAACTCGCCGACATTGCCGACGACGTCGAGCGACCATTTTCCGTAGAACGTGACAGGCATCGCCCGTTCCTCCTCAGGCTTCCGGCTATGTTCAAGGCCCGACTTCCAGCCCCGTCCTGCGAGTGAAGGTGCTCGAGAAGGCGTCGAGCCGTCCATTGTCGGTGAGGGTGCCCAGCACCGCGCGCCAGTCGTGCAGGGGGCCAGCTGGAGACCCGGGCGCGTCGCCGAAGCGAAACTCGATGTCCTGTCGCGTGCTGTCGTTCTGTTGGCCCCAGTGCAGAATGCCCTTGATATTTGGGTCGAGCGCGAGCCGCACGGCATAGTCGACGAATTCCGTGCTGCCCGCTTCGTCCGCGAGGCCCGCGCATTCGACGGCGCAGGTCCGAATGAACTGAGCGGGGCCGATCGTCGCCGCCGTCTGCTCGGAGAAGCGCAAGGAAACGTAGCCCGCGACCGACTTTCCCTCTGGAAAACCAAATTCCTGGTCGGATTCGAACTTGAGCAGCCTGTCGACGAAGGCGATGAGGTTGGGGTCGTCGGCCGCGAAGAACACCTCAGTCGAGCGGACGTTCACATTGCAGCTGAGGTCAGTGTAGTCGTGCCCGTCCATCACGGCGTAGCTCAGCGCGGCGAAGGGCTTGTTGGGATCCGGCTGCAGCGACTTGAAGGCCTCGTTGGCGATGGCGCGCCAAACGATGAGCCCGGCGAGTCTTTGCCCCGGGTCGGGGGAGCCGAGGAGCGCGCCGCGCAGATCGTTCAAAGCCGAACCCGCCGTAGACCCACCGGCCCCGAGCGCCTCGAGAAAGAGCGCGAGGATGGCGAGGATGGCGAGCAGCGACGAGGCGAGCGCTATGAGGCCTGGTCCGCCGCCTGCGGCGACCACTGCCGCGATCGCGCCGCCGACCGGCACGGCGTTGGTGGTGAGGAAATTCTCAATCTCGATGAAGATTGCCCTCACTATGCCGTCCAGGAAATTCGGGTCCTGGCAGGCGAATTCGAAGGCGTTGAAGGAGGTGACGCCGCTCTCGTCAGGCGAATAAGGAATGCTCGTCCCGGCGTTGGCGAACCGCGTGGCGTTCAGGATCGAATCGTTGGCGCGGACGATCGCGCCCACGCGCTCGGGCCGTCCCGCCAGCGAGCCCTGGCTGCTCCATGGGACCGGCGTTATCGCTGGGGGCGAGTCCGGAACGTCGCCGAGCGGAACGGTCCAGCGCTTGGTGACGCTGCACTGGTGCGCCGTCCCGTCCAGGATCGGGACCGGACAGACGCCGATCTGGAGAAACTGTTGCGGGATCTTCTGCTGCGACTTCGAGTCGTAGCGTTCGACGAATAGGCTGGAGTTCGGGTCTGCGATCAGACTGCGCACGTTCTCCCAGTGGTCGAACCGGACGGTCTGGTAGAGCCCGTATTGCGGCAGGACCTTGAGCACGGCGGAATAGACTGCGCCGAACCGGCCGACCTGGACCAGCGCCGCGCGGAACACCTGAGTGTCGTAGAGGACGTCGAAATTGTCCGGGCCTCCGAATTGCGGCTGGCCGTAGAAGGCGCGAAGCTTCGCCTCGTCGACGAACGGCGTCCGCTCGAAAAGCGCCGGCTCGATCCAATAGTGCTTTCCGCCGTCGACAACGACGTGCAGAGCGACGACACTGTCAGCGACCGGCGGCCGGTCGAAATCCCCGCCATGCGTGCCGGTCGACAGCGCGCCGACCACCGTCTGCCCTCCCGCGCCTCCGAGGGTCGGAAAACCCCACGACCCGTCGAAGAGATCGTTGCCGAAGCGCTGTTTCATGACGTCGGCGAGACTGCCGGGGAGCTGGCCTTCGCCGACGTCGAGTTCGGCGTAGAGCTGGTAGATGCGCTTGCCGGACTCGATATGGACCAAGTAGAAGGGAGCGCTCTTCGAGATAGGTGAAGGCGGTATCTCGTTGAGCTCCGCCAAGAAATCGTCCGTCAGGCAGTTCGGCACCACGTCGTAGAGCGTGCGCCCCATCGTGGGAAAAATCTCGTTCCAGTCATGCGTCTCGATGAATCCGCTGTCGCTGACGGCGGCCTCGGACAAAGCCCAATGACTTCCGGCGGCGTGCAGCCGCATGTTTGGCGGATGGTCCCGGCAGATCGTGATGAGGTCGACGAGGTTCCGAGGGTAGAAAATCGTTGGCGCTTGCGGGATCAAGGGGTTGCCCGGCTTGTCGTGCTTGCGGAACCAGGGTGCCCAATGCGACTGGGGAACGTCTCCAATGCTCATGAAGCCCCCGCTTGATTATCGATGTTGCGGAACAATTCCTTGCGGCCTATCCCACATCGGACTTACTGGGTTAGCCGGCGTTCTCCAGATCGGCGGCCGATCCGCCCACGCTCGGCAGCATCGTTCAGGAATCGGTGGACAGGTGTGAGGTAGTTCACACTTGAGAAAAAGTTTTTCAGTCAGATCGCGGCTGGCTCCCGTCGAGGCTGCTGGCGCACTCGCGTCTGCCGCTGGCCTGGCACGAGCAGCGGGCCGCGCTCGGCTTCGCTGAGCCGCTCCGAACTCAAAGCTCGACTGCAATCACCAAACCCCCAGGTCACCCCGGGCTCGCTTGGGGGCCTGCCGCTACTGTCGCGAA
>DASXBW010000051.1:0-53259 GCA_036491495.1 Casimicrobiaceae bacterium
CGAGGCCGCCGACATCCTGGCGCAGAGCCTCGACCGGGAGTGGGACTCGGATCTGGTCGAGCTCTACGGCGAATGCCGCCTTGGCGACGCGACGCGTCAGCTCGAGCAGGCGGAACGCTGGCTTCCATCGCACAACCAGGATGCGGTGCTGCTGCGCGTGTTGGGGACGCTCTGTCAGCGGCAGCAGTTGTGGGGGAAGGCGCAGACGTATCTCGAAGCAAGCCTGGGCGTGGACAACACGTGGCGAGCTCACCTCGCGCTGGGAGAGATGCTCGGCCGGATTGGCCGCGATGCCGAGGCCAACGCGCATTTCGTCGCCGCGCTCAAGCTCGCCACCGATACGCTGCGGCGGATGTAGGACCGATCGTCGGGTCGGCCATTGTTATCGGGCCGAGCGGGCGGGCGCGCGGGTGCCTACGGCGGAATCGCGCTTGACGGCGCAAGGGAGCGACGCTTCAGCAGGTCCGCGAACGCGATGGTGAATCGCGGCACGTCGGTACCATCGATGTGCGATGTGTCGGGAAGCGCGAACGTAGTCAGTTCCGGGACGTCGCGGAAATCGATGAGCACGGCGGGTGAGATGCGCGCGTAAGCGTCCCAGTAGAGGCTGCGCGGAAAATTCGCTTCGTCGAGCAGCAGGCTCTCGCCCGAAGCCGGCTCCCGAAAGAAGACAACCCGTCCGCCGCGCTTGTCGATGCGCTCGATCCACCCCGAAACCGTCGCCAGATCGGAGAGCCACACATCGGCGGGAACGGGAGGATTGTCGCGGTAATAGGCTTCGAGATCGGCTACCCGCTTGGCACGCGTCCAGGCCAGATCGGGATGGCGGTAATCGATCAGTCCGACGCGGTCGGCGTGAACGACGACGTGCTCGTTCAGCGGCATGCCCACGCCCGAGATCGAGCGTTCGACGACATTGACCATGGAAAAGGAAGATCGCGCGAGCACGAGGCGCTCCTGCACGAAGGTGAGGAGCGAGCGGTGGATGCGGCGCGCGAGCGTCCAGCGACGGCGGTAGTGATCGAAATACTCCTGCTGCATGTCCCAGTGCTTGCGCTGCATGCCTCGCGCGTCGATGCCAACGATGACCAGGCCCGCAAAGTGCTCGTCCTCGGCGAGCGCATGCAGCGCGGCCAGTGGATATCTGCCGTTGACCGCCAGCATGGCAATCGGGCGTCCGCCGAGCTCGTGCGACAGCAGCGTCGGATCGACGCCGAACGCGATCCGCGAGGCACCGAGCAGTGCGATGGCATCCGGCGACAGCTTGAGACGGTCGTATTGCATCGACCACAAATCCATGTCGTCCTGCACGGTCGGTAGGTAGCCGCGGCTGCGCAGCAGCCACTCGTATCCGCCCGCCAGCAGCGCACAGGCGAGCAGCGCGGCGATCCAGGCCTTGAGCCACGAGCGATCCATGTCAGAACTGGAAGTAGATGAATGCCGGATTGAGGCCCGGCGACAAGAGGATCGCCATCAAAGCCAGTGCGATGCTCACCGCGCGCGGCGTGACGCTCCAATTTTCCAGCCAGTCCCAACCGCGCAGGTGGCCGTAGCGAATCTGCGCACCGATCATCACGGCACCGGCGAAGATCGCGACCATGCTTACCTCGAATGGAACCAACGCGGAGCGCGTCCATGGAGAAAGCATGGTGGTGAGGATGGCCCACGCCTGGCCGATCGACGACGCCCGGAAGAGCACCGCCGCGAAGGCGAACAGACCGAAAGTCGCAATCGCGAGCATCGCGCGCGCCGGAACGTTGCGAACCCGGGTGAAATCCCATACGTATTGACGCAACAGCCGCTCGCCTATCAGGAACAGTCCGTGCAGCGCCCCCCACAACACGAACGTCCACGCCGCGCCATGCCACAGGCCCACCAGAACGAACGTGACCAGTACGTTGAAGTGCCCGCGCGCGCGTCCCTTGCGATAGCCGCCCAGCGGCTGCAAGACGTAGTCGCGCATCCAGCTTGCGAGCGACATGTGCCAGCGCGTCCACAGCTCGGCGATCCCAACCGATCCAAAGGGACTTTCGAAATTCATCGGGAAACGAAAACCGAACATCAGCGCGGTGCCGATCGCGCACAGGGAATAGCCGCCGAAATCGCATAACACCTGCAGCGAAAAGGCAGCGCCGCCCAGCCAGCTCTCGGCAAATCCGGGTTCGGCGCCAGGTGCGAAAACTCGGTCGGCGACCGGCGCGAAGACGAGATCCGCAAGGCAGACCTTGAGCGCGAGACCGAAGACGAGCAGCGTCAGCCCTCGGCCGACGGGCGCCGAGTGCCACGATTTCGGTTCGAGGCATTGCGGCGAAAAGTCGCCATAGCGCAGGATCGGTCCCGCGACCAAGTGCGGGAAAAAGGTGACGTAGAGTCCGTAGTCCAGGAGGTTCTTCGAGACCTCGATGCGCTTGCGATAGACGTCGATGACGTAGGACAGGCTTTCGAAGGTGTAGAAGGAAATGCCAACCGGCAGCAGGATGCCGAGCGACAAGGGCTTGTAATCGACACCGAAAATCCTGAGGAGATCGACGGCGTTGTCGACAAAGAATTGCGCATACTTGAAAAAGCCGAGCGCGCTTAAGTTGATCGCGATCGACGCGGCCATGATTGCCTTGCGCCGCGAGAGAATGCGGGTTCGATCCATCCATCGCGCGGCGAACCAGTCGAAGCCTGTCGTGGCAATGATCAGCACGACGAAGAATGGATTCCATGCCGCGTAGAACACGTAGCTGCAGACGAGAACCAGCACCTTGCGCGCGGTCCATGACGGCGTGGCCCAGTACGCAACGAAGGTGAGGGCGAGGAAGACGACGAACGTGAGCGAGTCGAACGTCATCGCTGCTGCGCTGGCCCGAGCTACGCTGGCGCTTCGGTTTGCGCAGCGTAAGTGAATGCGTCGGCGAAGAATTCCTCCGGAGGCAAGGCTCGCTCGGCGATAAATTCACGGCGCGCGATGTCGATCATACCGGGACCGCCGCAGGTGTAGACCTGATATCCGGAGAGATCGGTGAAATCGGTCATCACTGCCTTGTGCACGAAGCCTGTGCGTCCCGGCCAGTGATCCTCGGGCAGCGGGTCTGACAGCACCGGAATGAAGGTAAAATTCCGGTGCTGTCGCTGCCATTCTTCGGGCAATCGCGGCAGGTAGAGGTCCTTGAGCGAACGCACGCCCCAGTAGAGCACCATCGGCCGCTCGACCTGGTGATTGAAGGCGTGCTCGATGACGGCTTTGATGGGCGCGAAGCCGGTTCCACCGGCAACGAAGATGATCGGCTTGTCGGAATCGACGCGGAGGTGGAACGCGCCGAACGGCCCCTCGAAGCGAAGGATTTCACGTCCCTTGTAGTGATTGAACAGCTGATCGCTGAAAACACCGCCCGGAACGTGCCGGATGTGCAACTCGAGCAGCGCGTCGTCTTCCGGCGCGTTGGCCATCGAAAAGCTCCGCCGCCGTCCGTCCTTGAGCAGGAAATCGATGTATTGCCCGGCGAAGTATTGCAGCCGCTCGTTCGCCGGAAGCTTGAGCGTAACGATGGCGACATCGGGCGCGGCCTTGTCGATCTTTTCGATGCGGCAAGGCAGCTTCCTGATTTGAATGTCGCCGGCGCGGCGAACTTCGCGGACTTCGAGGACGAGATCGGTCAGCGGCTTGCCGACGCACAGCAGCGCGAGCCCTTCGCTCTTATCGGCCTCGGATAGCGTCGCGGGCAGATGCGCGCCGTAGTCGATTTCTCCGCTGATGATGCGACTCTTGCAGGTGCCGCAGGCGCCGTTGCGGCAGCCGTACGGGATCATCAGATCGGCCCGCATCGCCGCGGCGAGCACCGTCTCGCCGTCGTCGGCGACGAACAAGTGATCGCTGGGTTTTATGGTAATCTGGTGCGGCATACAATCAGGGCAATGCGAGGCCTCTGAGCGGGCCTTCGCGCGGCAAAATAACGCCCTCGCCCCTTCCCTTTCTTGCACAGGGCGAGGGGCAATGGACTCCGGCGCTTCGCGCCGCACGGTGGTTGGAAGGTGTGATCAGGGTTTTGCTAATAGGTTGCGGCGACGTCGCTATCAGAACCGCCGATCTTCTTCGCGCCAACGTGCGGCTGTATGGTCTCACGCGCAGGCCGGAGGACATTGCGAAGCTTCGAAATCACGGCATCACGCCGATCGCCGGCGACCTCGACCAGCTGCGCAGCCTCGGCAGGCTGCGTCTGGCGCCCTTTGCGGTGCTCCACTTTGCGCCACCCTCCAGCGAGGGCCGCGACGATCCGCGCACCGCCCGGCTAATCGCCGCGTTGACAAAAGCGCGAATTATACCGCAGCGTTTCGTCTACATCAGCACCAGCGGCGTCTATGGCGATTGCGCGGGTACCAGGGTCAGCGAGTCGCGACCGCGTAACGCGCAAACGCCGCGCGCGCACCGGCGCATCGCGGCCGAGAACCGTCTTCGGCGCTGGGCGACGCGGTATGGCGTGCGATTATCGATCCTGCGCGCGCCGGGAATCTACGCCGAGACGCGCCTGCCGCTCGAACGGCTGAAGCAGGGAACACCGGTGCTTCGCGCCGAGGACGACGTCTTCACCAATCACATCCATGCCGACGATCTCGCGCGCGCGGCGGTTGCCGCGGTATTTCGCGGCCTGCCGAATCGCGCGTACAACGTGACCGACGACGCGGATTTGCAGATGGGCGGCTGGTTCGACGCGGTCGCCGACGCCTATCATCTGCCGAGGCCGCCCCGGGTATCCTGGGACGAGGCCGAGACACGCATTGCACCCATGCTGCTCTCGTTCATGAGCGAATCGCGGCGGCTTGCCAATCAGCGAATGAAACGCGAGTTGCGCGTGCGCCTCAAATACCCGACGCCGGAGGTACTGTTCGCTGAAGTTGCGCCGAAGGCATTGAAGAAGCAGCTCGCGCTTCCACTGGGAACTGCACCGTGAACGAGAACGCCGTACAACCGGCCGAGGCGCAATCGCGCTGGCAGAAAGCTGCCGCGAGAATCGACGCCTACGAGCGCTTGATCCGGCTCGACAAGCCGATCGGCACGCTGCTGCTCCTGTGGCCGACATTGAGCGCGCTCTGGCTGGCGTCATTCGGAACACCCTCGTGGGTAGTGGTCGGAATTTTCGTGCTGGGCACGCTGCTCATGCGCTCGGCGGGCTGCGCGATAAACGATTTCGCCGACCGCAAATTCGACGCGCACGTGGAACGCACCGCCAATCGTCCACTGGCACGCGGGGAAATCAAGCCATGGGAAGCGCTTGCGCTCGCCGCCGCGCTGGCGTTTTTTTCATTGCTGCTGATCCTGCCACTCAATCGCGCGACGCTTTTGCTGTCGGTGCCGGCGCTGGCCATCAGCATCGCCTATCCATTTTTCAAGCGCTTTTTCCTGCTTCCGCAAGCGTTCCTTGGCATCGCCTTTTCGTTTGGAATTCCGATGGCTTTCGCATCGGCCAGCGACGGCGTTTCCGAGCTCGGGTGGTGGATGTTCGGCATCAACCTGTTCTGGGTCATGGCCTACGACACCGAGTACGCGATGGTCGACCGCCGCGACGACATAAAGCTCGGGCTCAAGACGTCTGCGATCGCTTTTGGCAGATGGGACGTGACCGTGGTCATGGTCTGCTACGCGATTTATATCGCCGGAATGGCGTGGATCGGGATGCGGCGCCACCTGGGACCGATCTACTATTCCGGCCTGGTTGTCGCTGCGCTGCTGGCGTTGTGGCACTTTTGGCTCATCCGCGCCCGCGATCCGGCGCGCTGCTTCCGGGCGTTCCTCGGCAATCACTGGCTGGGCTCCGCCGTGTTCGCCGGTATCGTGATCGATTACGCGTTGCGCCTGGAGCGATGGCCGCTCTGGCCACAGCAATGATCGTGATGAGGTTCACCAAGCCTGCCGGACGATTGAGCCGCGCTAGCGGACGGCTGCGGATGTTCACGCTTTGCGCCGCGTTGCTCGGTGCCACGCCTCTCGCGCATGCGGCGGAGGCGACGGCGGAGCGAGTCAGCTTCGAGAGCTTCGACGTGGACCCGGAAACGGGACACCCGGTCACAATCAGCGCGCTTTATTTCAGGCCGGTCACCCCTGCGAATAACGCTTCCGGCAAGACACCCGCGGTCGTCGCGCTACACGGCTGTGGCGGCATGTACAGCGAAGCCCCCGCACGGCGCGATCGCCTTACGTTGCGTCATCAGGCGATGGCCGATCTGCTCGTCGCCGAAGGATACGCGGTGCTTTTTCCCGATAGCTTCAATCCGCGCGGACGCCGCGAAATCTGCTCGCTCAAGCTGAGCGAGCAGCGAATCACGCAAGACAACCGCCGCCTGGATGTGCTGGCCGCACTCGGTTACTTGCGCACGCGATCGGACGTCGACCACTCGCGTGTTGCGCTGCTTGGCTGGTCGCATGGCGGCAGCGCGGTCCTCGCGAGCATCAATCGGCGTCATCCGGTGGTGACGCAATTCCTGGCCGCCGAAGCGCCTGCCGATAGGTTCTATCGAACCGCAGTCGCGTTCTACCCGGGATGCATCGAGTCGATGCGCACGCGATTCGGCTATGCACCCGCCACCGCGGTGAGCATTTTCATCGGCGAGTCCGACGATTGGACATCGCCCAAGCCTTGCGTCGCGCTGGGCGAGAGAATGGCGGCCATTAAAGCGCCGCTGCAGGTCCGGACCTATCCGGATACCCATCACGGCTTCGACGCGCCCAACATGTCGCGGCCCATACATCTGGACGTGCCGAACGGCGTTCATCCGGGGCAGGGCGTGACCATTGCCCCCAACGCCGCGGCTCGCGAGGATGCCTACGAGCGGATGAAACAACAACTGCGCGCGGCGCTCGCGCCTTAGTGTTTTTCTTTAGGAGTATCGATGGATCTGAATCTTGCCGGACGCGTGGTGATCGTGACCGGCGCAAGCAAGGGCATCGGTTATGCGTGTGCGGAAGCGTTCGCCGCCGAGGGGGCCAAGGTCGCGCTGGTGTCGAGGAGCCAGGCGAATCTCGACGCGGCGCTCGCGCGTTTCCCACGAGGCAGGAGCGCTCCCATCGCCATCGCCGCCGACATGACGAGCTATGACGCTGCGGAGGAGATGGTGGCCAGGGTGGAAAAAACGCTCGGCGAGGTCGAAGTGCTGGTGAACTCCGCGGGAGCCGCGCGCCGCTACGCGCCCGACGACTTGAATGCGCAGGCGTGGCACGACGCGATGGATGCCAAATTCTTCAGTTACATCCATCCCATCGATGCAGCGCTGAAGCGCATGCTTCCACGCGAGCGCGGAACGATCGTCAATATCATCGGCGCCGGCGGCAAGGTCGCCACCCCCGTGCACCTGCCCGGCGGCGCCGCGAACTCGGCGCTGATGCTGGCGACGGTGGGCTTGGCAAGCGCCTTCGGTCCGAAGGGGATTCGCATCAACGGCATCAATCCCGGGGCGACCTTGACCGGCCGCGTGCAGGAGGGACTCAAAGCCGAATCGCGGATGACCGGCCTTGCCGAGGCCGAACTGCTTTCGCGCAGCGAAGCCCGGATACCGCTCAAGCGCTATGGCACTCCCGAGGAAATTGCGCGCGTAGCTTTGTTCCTTGCGTCGGAACAAGCGAGTTACGTGACCGGCGCGATCGTCCCGATGGACGGTGGCGCCAGCGCGGTGATCTAGACGACGAGGGGCGACGCGGACCGACTTATCGGCGGACGAAGCGCTGGCGCTTCAGGGCAATCAGGCCCATCAGCGCGAGTATTCCGGCAAGCGTGGCAAGAGCCGCGTCGTCGAGCGCCGGGATCGGCTCTGCGACACCGGGCGCCGCGGCAACCAGATTCAGAATCGCTCCCGTCGTGCAATTGAACTGCAGCGTGCTCACGAAGCTCGTCACACCGGAAAGGGCGTGGCCGGTAAACGTCGTAACCGTCAGCGTGATCGGCGTATTCGGCGGCAAGCCGCCGCCGAAACTCAAAATATGAAACGTCGGGTAGACGCCTTTGAACGGTCCGATGTTGCTTCCGGTCTCGTCGGTGAATTCTTCGATGGTGCCGATCCCGGGCACCGCGAGCCTGACATCCGCCGACGCCTGCGCATCGACGTTGATGAACGTGTTGAGATCGAAGGTTGCGCCGCCGCAGGTGCCCGCGAGCTTGGTTTGCTCACCCAGGATCTCGATCGATGGCAGCACCGCGGATGCAGGCGTTGGCCCGGACGCCGCAGGGCTCGCGCCAAGCGTGCCCGCCGCAGCGGCCATGACGGCGCTCGCCCAGAACAGGGCGCACAGGCCGGACAGGACGCTCGTCGCGTTCGCAAAAATAATTCTGGTCAAGCGGTATCCTTGGCGACGCGGGCCTCCGAAGAGGCCCACGGGAATCAGCATAGCTACAGGATGGGGTCCGGTCCAGCCCGTATAGCCGCGAAATACGAGTTCGATCAGGTTGTGGCGCCAATACGACGCGACAAGTGTCGCCTACCCCCGACAGTTGGGCGAAATTTGCAGGTTTCCTGCACAAAAGGGTATGAAGCGAGGACGTTGCCATGAAATACGCCGATCTTCGCGACTTCCTCGCCCAACTCGAACGCCGCGGTCTGTTGAAGCGCATCACCGCGGAAGTGGACCCCCATCTCGAGATGACCGAGATTTGCGCTCGCGTTCTTGCCGCGGGCGGGTCCGCGCTGCTGTTCGAGAAGCCGAAAGCGCACGCGATACCCGTTCTCGCCAATCTGTTCGGGACGCCGCAGCGTGTCGCGCTCGCCATGGGAGAAGAATCGGTCGACGCTTTGCGCGAAGTCGGCAAGCTGCTCGCCTCGATGAAGGAGCCGGAACCCCCCAAGGGATTAAAGGACGCATGGCAGAACACGCGTCCGCTGATGATGCAGGTCATGAACATGGCGCCCAAGGAATGCTCGTCGGGGCCGTGTCAGGCGATCGTCTGGGAGGGAGTCGACGTCGACCTGGCGCGCATGCCGGTGCAGACTTGCTGGCCGCATGACGTCGCGCCGTTGATCACTTGGGGCCTCACGGTGACGCGTGGTCCCCTCAAGTCGCGCCAGAACCTCGGCATCTACCGCCAGCAGGTGATCGCTCGCAACAAGGTCATCATGCGCTGGCTGCCGCATCGTGGCGGCGCGCTCGATTTTCGCGATCACGCGTTGGCCCATCGCGGCACGCGGTTTCCGATCGCAGTCGCCTTGGGCGCGGATCCGGCCACCATGCTCGGCGCGGTGACGCCGGTCCCGGACACGCTGTCGGAATATCAGTTCGCGGGCCTGCTGCGCGGAGCACGCACCGAGATCGTCAAGTGCATCGCGCACGAGCTGCGGGTCCCGGCGTCCGCCGAGATCGTGCTCGAGGGTTTTATCCAGCCCGATGAAGCCGACACGAGCGGCTACGAGA
Organism: Casimicrobiaceae bacterium; assembly: GCA_036491495.1. Lineage (GTDB taxonomy): Bacteria > Pseudomonadota > Gammaproteobacteria > Burkholderiales > Casimicrobiaceae > PALSA-1003. The sequence continues at coordinate 9,377 of DASXBW010000051.1, forward strand.
GCGCGCTCGAGGGACCGTTCGGCGACCACACCGGTTACTACAACGAGGTCGAGCGGTTCCCGGTGTTCACCATCGAGCGCATCACCATGCGCCGTGATCCCATCTATCACTCCACCTACACCGGCAAGCCTCCCGACGAGCCGGCGATTCTCGGCGTGGCGCTCAACGAAGTGTTCGTGCCGATCTTGCAAAAACAGTTTCCGGAAATCTCCGACTTCTACCTCCCGCCGGAGGGCTGCTCGTATCGCCTCGCCGTGGTGAGCATGAAAAAACAATATCCCGGCCACGCCAAGCGCGTGATGTTCGGTGTGTGGAGTTTCCTGCGTCAGTTCATGTACACCAAGTTCATCATCGTGACCGACGACGACGTCGACGTACGGAACTGGAAGGAAGTGATCTGGGCGATCACTACGCGCGTCGATCCGGCGCGCGATACCGTGATCATCGAGAATACGCCGATCGACTATCTCGACTTTGCCTCGCCGGTTGCCGGGCTGGGCGCCAAGATGGGCATCGACGCGACTCACAAGTGGAGCGCGGAAACCACGCGCGTCTGGGGTCGCGCGATCGCCATGGACGATGCGGTCAAGCGGCGCGTCGACGCACTGTGGAAAGAGCTCGGTCTGGGATAGTGCTCGGCGCGATCAGCGCTTCATCGCTGTCGACGCTGCTTCAGTCCTGCGTCATCGCGACCAGGTGCAACCAAGGTGCAGGTTAAGTCGACGAGAGCTTAGTCGTAGTCGCCGCGGCGCGTGCGCACGATGCGCGACAGCGCGAAAGCGACCGAAGCAAAACGCGCCCAGCGGGCGTAGCGCTTCAATCCCAGCAGCGGCGCCACGACCTCGAATATGGCGACCAGCGCGGCGGGCTTGGCGACGGCGCTCGCCACGAGACTCGCGGGGCGCAGCGTCTCCCGTGCGGCGCCGGCATGCAACGCGAGCTCCATGCGTTGCAGTCGCAGCCGAGCGATCAAAAGCGCCTTGCGCGCGGCGAGCGTGTCCATTCGGGCACTCATCTTGTTCTCACCGGTGCCGCCGCAATGCCGCGGCGTCGTTTTCGAGCTCTTCCAGGGTCGCCGCGAAAGGCGCGGGCGCGTCGCGCGAGATCTTCCTGAGCCGCGCGAAGACCAGCACGGTGATCGCGATGTAGAACAAAGTGACGCCGCCGACCGCCTCGAGACGGTAGGAATCCCAGAACCAGGCGATGACAAAGAGCGACGCGAAAAGTAGCGCGAAAAGACCCAGCACGGTGCCGACCGCCGCCAGCAGCACCATCTCCTTGATGCGCTCGCGCGCCTCGGCAAACTCGACGCTTGCGAGCTCGAGCCGGGTGCGCAGTATCGCGAGCGCGCTGGCGCCGAGTTGCGCCATCGCGCCCACGACGCCGCCTTGCGGACGACTGTCCTTGCCCTCGGACACTGCGATCAGCGGCGGCTGATCAACACACCGACGAGGAAGCCGACCGCCGCGGCGGCGCCGATCGCCTGCCACGGATTGTCGCGCACATAATCGTCGGTCACCCGAGCGGCCGCCTTGGCGCGATCGACGGCGTCATCCTGAAGATCCTGCAACTTCAACTTCGCCGCCATCAGCTTGCTTTCGACCTGCGAGCGCAGATCGCTCGCTTTTTCGCCGGTTTCGGCCGCGGCCTGCTTGAGCAAGGTCTCGGCTTCCGCGAGTACATCGCCGAAATCCTTGACCAGCGATTTTCGGGTGCGCTCCAGTTTTGCAGCAGTCATGTTCAACCCCCGTGAATGAGCCGGACAGGACCTCGGAGCGCGGCATTCGCGCCCCGATGTCCACCGGGCGGCCATTATAACGCCGGTGATGTGGTGTGCGACATCGCACTGCGGCGGCGCCGCTCGCGCCCTGCTTTCCCGAGCAAGCAGAGGTTGAAGCGTCACAGCTTGTCCCCATATACGCGGCGCGGTCGCTCATAACCGCATCCGACAATGGAGATTCCGCGATGGCCGACACCTACGATACACAAGCTCTGCCGCCAAGCACACCGTCCGCGTCGTTGATTTCGACCACATTGCTGATTTACGCGCTCTATGGCATTGCCGCGGTCGCGGGCCTCGTGTCTTCGGGGTTTCCTCTGATCGCGCCGTTCTTCGGCGTGCTAGGCATCATCGCGATCATCATTGCTTACGTCAGGCGCAGCGAAACGGCGGGTACCTGGCTCGCGTCGCATTACCGATGGCTGATCCGTACCTTCTGGTTTTCGATGCTGTGGGCATTGCTCGGTTGGCTGGTGCTGGTAACCCTCGGGCTGATCCTGATCGGCATCCCGATTGCCTTCGGCATCTGGATCGCGGCGACTGTCTGGGTGATCTATCGTCTGGTGCGGGGCTACGTTCTGTTCAAGGACAGCAAGGCGATTCCCTTCATGTAGGGCCTTACCGCGCGTTGTCGTACACCCACTGCACCAGGAGGTCGAGCGGTGGCTGCGCGCGCGACGCATTCGGGTGATTGACGAAGCAGACGACCACAAAGCGCCTTCCAGTAGGTCCGAAGACGTAGCCGGCGATCGCGCGTACGCCTTCCAGCGTACCGGTCTTGAGAAATGCCTGGTCGGCAACCTCGTCGTTCTGAAAGCGCTTGCCGACGGTCCCGTCAGTGGCCGCCACAGCCAGCGAGCTGATGTACTCGTTGCGAACGCTGCTGCTGTCGGCGGCGAGCAAAAGTCGCGCCATGCTCTGCGCGGCGATGCGTTCGTGTCGCGACAGGCCCGACCCGTTGACCATTACCAGCTCGGGGAACTTGAGCTTGCGCTTGGCAAGCCAGCGCTCGACGGCCTCGGCTGCGTGCAGGGTCGTCGCAGGCGGCGGATAGGCGGTCGTCGCCAGCGATAGAAAAAGCTGCCGGGCCATCAGGTTGTTCGACATCTTGTTGATGTCGCGCACTGCCTCGTAGAGCGGCACCGAATCCAGCGTGGCGAGGCGCATGGCCGAGATGGGCGTCCGACCGTCGCGTACGGTGCCGGCCAAGCTGCCGCCGACATCGGCCCAGGTTCGCGCGAACAGGTTGAGGACGTAGTGAGGATGGTCAAGGAGCGCGACGTACCAGTCGCGCTCACCGCAGGCGATGGGATAGTGGCCGCGAAAGCTTGCGTCGGCGCCTTCGGCCCGGTTCTTGAATTCGGCGAGCAGCGCGCTGTGCCAATCGCCGCAGTCGCCGGGGGCGAGCTGCGGCGTCCCGTGGATCACGATGTTGGCAAGCGGCGGCTCGACGCGCACCTCGACCATATCCCGCGCGAGATTGGGCGCAAAGACAAAGCGCACGCTCTTGAAGTTGACCGCGAGCGCGTCCGGGCCGACGTTGTAGGGTCGCAGCGGCTCGCCGTCGAACGCCGCCGGATCGTACGCTCCGGTGTCGAACCACGTCCTGTCCAGCACCAGGTCGCCACGGATGGAAGACAGGCCGGTGGCGCGAATGCGTGCGACGAGTTCGCTGAACTGCTCGAGGGTGATCTTCGGATCGCCGCGGCCTTTGAGCACCAGATCGCCGGTGAGCACGCCGGCGACGATCGGACCGTCGGCATAGGCTTCGGTCTTCCAGCGAAAGTCCGGCCCGAGGAGCTCGAGGCCGGCAAACGTCGTCACCAGCTTCATGGTCGACGCGGGATTCATCGGCTGCAATGGCCGGTGTACGAGCAGCGGCTTGACTGAGTTGGCGGCGCCGATCTCCTGCACGTAGGCGCTGACGGCATTCAGCGGAATGCGCTGGTCGAGGAATGCGCGCGCGAGCACCGGTGGCAACGCGGCGCTCGCCTGATCCGCGAGCAGCAGCGCGCAGCACAGGCCGCAGAGCAACGCGCCGCGCAGCGCGTCGTATGGCGCTCCCAATGAGGTGCCGGACGCGCTCAGGCGCATGCGACGAGCTCCAGCGTGCGCGAAGCGAGGATCTCCATCTCATCCGGGGTGAGGCAGTAGGGCGGCATCCAGTACACCGTGCGGCCGATCGGCCGCAGCAACATCTCGCGCCGCAGTGCCTCGGCGGCGAACCGGCGCGCAAAGTCATCGCGCCCGCCATCGCGCCCAATGGGGACGTCGAATGCCCAGATCATGCCCAGTCGCCGGAAGTTCTCGACCTTGGGATGGGCCGCCAGCGGGCGCGCGAGTTCATCGAGCCTCGCCGCGGACACTCGATTCGCCTCGAGCACATCGTCGTCGCGAAACAGGTCGAGCACCGCCAGCGCCGCACGACAGGCAAGCGCGTTACCGGTATAGGAATGCGAGTGCAGAAATCCTCGAGTGAGATCGTCGTCGTAGAACGCCTCGTAAATTTCGTCGCGGGTCAGCACCACCGACAACGGCAGGTAGCCGCCGGTGATGCCCTTGGAAAGGCAAAGCATATCGGGCGCGACGGCGGCATGCTCGCAGGCGAACATCGTACCGGTGCGTCCGAATCCGGTCATGATCTCGTCGGCGATCAGATGGACCTCGTATCGCGTGCAGAGCTCGCGTGCGCGGGTGAGATAGGCCGGATCGTGCATCGCCATGCCCGCGGCGCCCTGCACCATCGGCTCCACGATTAGCGCGGCAGTCGCCTCGTGATTGGCGGCGAGATAGGCATCAAGGGCGTTTGCGGCCGCGAGCGCCTGTTCGCGTGGCGACGCGCCTTCAGGCGCGAGCCTCGCATCGGGCGATGGCACCTTCGCCTGATGGCGCAGCAGCGGCCCGTAGGCATCGCGGAAGAGAGGAATATCGGTTACCGACAGCGCACCGGCGGTCTCGCCATGATAACCGTGGGCCACGCTGACGAAATTCGTTTTTCCGGCACGGCCCGCGTTGCGCCAATAGTGGAAGCTCATCTTGAGCGCGATCTCGACCGCCGATGCGCCGTCGGAGGCGTAGAAGCAGTGACCCGGATTGCCCGGCGCGAGCGCCGACAGGCGCTCGGAGAGCTCGACTACCGGTTGATGGGTAAAGCCGGCCAGCATGACATGCTCGAGCTTCGCCAGCTGGTCGACGATCGCGGCATTGATCGCCGGGTGTCCGTGCCCGAACAGGTTGACCCACCACGAACCGATCGCGTCGAGATAGCGGTGGCCGTCGAAATCGTATAGCCAGGAGCCACTGCCGCGCGAAATGGGAACGAGCGGCGTGGTCTCGTGCTGCTTCATCTGCGTGCACGGGTGCCAGACCGCGCTGCGGCTGCGCGAAAGCCAGTGTTCGTTGCGGGTCAACGGAGCGTGGAAACCGAGGGCTTCAACATTATACCGGCGAGAAAAGTGCACGCGGGTTGAACGCCATCCCGGCATCTCGACTTCCTGACATCGTGATGGTGCGCAGTCGGGACGACGCCAGATCTTGCTTGTGATGCGACGGATGATGCGCGGACGGCACGCACTTGGACGCTTTGGATACCGGTCGGCGACCTCTGCCGGGGGCAAAAAAAACGGCGGCCGCAGCCGCCGTTGCGTTTGCAGGCGCCCGACCTAGCCGAGCCGTCTGCGCATAAAACACGAAGCCGCGAGTCCCAGGCCGATCAATGCCAGTGTACCGGGCTCCGGCACCGTCAATGCGGAGATCACGACCCTCGCAGCACCGCCAGCGCAGTCCTGGCCGCAGGAGATAAAAAATATCAGCGGCACGTTGCCAACGCCGAAGGTCCCGTGCTGGGGACTCGGTCCACCGGGGTCGGAGAGAAGGTGCTCGACACCCCCCAGCAGCACGCCGAACAGGTCGCATTGGGCGCCACAACTATCTGCGGTTGTGTAGTTCCATGCGAAGCTGACCGGTCCGCCCGCGGCTGCGTGGCTATACCGGATTTCACAGCCAAACAAACCGCCGCCGACGCAGGAATTGAAATTGCCAAACGGATTGCTTGGATCGTCACCACCGATGATGGTGACCGAGGCCGGCACGCCCGACGTATCGACCGTGCCGTTGTCGACCGGCCCGGGAGGCGCAACGTCACCGATAAACGAGGTCGTCCAAGTGCCGGGAGCAAAAGCGCCCGAGAACGCACCCTCGGCGGGCAGCGATGCCACCAGACCGAGCGACATGACTGCTACGGCAAAAGAATACTTCAGCATGATGATTTCTCCTCGCAATCTGCGTTGCGACAGCGGTTTGGAAACCGCTAACCACTCCCTCGCTGTCGCAGCGCATTGTTCCGAACCGCGTTACGGTGCCGCGGGATCGCAGCTCTGACCCGACGAGCCATGGGCGCAGACGTTGCTGGCCGACGCCTGACTGATGAGACTCCCCACGTCGGACTTGAGCAGGTACCCTTGGAAAAAGGCGTTCAACGCGGCGGCCGACACCTTGCTCACGTATCCGTTGTGACTTCCGTATCGCTCCTCTAGCGACAGACGCGGATCTCCGTTGGCCAGGCGCTCGGCCTGCGTATGCGCGAACGGCACCATGCCGCCGGTGTAATTGCACACCTGACCGGCGTGGAAGCCCGATGACGTGATGTTCCACCCGAGATAGGTGCCGAGCGGCGCGTCGCGCAGCACCGTGGGAACGCCACCGAGCTCGTTGCCGTCCGCGTCGACCTTGGGAACCTTCATCTTGATGACGCTCTTGATAGGGGGCGGAAGGTTGGTCGCAAAGCCGGTCGCATTGAACTCGTCAAAGTTCGGGCCCCAGTCGTAATCCAACACCGGGTTCACGAAGTTCTCCGGCAGGAAGATCGACGCGGGGATGCCCGGGACGCCGCTCGGGAAGCCCATCGCAGCCTGCGTCGGATCGACGAGCGTGCCGCCCCCTAGCGTCGGATAGCGGCTCGGCGGAGGCGGCGTACCGTTCGTGATCCAGTTGCGCATCGCGAGACGCAGCACATTGACGAGCTCGGTCTCAGGCACCGGGCTCTGTCTCGGGAACACGCCCGTTCCCCAGTTGTTGCCGGGGCAGCTGACGCCGTTGGGGGGGATATTCTCATTGAATCCGCCGCTGCCACCGCCGTGCGTCGTGCTCGGGACGTAGTAGCGCCGCACATTGGCCGGGAGAGGGATATCGGCATCCGCGGAGGTGCCCACCCATTCGGTGGTCATTTTGAGAGCGAAGACTTCCGAGCCGCCGAAGTGCTCGATGATCTTCGGACAGGTCTGGGTGGCGTTGCAGCGGTCGAGAATGCTTCCCGTTTGCAGGTTGCGAACCGTATCCGGCCATGGCGTCCACCATTGCGGGCCTTCGGAGCCCATCTGGTAGAGCTCGAGCACGCCGTCAGGCTGTCCCCAGCGCGAATTGTTAGCGACGCGCCTGCCGGCAATGATCGGCCAGGCGCCGTCGTGCACGATTCTGCCGGCTTCGTCCTGATTCATTCCAAGAAAAATGTAGTGGCGCGTGAAGTTGCCCGACTGCGAAACGCCGCGGATCACTTCCTTGCTGATCGTGCCTGCGATCGGATTCGCCGTTCCGAAGTCGTCGGCGGCTGCGTAGCGGAAGAACGAGCCGACATCGCGGAAGGCAGCCGTACCGGCACCGAGTACGTACGGATCCTTGACTTGATAGACCAACTGATACAGCAGCGTGGGATCGAACCCGTTCCTCAGGCAGACATGGACCGGCAGACTACCCGGCAGGTGCGTTGGATCGAGATCCTGTGGCGTGCCCGGGAACGGGTTAGTAGCATCGCAGTGGGCAAAAGCCCAGTCGGTGCTCGGTATCGTCGCGCCCGTCGTGACATTGCCGTTTAACGTCTCGTGTGTGTGGGTGGTCAGAACCACTCCCGGCACCGTGGTGTCCAGCGACGCGGGCAGATACGGAATGGGGTTGCCCATCACGTTGAGTGGCTGTGAAGCGGCGCCGCTGCGGTTGACGATCCGGCCGAGCGTGAACCCGGTTGTTCCCGACGCCACCGGCGTCTTCACCCATTCGTTGCCCTGCAGCCCGGTCAAAACAGGGATGGTGCTCGATGCGTAAGGTGGCACAGTCGTCGCGGCGCCGACTGCGGAGCCGGCATTATCGCCCTGCCAGCCGCTGCTTAAACCTACGTCGCCCAGACCTCGCTCGGCGACATTGATGACAATCCTGCCGCCGCGGTTCGGTACGTCATGCCACAGGATTCCACTGACGTCACTGTTGTTCGTGGGCTTTACGATCGAGAAGCTGGCCACGTACTGCACCACCGTTGCCCCAGGCGTCGCAGGGCTCGTACTCGCGACGTGCGGCGCCAGATTGAGATCGGTGATGATCGTATTGTTCGCAGCACCGACACAGCCGAGAATGCAGAGCTCGCCAAACGCACGCCCGTTGATCGTCTGGTACGCGACTGTCTGGGCGCCGCCGACAGCGGGCGTGTTGTTGAGCGTCTGATCGATCACGATTCGGATCACCCGCGCTTGCGTGGGCGACGCACAAGTCAATAGTGTAGCCACGACGGCCACCGCAACCATCGAGCGCCTTTGAAGCGCGTGAGGCGTGAACTTCATGTGATTCCTCCTAGAAGCAGCTTGGTAATCAACCGCTCATTGCCGCTCGCTGCCGCGATCGGCCTGAGCAGCCGGTTGGCTTCGCCTCTGCCCACTCGACGATCAAGGGCCTAACGAAGCGCAATCAGGGAAAATACTCTTGATGTATACAGAATGCTGTGCACTGTACGCGAAGTCAACCATTTTTTGCCTGGCTAGCCGCTCAGACAAAATACGCTTGGTGACCGAAGGCATAATTCATGCCGACTTGCCTTTGCCACGTCTGAACAATATGTTGTGTTCAAGGAATCGCAAACTCGGCGAGCCAAGTGTAAGAAAAGTCGACTGTCCGGCATGGGAAAATCCTCGAACTGTGGCGTTGTGCGAACCGCCTGAGCTTGGGCCGAGAGAACGCCAGCGAGGATGTTGCCGTGGCGGGCCGCAGCAGGGAACCGCGCCGAAAGCGCCCGGCCGGTAGGCCGCCCAAGGTACCGAAAGAGGCCCTACGACGGCAAGATCAGCGGCGCGAGGGTCTCTGCGGACTGGGCGTCGTGCCGTGCGCGAATGCTTGCAAGTGACGCCAGAAGATCGGTAAAGCGTTCGCCCTGGATGAGAATGTGCAGGCGCAATCGCTCCGAGGCAGCTTCGGCGTCGCCCGCGATGAGCGCGTCCACGATGCCGTTGTGCTCGCTGAACGACATCGCCAGCCGATTCCTGACCCGGAGCTGAAGACGGCGATAGGGACGCAGACGCCGATGCATCGCGGTTGTCTGCTCGATCAGAAAGCCGCTGTGGCTGCCGGCGTAAATGGCATAGTGAAATTGTTCATTTTCGTGGTAGTAGGTGTCCGGATCCTGAGCGATACAGGCCGCTTCGCAAGCCTTGTGCGCGCGCATCATGACCGCCTGATCGGCGGCGGACATGCGGCGCGCGGCAAGCCTGCCGCACATGGCTTCGAGCTCGGCCATCACTTCGAACATTTCCAGGAGCCGCTGCGGCGTCACCTCTGCTACGACTGCGCCGCGCCGAGGGCGCAACGCGACAATGCCCATCGAGGAGAGCTGAATCAGCGCCTCGCGCAAGGGGGTGCGCGACACTCCAAATCGCTGAGCGAGCTCGGTTTCTTCAAGGTGCATTCCGGGCGCAAAAGCCCCCGTCGCGATGCTTTCTTCGATCGCTTCGCGCAGCTTTTCGGCACGGGTTCCGGATTTGATCTTCATCGGCGCGGCTCCCTTCCCAGCGCGAATTATAAACCGTTACGCGCCTTGGGCATCCGGAAGTGTATACAAAAAATTGGTTCTCGTATACCAATGCAGAAGCCCATAACTTGCCCAGCAACGGCCCTTCGAGCGTGCTTTCGAGATGGGTCATGACGAACACCGGGCGTCTCAGCATGCCGCTGCCTGAGGCTTGATGAACTTCACCCTGCCGGCGCTGGTCTGTATCCACGGCGCAGTGGCTCAAGCACCACGCAGTGGCTCAAGCACCATTTGTCGATCGCGATGCAGTGCTGATCCGAATGCTGCCGCGATCCTGGAACCTCTGAGCTTGTCTGGGGTTTCGTTAAGGAAGGGTTCAAATGCGGTTTCGCTCGTTCATTCCCTCGCTTGGGATGATGCTCCTTGCCGCCGGTCAGGCCGGCGCGCAAGGCGTGCTCATCGACAAAAGCGAGATCCGGTTCATATCGAGGCAGATGGGCGCCAACCTCGAGGGGCGATTTCGTCGATGGAAAGCCAACATCGTCTTCGTGCCCAAGGATCTCGGCCGATCGAAAGCTGATTTCGACATCGAGCTCGGTAGCATCGACCTCGCCAGCGACGAATCCGAGACCGAGATCAAGCGCCCGGTGTGGTTCGACACCGCGAAGTTTCCGGTCGCACATTTTGCTTCGTCGGCGATCAGGGATCTCGGCGGCGATAAGTACGAAGTTGTCGGTCAGTTGACAATCAAGGGCATCACGCATGACGCCGTGGTGCCGATCACGCTCAAGAAGGATGCCACCGGCAACAGCGTCGCCGAAGGCAGCTTCACGCTCAAGCGGCTCGATTACAAGATCGGCGAAGGTCAATGGGCCGATCCGGATACTGTTGCCAACGATGTGATCGTGCGCGTTCGCATGGTGCTCCCTCCGCTGAGGTAGCCCACTCGTCACAATTTCGTCGTTCCCGCCCCCGATTCAAGCATTCGGGGCAGGCTTCAGCGGGGACCTAGTGTCATTCGACGCACGCCGCTGAGTCTCCGATTTCGCGCGACGACGGGCGTTTTGCGAGCTGTAATGCGTCTCGGTAATCCTCAGCAGTGACGTGCACAACTATCGTATGACGATCGGCCTCGCGTTTTGCAGGCGTTCGATGGCGTCCCAATCCCAGTCGATGCCCAGCCCCGGATCCTCCGACGCATGAGCGCGTCCATCGCGGATCGCTAGCTGAGTGCGGGTAATGGCGTCGAGCTGCGGAATGTACTCGACCCAGCGGCTGTTGGGCACCGCGCAGCAAAGTCCGACGTGCAGCTCCATCAGGAAATGCGGGCAGATCGGAACGTTGAACGCTTCGGCCAAGTGCGCGACCTTGAGCCACGGTGTAATGCCACCGATGCGCGCCACGTCGACCTGCACGATCGAGCACGCGTTTGCCTCGAGATAATCCTTGAACTGCGAGATGCTGTAGAGCGACTCGCCGATCGCGATCGGCACGCTGGTCTGTCGCGCCAACTCGCGATGCGCGCCAATGTCGTCGGCCGGCATCGGCTCCTCGAACCACGCGATGTCGAGCGTCTCCAGATGCCGCGCGCGACGAATCGCCTCGGGCAGGGTGAAGCCCTGGTTGGCGTCAGTCATGATGTCCCAGGCCGCGCCGACCGCGTCGCGTACCGCGCTCAAGCGCGCGACGTCTTCTGCGACGTGCGGCCGGCCGATCTTGATCTTGGCGCCGCCGAAGCCCTTCGTCTTTGCCGCGAGCGCGTCGTCGACCAATGCAGCGGGCTCGAGATGAAGCCATCCGCCTTCGGTCGTGTACAGCGGCAGCGATGTCTTGGCGCCGCCGGCGTGAATCGCCAGCGGAAGTTTCGCCCGCCGGCAAGAGAGGTCCCACAGTGCGGTGTCGACTGCCGCCAGCGCGAGCGAGGTGATTGCGCCCACCGATGTCGCGTGCGTGGAGAACAACAGATCGCGCCAAATGGCCTCGATCGCGTCGGCGTCGCGTCCGATCAAATGCGGCGCCAGATGATCGCGTAGCAGCGCTACGATCGACGAGCCCGCGGTACCGATGGTGTAACTGTATCCGGTGCCGATCGCGCCATCACGGTCGAACACGCGCAGCATCGGCGTCTCCTGCGACACGAAGCTCTGGATCGCGTCGGTGCGCTTGACCTTGGGCGTGAGGTTGACGAGGCCCAGCTCGACGCGCTCGATGATAGCCATGGTGATTTCTATTCGAGACAGGCGCGAGGGACAACCGCGCTCATTTCTTACTCACGATCTGGCGAAACCGATTCGTCGCCGCGACCAGCTCGCGCGCGATGCCGGGCTCGCGCGCCGAGTGTCCCGCGTCGGCGACGATCACGTACTGTGCTTCTGGCCATGCGAGGTGCAGCTCATCCGCCGAGAGGATAGGGCACACCGCGTCGTAGCGCCCCTGCACGATGGCGCACGGAATGTGACGGATGCGGTCGATCCCCGCGAGCAGCGCATTGTCGGGCAGGAAGATGCCGTTCACGAAGTAATGCGCCTCGATACGGGCGATGGCGAGCGCGACAGCGTCCTCGTCGAAGTGGGCCACCAGCTCCGGATCCGGAAGCAGCGTCGAGCACGAGCCTTCGTAGCGACTCCACGCGTGCGCCGCCGGCATGTGCACCGCGGGATCGGGATCGATCAGCCGGCGATAGTAGCCGGCGAGCAGGTCGCCTCGCTCGCCTTCCGGAAGAAAGCCGGCGAACACGCGCCATGCTTCCGGAAAGACAAACCGTATTTCGTAGAGGAACCACTGGATCTCCAGCGGGCGGCAAAGGAAAATGCCACGCAGGACCAACCCCTGCACACGATCCGGATGCGCTTCGGCGTAGGCGAGCGCGAGCGTCGACCCCCACGATCCACCGAAGACCAGCCAGCGCTCGACACTCAAGTGCGCGCGCAAGCGCTCGAGATCGGCGATGAGCTGCGGCGTGGTGTTGTCCCCGAGCTCACCCAGCGGAGTCGACTGGCCAGCGCCGCGCTGGTCGTAGACGATGATGCGATAGAACGCCGGGTCGTAGAAGCGCCGATGATCCGGCGCGCTGCCGCCGCCCGGTCCGCCATGCAGGAACACGACCGGGACGCCGCGCGGATTGCCGGACTCCTCCCAGTACATGGTATGCAATGCATCGAGCTTGAGCCGGCCCGTTCGATTCGGGGACAGCGGCGGATAGAGGAAATCCTCGCGCGAAAGCATGCGTGATGGCAAGGCAAGGTCGGTGTCAGCCATCGCGTTTCAAAAGTGCCTGTGCTTTGAATCGGAGCTTGGAGTCGGTGGTTTGCGCCGGGGATGTCGGCGCAACGTCAGTGCGACGCGGCGCCCATCCGAACCGCGATGGCGAGGGCATTGCTCATCGCCTGCACGTTGGCGACGCCGCGTCCGGCGATATCATAGGCGGTGCCGTGTGCCGGTGTCGTGTTCAGCGCCCCTTCTTGTACGAGACGACTTTTTGTTTCTGCTCGCCTAGGCCCTGGACGCCAAGGGTGATGACATCGCCCGCCTTGAGATACTGCGGAGTCGGCTTCATGCCCATGCCCACGCCGGGCGGTGTCCCGGTGGTGATCACGTCGCCGGGCAGCAGCGTCATATATTTGGATACATCGGCGACCAACTCGGCGACGCTGAAGATCATCGTACGCGTGTTGCCGGTTTGTCTGCGCGAGCCGTTGACGTCGAGCCACATATCGAGATTCTGCGGATCCTTGATCTCGTCGGTGGTCACCAGCCATGGCCCCAGCGGGCCGAAGGTGTCGCAGCCCTTGCCTTTGCTCCACTGCGACGCGCTGCGCTTCATCTGATATTCGCGCTCCGACACGTCGTTGATCACGCAATAACCGGCGACGTGCTTGGGCGCATCTTTGACCGCCACCTGCCGCGCCGTGCGGCCGATGACCACACCCAGCTCGACTTCCCAGTCGGTATGGGTCGAATCCGGTGGCAGCATCACGTTATCGCTGGCGCCGACGATGCAGGTCTCCGCCTTGAAAAACACAATCGGATATTCCGGGATCGGCGAGCCGGTTTCCTTCGCGTGATCGATGTAGTTTAAGCCGATCGCCACGAACTTGGGCGGGGTGGCGATGCACGGGCCGAGCCGGGGCCTGCCTTTCACCAGTGGCAGCTTTTTGGTGTCGAGCTTGCGTAGTTGAGCGAGCGACGCAGGGGCGAGGGTCGATGCATCGATATCCTTTACCTTGCGCGAAAGGTCGCGCAACTTGCCATCGGCGTCGATCAGGCCGGGCTTTTCCTTGCCAGGGGGTCCATAGCGTACGAGTTTCATGGGTGCTCCTTTTGCGAAAGGGTGTGGGTAACGATGCGGATTGAAAACGCCGGCGTCAAATAGTCATGCCGTCAGCGGATGTCAAATGGTCATGTCGTCAGCTGACGTCAAATGGTCATGCCGCCATCGACCGAATACACGTTTCCGGTCGCGAACGCCGACTCGTCCGAGGCAAGAAACACGACGACAGGCGCGATCTCCTCGGCCTTGGCCAGCCGGCCCATCGGCTGGCGGGCGATGAACGCCTTGCGCGCCTCGACCGGATCGGCCTGGGCGTTGATCCGCTCGTGGAGCGAGGGCGTGTCGACCGTTCCCGGCGCGATGGCGTTACAGCGGATGCCCTTGGTCACGTAGTCCGCGGCAACGGCCTTGGTCAATCCGATGACGGCGGCCTTGCTCGCACCGTAAACAAAACGGTTCGGAATGCCTTTGATCGAGCCCGCAACCGACGCCATGTTGATGATGCTGCCGCCGCCGTTGGCGAGCATGGCAGGCAGCGCACATTTGATCGTCATGTACATCGAGCGAACGTTGAGATTGAAGCTGAACTCCCAATCCTTGGACGTGCAGTCGAGCACCGTCCCGTTGTGCACGTATCCTGCGCAATTGAACAGGATCGACAGCGGCGGAAGCTCGGCTATGGTCTTGGCAACCGCGGCATCGTCGAGAACGTCGAGCGCCCGCACGATGATGCCCGCGGTGTCCGCGTAGCGCTCGAGCGCCTTGGCATTGACGTCGGTCGCGTAGACTCGTGCGCCTTCCCGCGCCATGGCCAGCGCGGTCGCATGGCCGATGCCCTGGCCTGCGGCGGTGATGAGCGCGACCTTGCCTTCGAGTCGTCCAGCCACTGTTGGAGCCCCCATGAGATTTGCCGCTAACGCAATTGCCGGCATCGAGTGCGTGTGCCTATTTTATCAAGCGCGGAAGAAACCCGCAGACAATTGGTAAGACCACTTGACCAAAGCGCCGGATTTTGTTTAGCTACACTGTTCCGGTCAAGCGGGCGGCGCGCAACGTTATCCGATCCGTCTTGAGCATGCATATGCCCATCCACAGCATCGAGCCCCGCCGCCTTTACCGCCAGATTGCCGATCAGATCCGGACCCTGATCCGCGCCGGCGAGTTTACCGCGGGTTCGCGCCTGCCGCCGGAACGCGATCTCGCGCGTCAGCTCGGCGTTTCGCGTCCCTCGGTGCGCGAGGCCCTGATCGCACTCGAGGTCGAAGGGCTGGTCGACGTGCGCATCGGGTCCGGCATTTACGTGCTCGCGCCCGGGCGCAACGGCAACGACCAGGTGCAGGCGGCGTCAGGCCCGTTCGAGTTGCTCAGGGCGCGCGGGGTGATCGAGGGCGAATGTGCCGCATTGGCCGCGAAATCGGCGAAGAAGGTGCAAGTCGAAGCGATCGAGGAAGCGTTGGACCTGATGCAGAAGGAAATGGCCGACGAAAAGCAGCCTCTCAACGCCGATCGCCTTTTTCACTTGCGCATTGCCGAGGCAACGGGCAATGGCGCGCTGGTTCAGGTCGTCAAAATGCTCTGGGAAGAACGCGGCGGCCCGCTGTACAAACAACTCGAGCACCATTACGACTCGCCACAGCTGTGGGTATCGGCACTGGCGGAACATCGCGCGGTGTTGAAGCCGATCGCGGCGCACGACAGCGCTGCCGCGCGGACCGCGATGCAGCGTCACCTGAATCAGGCGTACAAGCGTTTCAGCACCGGCTGGGACGCGCTACATTAGATCGGGAGAGAACATGCTTACCTGCCGCATTCACGCCAAGGATGACCTTCGTATCGAGCCTACCGAAGACCCTCAAATCGGGCCGGGAGAGGTGCTGATACGGCTCGGTGCGGGCGGAATTTGCGGCTCCGACCTGCATTACTATTTCGAGGGGAGGAACGGCAGCTTCGTGATTCGCGAGCCGCTGATCCCCGGGCATGAGGCGTCGGGTGTGGTGGCCAAGGTCGGACCCGGCGTGACGCGCGTGAAGCCCGGCGACAAGATCGCGGTGTCGCCCTCCCACGCCTGCGGGCATTGCGACTACTGCCGCGAGGGACGCGAGCATCTGTGCCGGAACATGCGCTTTCTCGGCAGCGCGAGCTTGTATCCGCACGTGCAGGGCATGTTCTGCGAATATTTCGTCATGGGCGAGCGGCAGTGCTACCCCGTCGCCGGCGATATCTCGCTCGGTGAGCTTGCATTTGCCGAGCCGCTGGCGGTGGCTTTGCACGCGGTCAATCGCGGCCCCGTGCTGGTGGGCAAATCGGTGCTGGTTACCGGCGCCGGCACCATCGGCTGCCTCACCGTGATCGCGGCCCGTCTCGCCGGGGCCCGCCAAATTACGGTGTCCGACGTTCTCGACCGGCCGCTGGCCACTGCAACCGCGGTGGGGGCCGATCGCGCGATTCGCGCCGATCGCGACGCCGGGGCGCTGTCCGCCCCGCAATTCGACGTTGCTTATGAAGTTTCCGGCAGCTTTGCCGCGCTGAAAGCGTGCGTCGCGGCGGTCAATCGCGGCGGCACCGTCGTTCAGGTGGGCACCTTGCCTCACGAGCCGCTGCCGTTCGTCGTCAACGAAATCATGAGCAAAGAGCTCGACTTGAAGGGCGCCTTCCGCTGGGGGATCGAGTTCGACTGGGCGGTCGACTACCTGTCGTCGCGGCGGGTCGACGTGCGGCCGCTCCTCTCCGGACAGTTCCCGCTCCAGGACGCAGTCAAGGCGTTCGAGCTGGCCAAGGACAAGACCCGCAGCACCAAGGTTCAAGTGATCGCCGCATGAATACTTACAAGAGGAGGAGCAGCATGTTTCGAATTGCCCGGTACGTAGTCGTCGCCGCCGCATTTGCCATTGCCTCGGGAAGCGGCAATGCAGTCGCACAGCAGACCAAGCTTAAGTGGGCACACGTGTACGAGACGTCGGAGCCGTATCACACGTTTTCGGTGTGGGCCGCCGCCGAGATCGAAAAGCGCACCAACGGCAAATATCACATCGACGTGTTTCCCGCGTCGAGCCTGGGCAAGGAGTCCGACCTCAACCAGGGACTGACCCTGGGCACGGTCGACATGATCATCTCCGGGCTCTCGTTCGCCGCGCGCACCATGCCGCGGATCGGCGTCGGCTACTACCCATACACCTTTCGTGACGGCGAGCATCTGATCAAGTGGTCGCAGAGTCCGTATTTCAAGGAAATGGTCGACGAGTACCGCAACAAGACAGGCATTCAGATCACTGCGATGACGTATTACGGGGCACGGCACACAACGTCAAACAAGCCGTTTACCGACTGCGCCGGCATGAAAGGCCTGAAAATTCGAGTCCCGGACGTGCCGGCTTACCTGGCGCTCCCCAAGTCATGCGGTGCTAACCCGACGCCTATTGCATTTGCGGAGGTCTACCTTGCGCTGCAGAACGGCACGGTCGACGCGCAGGAAAATCCGCTGACGACGATCGAGGCCAAGAAGTTCTACGAGGTACAGAAGTACATCATCCTGACCGGCCACATCATCGACTCGCTGGCCACGCAGGTCGCACCACACATATGGACCAAGCTGTCCGACCAGGAAAAGAAAATTTTCACTGACGTGACGCAGGAAGCGGCGGCCAAAGCAACTGCGCAGATTCAAAAGCGCGAGGGCGAGCTGGTTGACGAATTCCGCAAGAAAGGACTGACCGTGACCGCCGTGGACAAGAAGTCGTTCCGGGACGCGATCCTGAAGAATGTCACCTTCGAGTCGATGGGTTACTCCAAGGCGGACTGGGACAAGATCCAACAGATAAAGTGACGCATCGGTCCAAGAGCGCAAGACACAGCCGTAGCGCGATTGGAGACGGATGCGTCATCCCGGGCAAGTGGACTGGGACCTGGGATCCAGTGTCTTTGTCGCCGTACGCGACGCTGGATTCCAGCTTGGCGGGAATGACGACTGGTGTGGACCCCTCGTCCAGTGCGAGCCATGTGCCGAAATCATGATCCGGAAATCGTTCCCATGATCTCTGAACCCGATGCCATGCCATCCGCCGTGAGCGAAGAGCACGTCCTCGATGCCTCAGGGCACATCCACCTCAGCGATGCCCCGATCGACCTGTCGATCTACGGCATGGAGGCGTGGATCGCGCTGGCGTTCTTCTGGCTGCTTGCGTTCAATGTCTGCTATCAGTTTTTCACCCGCTACTTTCTCAACGACTCGGCGTCCTGGACCGAGGAGATCGCGCGCTACCTCCTCATCTGCACAGTTTTCGTCGGCATCGCGGCGGCGGTGCGCGACAACCGGCATATCCACGTCGATTTTCTGTACCGGCTCATCCCGCGCCGCGTCGGTCGGGTTCTGTCGACTCTCGTCGATGTGGTCCAGATCGTATTTCTCGGTGCCGCGGTCGTGCTGACCTGGCAGATGATGCAGAAGATGGGTAGCTACCGGATGACGATCATCGATCTGCCAATGAACCTCGTCTACGGCGTGTGCCTGTTCGGTTTTGCGTGCAGCGCATTCAGGGCGGTCCAGGTCGCGATCAGAAACTGGCGGCGCGGCTACAGCGCGCTCGATCAGCCCGATACCGCACCCGCACCCGAGAGTCTTGTATGACGCCCGCACTGCTCGGCAGCTTTCTGGCCACCATGACGGCGGGTGTGCCGGTCGCGATCGCCATGGCGGCATCGGCACTCCTGTACGTGTTGCTGACCGGCGATCTGCCGCCGTTTGTCGTCGTGCATCGGATGATCAGCGGTATCGACAGCTTCCCATTGCTGGCGGTGCCGTTCTTCATCTTCGCGGGCAACCTGATGAACAACGCCGGGATCACCACGCGTATCTACAACTTTGCGCTGGCGCTCGTCGGTTGGCTGCGCGGTGGCCTCGGTCACGTCAACGTCATCGCCTCGATGATCTTCGCCGGCATGTCGGGTACGGCGATCGCCGAAGCCGCGGGCCTGGGAACGATCGAGATCAAGGCGATGAAGGATCAGGGCTACCCGGTGGAGTTCGCCGTCGGCGTCACCGCGGCATCGTCGACGATGGGGCCGATCATCCCGCCGTCGCTGCCGTTCGTGATCTACGGAATGATGGCCGATGTGTCGGTGGGCCAGCTCTTCCTGGCTGGCATCATGCCGGGCGTGGTCATGGCGGCGCTGATGATGGCGACGGTCAGCTACTATGCGTGGAAATACAAATGGGGCGGCGACATCGCGTTCGAGTGGGCGCGCGTGGGCAAAGCGATGATCGAATTTGCCATCGTCATCGTCTTCCCGGTTGCGATCTGGGGCGCGATTCAGCTCGGCGCGTCGTTCAACATTGCCGTCGGCGTTGGCATGCTGCTGCTGCTCGCAGCCGACCGGAAATTCCGCTTTGACGCGGTGCTGCCGATCATGACGCCGGTCCTGCTCGTCGGCGGAATGACCAGCGGGATTTTCACGCCGACCGAGGGCGCGATCGCCGCATGCGTGTGGGCACTGTTCCTTGGACTCGCCTGGTACCGAACGCTGTCGTGGAAGATGTTGGTCAAGGTTTCGATGGAAACGATCGAGACCACGGCAACCGTGATGTTCATCGTCGCGGCGGCGTCGATCTTCGGCTGGCTGCTCACTGTCACCAAGGTCACCGACACGTTCGCCGCGTGGGTGCTGGGCTTTACCCACAGCCCATGGGTATTTCTGTTGCTGGCGAATCTTCTGATGCTTTTTGTCGGTTGCTTCCTCGAGCCCACCGCGTCGATCCTGATCCTCGTCCCAGTATTGATGCCGGTGGTGCATCAACTCGGCATCGACGGCGTGCACTTCGGCTTGATCATGGTGCTCAATCTCATGATCGGCTTGCTGCATCCGCCGATGGGCATGGTCCTTTTTGTCCTGGCGCGGATCGCCAACCTGTCGTTCGAGCGAACGACGATAGCGATTCTGCCCTGGCTGGTGCCGCTGCTGCTGGCGCTGATTCTGGTGACCTACATGCCTGCGATATCACTATGGCTGCCGCACCTGTTCTATTGACAACCCGTTCTTGCCAAGAGACATCTAAGGATTCTGACCTTCAACGCTCGGCCGGGAGGCTGCCATGCTAACCAAAACTTCTTTCACCATCCGCCTACACCCCAACGATGACGTGGTGATCGCGCGTCAGCAGCTCGTCTCCGGCACCGCGCTCCTCGACGAGAACGTCAAGGTCTCCGGGCTCGTCCCTCCGGGCCACAAGGTCGCGACGCGTGCGATCGGCGTGGGCGAGCCGGTCAAGCGCTACGACCAGATCATCGGCTTCGCCAAGCGGCCCATCGCCGCCGGAGAGCATGTCCACCTGCACAATCTGGCAATGGGCGATTTCGCGCGCGATTATGCCTACGGCGTCGACGTGAAGCCAACGCAGTACGCCGACCCCGCGGCGACTTTCATGGGGATCGTTCGTCCCGACGGGCGAGTGGCCACGCGCAATTACATCGGCATCCTCTCCACCGTGAACTGCTCCGCGACTGTCGCGCATGGTATTGCGGACACGTTCAAGGGCACCGCCCTGTCGCCGTTTGTGAATGTCGACGGCGTGGTCGCGCTGACTCACGGCAGCGGATGCGGCATGGACGTGCAGGGCGAGAGCATGCAGGTGCTGCGCCGGACGCTCGGCGGCTATGCGAAGCACGCCAACTTCGCCGGCGTGCTGATCGTAGGTCTGGGCTGCGAGGCGAATCAGATCAATGCGCTGCTCGGCGCCGAGTCCTTGAGCGAAGGGCCGCTCTTGCGCACCTTTAGCATCCAGGACACCGGAGGCACCGCGAAGGCCATCGCCAGGGGAGTGGCGATGGTCCATGAGATGCTGCCGCATGCAAACGCCGTCACTCGCTCGCCTGTTCCGGCGAGCCACCTGGTGCTCGGGCTGCAGTGCGGCGGCTCCGACGGCTATTCGGGCATCACCGCCAACCCGGCGCTCGGCGCCGCGGTCGACAGGCTGGTGCGCCATGGCGGCACGGCGATCCTTTCGGAGACGCCGGAAATCTACGGCGCCGAGCATTTGCTCACGCGGCGCGCGGTGTCGCGCGAAGTCGGCGAAAAGCTGATCGAGCGAATCAAATGGTGGGAGGAATACACCGCGCGCAATCACGGCGAGATGAACAACAATCCATCGCCGGGCAACAAGGCAGGCGGCCTCACCACCATTCTCGAGAAGTCGCTTGGTGCGGTGGCCAAGGGTGGAACGACCAACCTCGTCGCGGTGTACGAATACGCCCAGCCGGTGACCGCGAAAGGTTTCGTCTACATGGATACGCCCGGCTACGACCCGGTCTCGGCGACCGGGCAAGTCGCCGGCGGCGCCAATATGATCTGCTTTACCACCGGACGCGGCTCCGCTTATGGCTGCGCGCCGTCGCCGTCGCTGAAGCTCTCGACCAACACCGCGCTCTGGGAGCGCCAGGAAGAAGACATCGACATCAACTGCGGCGAGATCGTCGACGGCGGTGCGACTGTCGAGGCAATCGGCGAGCGATTTTTCCAGATGATCCTCGAGACGGCTTCGGGAAAGAAGAGCAAAAGTGAGTTGCACGGCTATGGACAGAATGAATTCGTGCCCTGGTATCTGGGCGCCGTGATGTGATGTCTGGTCCTTGTGAACTGAGGTTGTGAACTGAGGATGGCGCGACAATTGACAGCGTCGCGGCTTGTCCGTACGCTGGCAAGAGCCCAATGAGCGCGCCGAAGAGCGTAGCTTCCAAAATGAGTTCGAAGCTGAGTGTTCGCAGATTGATTTCTCACCGAGGAGGGGTTTGATGAAGAGATTCATTGCCGGCATCGTCGCCGGTTGCGCCATCGCATTCGGTGCCCAGGCGCTGGCGCAGGAAACGCTGACCGTGTGGTGGGTCAAGGGCTTTTACAAGTCCGAGGACGACGCGCTGCTCGCCGCCATCAAGAAGTTCGAGGACAAGACCAAGATCAAGGTCGAGCTGTCGCAATATCCGGTGCAGGACATGATTCCGAAAACCGTTTCGGCGCTCGATGCTGGAACGCCTCCCGACGTTGCCTACGCCGACGTCTACGATTTCCAAGTGACCGGCAAATGGGCTTTCGATGGCAAGCTCGAGGACGTCACCGATGTCATCACGCCGCTCAAGGCCAGTTTTGCGCCGAACACGGTCGAGACGACCTTTCTCTATAACGACAAGAGCAAGAAGCGCGCGTACTACGCCTTTCCGATAAAGCAGCAGACGATGCACATCGAGTACTGGATTGATATGCTCGGCGACGCGGGATTCAAGGAGTCGGACATTCCCACCGCATGGAAAGATTACTGGTCGTTCTGGTGCGACAAGGTGCAGCCCGGCCTGCGGAAGAAGACAGGCCAGCGGCTGTTCGGCATCGGCCAGCCGATGGGTGTCGATTCGAGCGACTCGTTCTACTCGTTCCTGACGTTCGCGGACGCGTACAACGTCAAGCTGGTCGACGATAGCGGCAAGCTGCTGGTCGACGATCCGAAAGTGAAGCAGGGCTTGATCGGCGCGCTCAAGGACTACACCGATATCTATACCAAGGGATGCACTCCGCCTTCATCGACCTCTTGGAAGGACCCGGACAACAACGTCGCGTTTCACAACAAGACGACGGTGATGACCCACAACGCGACCATCTCCATCGCCGCCAAGTGGCTCGACGATGCCAACAACGAGACGCTGACTGCCGAGCAGCGGGCGCAGGCGAAGAAGAACTACTCCGAGCTGATCCGCACCGCGGGATTTCCCAACAAGCCCGACGGCTCGAAGATGGTCTATCGCACCGCGGTCAAGACCGGGGTGATCTTCGAGGGCGCCAAGAACAAGAAGCGCGCCAAGGAATTCGTCGCCTTCCTGCTGCAGGAGGAGAATCTCACGCCCTACGTCGAAGGTGCGCTCGGCCGCTGGTTCCCGGTGACGAAGGCCGCGCAGCAACGGCCGTTCTGGCAGGCAGACCGCCACCGCCAGTCGGTGTTCAACCAGTACGCCGCGGGCACAGTGCCGTTTGAATTCACCAAAAACTACAAGTTCACGATCATCAACAACGAAAACGTCTGGGCCAAGGCCATGAATCGTGTCGTGAGCGAAAAAGTGCCGGTCGACAAGGCCGTCGACGAAATGATCGCGCGCATCAAGGCGATCGCGGGATGATGTAAGTTCGTCATTCCCGCGAAAGCGGGAATCCAGTGTCGTTTAGGTGAAAGCCACTGGGTCCCCGCTTCCGCGGGGACGACGTCCATTTGACCCCTTCGCCCGTTACACGCTAAAACGTGTCCACGCTAGCGATCCCTCGCGTCGAGCCCGCGCTTCCTGCGGGCCCGGCGAAGAGGCACCTGTCTCCCTGGCAGACATGGGGTCTCATTCTCATCGCGCCGTACGTGCTGGTATTCCTGGTCTTCGTCGTCTACCCGGTGGGTTACGGTCTGTGGCTGGCCCGTCATCCGGCGAGTTACGTCAGGCTCGTCGACGATCCGGTCTTCGCGCGATCAGTCGTCAACACCCTGGTGTTTCTGATCGTCGGCATCAATTTGAAGATGGTCGTGGCGCTCCTTCTCTCGGGCTTTTTCGTGACCGCGCGAACCTGGATCAAGTGGCTGTCGCTGGTGTTTATCCTGCCTTGGGCGGTGCCGTCGATTCCCACCATATTGTCAATACGGTTCATGCTCAATCCCGAATGGGGAATCATCAATCACCTGATTTTCAGGTTCACCGGCGCCGACGGACCCAACTGGCTGAACGAGCCCTCGGTCGCGCTGGCGATGGCGATTCTGGTTCACATCTGGAAGTCGCTTCCCTTCTGGACGCTCATCCTCATCGCCGGCAGGCTCGCGATTCCCGCCGAAATGTACGAGGCCGCGTCGGTAGACGGAGCGTCGGGCTGGCAGAAGTTCAAGTTCATTACCTGGCCCTCCCTGCAGACGCTGTATCTGACCTCATCCATCCTATCGATGATCTGGACGCTCGGCGACTTCAACAGCGTCTATCTGCTCACCGGCGGCGGACCCGCCGACTTGACGCACGTGCTGGCAACGCTCGGCATCCGTTACCTGCGGCTCGACCAGGTCGACTTGTCGATGGCGGCGATCGTGTGCGCGCTGCCGCTTGTCTTGCCGCTGGTGTATTTCATGATGAAGAGGCTTTCGAAATGAGGGCTTTCGAAATAAAGATGCCTACCCTCAAGAGCGTTACGACGGAAGCCAAGCTCCTGTTGATCGGCATTCCGGTGCTCCTCTGGACGCTGATTCCGGTCTACCATCTGTTTCTGTTCTCGATCTCACCCAAGGAGTCGGCGTTCGCCGGCAAGCTCTGGCCCGATCATCCGACGCTGCACAACTTCGAAGTCGTGTTCGGACAGAAGCACTACTATTTGAGTCACTTCTGGCTGCAGCTGTGGAATTCGCTGCTGATCGCGGTGACGGTGGGAGCGCTGACTTTGTTCGTCGCGACCTGCGCCGCCTTCGCGATCAGCCGGCTCAAGGTCAAGGGCGGCAGGACGATCATGAATCTGGCGTTGTTCACCTATTTCATTCCCGCGGCGTTTCTCGCGGTGCCGATGTACAAGACCATGGGCAACTACGGCTTGCTCAACAACCAGTGGGCGCTGATCCTCGCCATGGTGACGATCGCCGCTCCGTATTCGATCTGGGTCCTGAAGCAGGCGTCCGACAAGCTGCCCTACGAGCTCGACGAAGCGGCGCGAATGGATGGAGCGACGCCGCTGCAGCTTTTCCGGCTCGTGTACCTGCCGCTGATGATGCCCTCGCTGGTCGCGATCGGGACTTATGCGCTGCTGCTGGCGTGGAACGAATACCTGTACGCGTTTCTGCTGTTGTCCAACGACCGGCAGATCACGCTTTCGGTCGCGTTGGGCAACTTTCTCGCCGCCGATGATTCGCCCTGGGAGCTCCTGATGACCGTCGGGCTCATCTACGCGCTGCCGCCTGCGGCGATCTACTATGCATTCAAGCGCTACATGGTCGGCGGCTTGACCGCCGGCGCAGTCAAGTCCTGAACACTATTGTTCCTATGCGATATCTGACTTCCGGACACTGAATATGGCATCCGTATCGTTCCACGGCATCGAGAAAAGCTTCGGCACCACCAAGGTGATTCACGGGATCAGCTTCGAGATCCAGGATGGCGAGTTCATGGTGCTGGTGGGCCCCTCGGGATGCGGGAAGTCAACGCTGCTGCGCATGTTGGCGGGGCTCGAGGAAATCACCGGCGGCACCATTGCCATCGACGGCAAGGTCGTCAACGACGTCGAATCGAAGGACCGCGACATCGCCATGGTCTTTCAGAGCTATGCCCTCTACCCGCACATGACCGTGGGCGACAACATGGCGTTCAGCCTGAAGCTCCGCAAGGCCGACGCCAAGGTCACCGCGGAGCGGGTGGCCAATGCCGCCAAGATTCTCAATCTCGACCCGTATCTGGCGCGGTTTCCGCGCGAGCTCTCGGGCGGGCAGCGCCAGCGGGTGGCGATGGGGCGCGCCATCGTGCGCGATCCCAAGGTATTTCTCTTCGACGAGCCGCTGTCGAACCTCGACGCCAAGCTGCGCGTCGCGATGCGGGCGGAGATCAAGGCGCTGCACCAGCGCCTCAAGACGACGACGGTATACGTCACGCATGACCAGGTCGAGGCGATGACCATGGCCGATCGCATCGTGGTCATGCACGATGGCAGGGTCGAGCAAATCGGCGAGCCGCTCGAGCTATACGATCGGCCGGATAATCTCTTCGTCGCGCAATTCATCGGGTCCCCCGCCATGAACGTCGTCAGCGGCACCGTGCGGCGGGCGAATGGCGGAGCCTGGGTCGAGGCTGCCGGAGGCGTGCGTTGGCCTCTCGGACACACCGCGGGTGCCGACGGCCAGGCGGTCGCGTACGGCGTGCGGCCGGAGCATCTTTCACTCGGCGGCGGGGACGCCGTGCCGGCGGAAATCATCGTTGTCGAGCCGACCGGGGCCGAGACCGAGCTTCTGGTGCAGGCGGGCGAAGCACAGATCGTGCTGGTCACACACGGGCGTCCGGTCGTGAATCCGGGCGACAAGATCGGGCTCGCCGTCGACCCGGCCATGGTCCACGTCTTCGATCAGAAGACCGGCGCGCGCATCGCCGCTTGATCTCGGTTCAGATTTGCGGTGCCAATTCCCGGTGGCTTCCCAAAAGTGCGTCGTCCCCGCGAAAGCGGGGACCCAGTGTCGTTCGTCAAAAGACACTGGATTTCCGCTCAGTTACCAATGAGCGGGAATGACGAATTCAAGAATCCGCGCGTCACGCACCTCTGTTACGCTCAATAGCTCTATCCATCGACACTCTTTCTGACCAACCCGCATGAGCAAAAAAACTTCCAAGTCCAAACACATCCTGCGTTCGACCAAGTGGTTCGGCCGCCGCGATCGCGACGGCCTGGTGCACCGCTCGTGGATGAAGAATCAGGGGATCCCGCACGACCAATTCGACGGCCGTCCGGTGATCGGCATCTGCAACACTTGGTCGCAGGCCACGCCATGCAACGCGCACTTTCGCGAGCTGGCCGAGCACGTTCGCTCCGGCGTCCTCGATGCCGGCGGCTTCCCGCTCGAGTTCCCGGTGATGAGCCTGGGCGAGACCTTGATGCGGCCGACCACCATGCTCTTCCGCAATCAGGTCGCCATGGACGTCGAGGAGTCGATCCGCGCCAATCCGTTCGATGGCGTGGTGCTGATGATGGGCTGCGACAAGACGACGCCTGCGCTGTTGATGGGTGCGGCGTCGTGCGACCTGCCGACCATCGGCATCTCGGGCGGACCGATGCTCAACGGCAAGTTCCGCGGCGAAGACATCGGCTCCGGCACCCACGTGTGGAAGTTCACCGAGATGCTCAAGACCGGGCAGATGACGGAGCGCGACTTGATCGACGCCGAATCGTGCATGTCGCGCTCGGCCGGCCATTGCATGACCATGGGCACCGCGTCGACGATGGCATCGATGGTGGAAGCGCTGGGGATGGGTCTGCCGACCAACGCTGCGATTCCGGCGGTCGACTCGCGGCGCAAGGTGCTCGCGCGCATGGCCGGCCGGCGCATCGTTGAGATGGTGCACGAGGATCTGAAGATGTCGAAGATCCTCACCCGCGAAGCGTTCGAGAACGCCATCATGGTCAATGGCGCCATCGGTGGCTCGACCAACGCCGTCGTGCACCTGCTCGCGATCGCCGGTCGCATGGGCGTCAAACTGTCGCTCGACGACTGGGATCGCCTCGGCCGCGACATGCCGTGCCTGGTCAACCTGATGCCCTCCGGCAAATACCTGATGGAGGATTTCTATTACGCCGGCGGGCTGCCGGTCGTGATCCGCGAAATCGGCAAGTATCTGCACAAGAAGGCGCTGACGGTCAACGGCAGCACGATCTGGTACAACTCCAAAGACGCCAAGAACTACAACGCGGCGGTGATCACGCCGCTCGGCAAGCCTTTCAAGCCGCACGGCGGCATCGTGGTGCTGCGGGGCAATCTCGCGCCACGTGGCGCGGTCCTGAAGCCGTCGGCGGCGACGCCGAAGCTCATGAAGCACAAGGGCCGTGCGGTGGTGTTCGAGGACATCGATGACCTGAACCAGCGCATCGACAGCCCCAGGCTCGATGTCGATGCTTCATGCGTACTGGTGCTCAAGAACTGCGGTCCGAAGGGCTATCCCGGCTTTCCCGAGGTCGGCAATTTCGCGCTGCCGGCCAAGATCCTCAGGAAGGGCGTGACCGACATGATCCGCATCTCCGACGCGCGGATGTCGGGCACCGCCTACGGAACGGTGGTGTTGCACACCGCGCCCGAAGCGGCCGACGGTGGACCGCTGGCGCTGGTCGAGAACGGCGACTTGATCGAGCTCGACGTCGGCAGGCGCCGCATCCATCTGCACGTGTCAGATGCCGAGCTCGCGCGGCGCAAAGCGAAATGGAAGCCACCCAAGCCGCCTGCCGATCGTGGCTGGGTCAAGCTTTATTGCGAAACCGTGACCCAGGCGGATCAAGGCGTCGACCTCGATTTCCTGGTGGGGAAATCCGGCGCCAAGGTGGGCAGGGAAAGTCACTAGCGCAGGTGCGTCACAGCGAAGCAGCGCGCCGCTTGCAGAACCGATCGCTCGCGCGGGTGTCCAGCCAGGATGCGACCCGCCGTCATCTGGACCATTGGCCACTCGACCCGTTCGCTCGAGGAGTTCCTCGGTTTGCTGGTTGGCGAGCGCATCGGGCTCCTCGCCGACGTGCGGCGATATCCCGCGTCGAGGATGCATCCGCATTTCAACGCCGAGGCCCTGGGCAAGTCGCTGATCGCAGCGGACCTGCGCTACGAAGGCTATCCCGAGCTTGGCGGCCGCCGGACCCCGCGGGTTGCTTCCACCAACACGCGATGGCGAAACGCCTCGTTTCGCGGCTACGCCGACTATATGGAATCCCCGGCATTCGATACGGCGCTGGCGCGACTGATAGCCGATGCCGCGGACGCAAGGACGGCGATCATGTGCGCCGAGGCGCCGTGGTGGCGCTGCCACCGGGCGCTCATTGCCGACGCGCTCAAGGCGCGCGGCGTGGAGGTTTTGCACATCATGGGCAAGGAACGCTCGATCGTGCATCCATATACGTCTGCGGCGAGCGTCGTGGATGGAAAGCTCTCCTACGGGCCCTCGAGCGGCTTGTTCGGTTAGCGGGCGCCGCCTCCTGGGTACCAATCAGCGGTCTTCGGACGGCTCCGCGGGGCATGCAATCGCTGGCGGTTGAACCGCAGTTGACCCTACAATGGGGTCTCCACCCTAACCTTTCAGAAAACGGTGCCCCATTGGCAAAACCAAACTATCAGTACCAGAAGCGCCAGAAAGAACTGGAAAAGAAGAAAAAGCAGGAAGAAAAGCGCAAGCGCAAGCTGGACAGCAAGGCCGAAGCGGAGCCCGATGCGAACGCCGAGACGCCTGTCGTAGGCGAAGAGACACCGCCCGCTTGAACCGTGGTCACCGGCCGCCTCGCGGCAATGGCTTTATTGCCGCTGACCCAGTGCCGTCAACTGGGCACCCTCCGATTACGCGCTGACGCGCTCGGGCGACGCCAGCGACCGCACTCCTTGTAGCTGCGGTCTTCCGGTGTGACCTCTATTCGTTCTGGTACGCGGCAGTGTCGCGTAGCTTGGCGCCGTTGGTCACCAGCTAGCCTTTTCGCACTTGCGACATGTCCACACCGGTTTCAAAATGTTGCCGGGCAGCTTTACGCCGAGGCGGCGCCGGCGATGAACATCAGTGCCAGCGCCAGTGCAATCGCCGCGGCTAATGCAGCGCGCATTGGGCGATGATTCGATGGGGTGCGGCGTTTCGGTCGGTTCATGGTGTCTCCGCTGGGAAAGAACCTCATCATCGCGTTGTGCAGTCGCAAGATGGCTCCCGCCGCGATGAAGCCTTCTCCTGAAACCATGGACACTTGCAAGCGAAGATGGTTTCGTCGCCGAACGGCGCCTGGCGTTGCCGGGTAGCCGCGTTTAGAACTTGCCGAAGGTACGATAGGCCTCGACCGGGTCCATGCCACCCAGCAATGCCCGGCGCATGTCGCTCTCGGTGGCAACGACCTTTTCAGTACGCGTGACAACTTCCTGCACAATCGACTGCGGAATAACGACCACGCCATCGCGGTCGCCGAGCAGGTAATCGCCGGTCGTGATGGTGACGGTACCAATCGTGATCGGTTCGGCGAACGAGTCGGGGATCCAGCGCTCGACGATGTCGGCGGGGGTCAGAAACGAGCAGAACACCGGGAAGCCCTGAGCGAGAAGAAGATCGGTATCGCGCGAGCCGCCGTCGACGACATAACCCAGGACGCCGCGCGCCTGAAGCGTCTGCGCCGAGAGCTCGCCCATGAGAGCGATCTCGTGATTGTGCGGTTGACACACGATCACATGACCGGCCGGCGCCTTGGACAGCATAGTGCACCAAGCGAGGAGCGTCTCATCGCGCGCGCGGTTGCGATCGATGTGGCCGGAGACCGTCCACGCCGGTCCGGCAAGACGCATCCCCGGCGCGATAGCCTTGATTTCAGGCGGCAGCACGATGTTGTCGTGGCCCATCATGCGCAGGACGTCGTGCACGGCGCCGGTGTAGCACGCCGCCAGCCGCTGCGTCAGTTCGCGCATCCCGGGCCCCGGCGTCTTGGAATCTAGAACAGAGTGAGTTGCGCGCGCTGCGCCTCGCTGTGCGGCGGCTTGAAGCGCGACGTATCCATAGGCGCGCGCTCGCGATTCAAGCCGAGCCTCTGGCATGCGATGTCGAAGCGGCGGGAGATGAGGTCCGCGAAGAGGCCCTGACCGCGCATGCGCGAGCCGAATTGCGGATCGTTGTCGCGGCCGCCGCGCATTTGCTGAATCACGCTCATGACGTGCTCGGCGCGCAGCGGATAGTGCTGCGCAAGCCAGTCGCGGAAAAGATCCTTGACCTCGTACGGCAGCCGTATCAGCGTCCACCCGGCGTAACGCGCCCCGTTCGCGCTTGCGGCGTCGAGTATCGCCTCGAGATCCTTGTCGGTCAGCTGCGGGATGATCGGCGCGGTCATCACGCCGACGGGGATGCCCGCGTCGCTCAAGGCCTTGACCGCGGCCAGCCGGCGGTGAGGCGCGGCGGCGCGCGGCTCGAGCGTCCGTGCGAGATCGCGGTCGAGCGTTGTGATCGACACGTAGACGCGCGCGAGATTCTTTGCCGCCATCGGCGCTAAGAGATCGATGTCCCGCTCGACCAGCGCCGACTTGGTGACGATGGATACCGGGTGCTCGCACGCGGAGAGCACTTCGAGAATCTGCCGCGTGATCTTCCATTCGCGCTCGATCGGCTGATAAGGATCGGTGTTGGTGCCCATCGCAATCGGGTCGCAGACGTAGCCGGGCTTGGCGAGCTCCGCGATGAGCAGCGCCGCGGCGTCGGGCTTGGCGAAAAGCTTGGTCTCGAAATCCAGCCCCGGCGACAGATCGAGATAAGCGTGGGTCGGCCGGGCGTAGCAGTACACGCAGCCGTGCTCGCAGCCCTGGTAAGGATTGATCGATTGCGTGAACGGGATGTCGGGCGATGCGTTTCTGGCAACGATGGTGCGGGAGCGCTGAAGGGTGACGGTGGTCTTCAGCGGCGGCAGTTCCTGGTCGTCGACCTCGCTCTGTGCCGTCGGCGGCGTCCAACCGTCGTCCACCGCTTCCCGCGTGTCGCGGCGGAAGCGGTTTCCCGGGTTGAACGTTGCGCCGCGTCCTTTGAGCGGCGCGTTCGGACCTGTGCCCATGCCTGTCAACCGCCCAGCTTGGCGTCCATCGTAATGGTCGCATTGAGCACGCGTGACACAGGGCAATTGGCTTTCGCGCCGCCGGCTATCTCGGCGAATTTCGCCGCATCGATGGAAGGCACGCGCGCCCGCGTGGTCAGATGTATCGCGGTGATCGTCCACGCGTCGCTTACCTTTTCCAGCGTGACGGCAGCCTCGGTGTCGATTGCTTCGGCGGTGAATCCGGCGTTGTTCAACGCGAAAGATAACGCCATCGTAAAGCAGCCGGCGTGCGCCGCGCCCAGCAGCTCCTCGGGATTCGTTCCCTTGCCGTCGCCAAAGCGGGCATTGAACCCGTACGGCGCGTCGCTCAAGGCACCAGACTGGGTCGAGATGCTGCCCTTGCCTTCCTTGACCGTGCCTTGCCAGCGTGCGGATGCCTTGCGCTGCATGTTTGTCTCCAGGAATTGCGATACGAGATCGCCGATACCTTGAGTGTAAGCCCTCGCCCGGCTCGCGGCAAAGGAGGCGCCTTGGCTAGGTGAGAACAACGGGAGATCGCCGAGTTCGCGACTGCGGATGCGCTACCATAGGACCGCTTTTTCTCGCCGCGAGCCCCTGATGAGCAAACCCAAGTCCACGCATTTCGATACGTTGACGCTGCACGCGGGTGCGACGCCGGACCCGGCAACCGGCGCCCGGGCAACTCCCATCTACCAAACCGCATCGTTCGTCTTCCCCGACAGCGATTATGCGGCGGCGCTGTTCAACATGGAGCGCGCGGGCCACGTCTATTCGCGCATCTCGAACCCGACATGCGCGGTGCTGGAAGAGCGGATCAGCGCCCTGGAAGGCGGCGTCGGCGCGATCGCGGTGGCGAGCGGTCAGGCCGCCTTGCACCTGGCGATCGCAACGCTCCTGGGCGCAGGCTCTCACATCGTCGCCTCGCGCTCCCTGTATGGCGGATCGCACAACCTGCTCGACTTCACGTTGCCGCGTTTCGGCATCGAGACCAGCTTCGTCGATCCGCGCAATCTCGACCAATGGCGCTCGGCGATCCGGCCGGAAACGAGGCTCCTGTTCGGCGAGACGCTCGGCAATCCGGGCCTGGAGGTGCTCGACATCCCGCGCATCTCCTCGCTGGCGCATGACCACGACTTGCCGCTGCTGGTCGATTCGACCTTTACGACGCCGTATCTTCTGCGCCCATTCGACCATGGCGCGGATCTGGTCTATCACTCGGCGACGAAATTTCTTTCCGGGCACGGCGTGGTCATAGGAGGCCTGCTGGTCGACGGCGGCCGCTTCGACTGGCAACGCTCCGGAAAGTTTCCAACCTTGAGCGAGCCCTACAGCGGCTTCCACGACATGATCTTCACCGACGAGTCGACCACCGCAGCATTCCTGCTACGCGCGCGGCGCGAAGGCATACGGGATTTCGGCGCCTGCATGGCGCCAATGACGGCCTTCCAGATCCTGCAGGGGATCGAGACGTTGCCGCTGCGGATGCAACGCCACGTGGAGAACACACGCAAGATCGTCGCTTTTCTCGACGCACACGACTTTGTCGCATCGGTGGGTTATCCGGAGCTCACCGGGCATCCCGACCATGACCTCGCGCAGAAGCTGCTGCCGCGGGGCTGCGGCGCGGTGTTCAGCTTCGCCATTCGCGGCACGCGCGATCAGGGACGAAAATTCATCGAGTCGCTAAGGATCTTTTCGCACCTGGCCAACGTCGGCGACGCCAAGTCGCTGGTGATTCATCCCGCGAGCACGACGCATTTCCGCGTCTCGGCCGCGAAACTCGCGGCCGCCGGCATCACCGAAGGCACGATCCGGCTGTCGGTCGGTCTGGAAAATGCCGACGATTTGATCGAGGATCTGAGCCGCGCCTTGTACGCAGCGTCGAAGATTCGGTAGTGCAGGTCGACGTCAACGGACGCTCGGTTTACGCCTACACCGGCGGGCGCGGCCTCGACCCTGCGCAGCCGAGCATCGTCTTCGCCCACGGCGCATGCAACGATCACAGCGTGTGGGCGTTGCAGTCGCGATACTTCGCCCATCACGGCAGGAATGTGCTCGCGGTCGACACGCCGGGGCACGGCCGAAGCGCTGGCGATGCGCTTTCGTCGGTGTCGGACATCGCCGACTGGCTGACGGCGCTCCTCGACGCGCTGGCGATCGAGCGCGCCGCTTTCGTCGGCCACAGCCTGGGCGCGCTCTCGGTGCTCGACATGGCGGCACGCAACCCCGCTCGCGTGTCGCGACTCGCGCTGCTCGGTCCCTCGGCGCCGATGCCGGTGGCGGAAGCGCTGCTGGACGCCGCGAAGGCGAACGATCACACCGCGTTCGAGCTCATTACCGGATGGACTTTTTCCGCTGGCCACCAGCTTGGCGGCAGCGAGCAACCCGGCCTTTGGATGAGCGGTAATGCGCTGCGCCTCATGGAGCGCTCGCGGCCCGGCGCGCTCTATAACGATCTTCTAGCCTGCCGCGATTACAACGACGGAGTGCTTGCGGCCGGCGGCGTTCGCTGTCCCTCATTGGTGATCCTGGGTCAGCGTGACCTGATGGCGCCGCCGGCGAACGCGACGCTGCTCATCGAAGCGCTTGCCGACAAGCGGGTCGTCACCTTTTCCGACTGCGGCCACAGCCTGATGGCGGAAGCGCCGCGTGCAGTACTCGACGCGCTGCGCGAGTTTCTTCTGTAACCGAAATATTTGGCCGGTGGAACCTGCGCCGCATCGCTTTCAGTCGGCGTCGCGCCATTTGATCGAGCAACCGACGCTCGCCACCTGCCTGGCCGGCCCTTTCCCGGTGCGCGAAACCTCGACCATCGCCTGGTACAGCTCGCGCGGCGCATCGGGCTTTGGCGACCGCCCCGCATCGTCGAGCCGCCCTCGATATTGCAGCTCGAGCCCGGCGTTGAAGCCGAAGAAATCGGGCGTGCATACCGCTCCGTACGCTTTGGCCACCGATTGCGTATCGTCCCAGAGATATGGAAAGGGAAACCGCATGCGCTCGGAGAGAGCCGCCATGTTATCGAATGAATCTTCGGGATAGTCCGCCGCGTCGTTGCTGCATATCGCCACCGAGCCGACGCCGTGCGCTGCGAGATCGCGCGCGTCGCGCACCAGCTTGTCCAGCACCGCTTTGACATACGGACAGTGATTGCAGATGAACATCACCAGCAGCCCGTTTTTACCGCGCACCGTGTCGAGCGCATAGCGCTTGTTGTCGGTGCCGACGAGATCGAAAGCAGGCGCGGGTCGCCCGAAGCCGGAGAGAGTTGAAGCTGCCGCCATGAGCCGTTTCCCCAAGAAGCATGTGGCAAAATGCTATCACATGACAGCAGTCCATCTCACGGTCCACGAAAACGCGGCTGACTTTCTCGCTGCTGCCGGCGCGTTTCTGAGTCTCTCGGAAGCGGAGAACAGCATGGTGTCGATTGCCGCCGCGCGCATGGTTTCCGGCCCGATTCCTGACGATGCCGATGCCTATCTCGCGAGCGTCGAGCACGACGACGCCGTCGTCGCGGCAGTGCTGCACGGCAGCTCCGGCAGCGTCATGCTAACGGGCAGGTCCGCGCCGGCATGGACGCTACTGGCGGCGGACATGGCAGAGCGACGCCGCGCACCCAAGGGCATGGTCGGGCCGCTGGCTGCGTGCGAGACGTTCGCGCACGAGTGGATCGGGCGCACCGGACAGCGGCACACGCTTCGTTTCCACCTGCGTCATTATGAGCTGCGTCGGCGGCCGTCGCTGCCCCAAGCGCGGGGGCACATGCGCTTGCCGCGAGAGGACGAGCACGATTTGCTGCTCGCCTGGCAGCTCGCGTTCATCGAGGAGGTCAGCTTGTCGGATGACCCGGCGAGGGTACAGCGCGCTTTTGCGCGCCGATTGGAGCAAGGCATGGTCCGCATTTGGGACGACGATGGCGTCGTTTCGTTGGCCGGTTACGGAGATGGCGGCACCGACGTTGCGCGCATCGCTCCTGTCTTTACTCCACCCCAGCATCGGCGGCGGAACTATGCTTCGGCACTCGTCGGCGAGCTGTCGCGCGAGTTGTTCGAGCAGGGAAAGCGAGCGATGTTCTTGACCACCGACGTTGCCAATCCGACCAGCAACAGCATCTATCGCAAGATCGGCTACCTGCCCGCGGCGGACCATTATCATTTCGATTTCCTGCCGCCTGCGGGATGAGCGCGCGCTTGTTCTGCCAGACGTCCCTGCGCGGCGGCGAGGTCATCGACCTGCCGCCCGCGGTGGCGCATCACGCGTCGCGCGTCCTGCGTTTGCGCGAGGGCGATACGGTAACGCTGTTCAATGGCGAAGGTGGAGAGTATGAAGCGCGACTGACTCGAATCGAGTCGCGCTTGGTCTCGGCCGCGATCGGCAGGCACGACGCGGTCGAGCGAGAATCTCCGCTGAAGATCACGCTGTTGCAAGGCCTGGCCGGCGCCGAGCGCATGGACTATATTATCCAGAAGGCGGTCGAGATGGGCGTCGCGGGAATCGTGCCGGTGACGACGGCGCGCAGCGTCACCCGGCTCGACGCTGCACGCGCGTCGAAGCGCGCCGAGCATTGGCGCTCGGTGATCGTGGCATCGTGCGAGCAGTGCGGCCGCAACCGCTTGCCGTTGCTCCATCCCTTGTGCGATTTCGACGCCGCGCTCCGGTCGCAAGCTCCAGCCGAACCCGGCGCCGCGGCCGCTGCGACGCTGTCACTGGTGCTTTCGCCGGGCGAGGGAAGCGCGCTGACGGCATTCGATCGCCCCTCGGGGGCGATTCGACTCCTGATCGGGCCCGAAGGGGGGCTCTCGCCGGATGAATTGGCCTCGGCGCAGCGCACCGGATTTCGGATCGCCCGACTCGGGCCACGCGTGCTGCGAACCGAGACTGCGGGGGTGGCTGTGCTGGCCGCCATGAATGCGCTGTGGGGGGACTGGCGATGACGATGCAAGCAGCGCGATCGACCTTTTGGTCACGCTCCTCGCTGCACTGGCTGGCGCTTGCGGCCAGCGCGTTTGTGACCGCCTGCGCAACCGTCGTTCCGCCGGCATCGGACATCCGCGCTGCCGGCGCGGTCGAGGCTGCGTTTGTCGTGGTCGGTGCCGACGGCGCACGTCTGGCGCGGCTCATCACCACCGACGACGCGTGTCCCGCGATCGCGGTCGATGACGTGACGACGCGGATGCGCCTGCGGACCGCGCGGGAGACGATAGCGCAGCGACCGACGAGAAGCGATCCGGCAGATTCCAAACCGTCCGCCTTTCCGGTGCGAGTCTGCGACCTGAGCTTGCCTCGCGACGCGTCTCGGGCCATCGTCGCCGGGCGATCGCTCCCGCTATCGACGCACGAACCCAGGCGCATCGTCGTGATCGGCGATACCGGGTGCCGGCTCAAGGCTTCCGACGGCGTCTTCCAGGCCTGCAACGATGGCGAGCAGTGGCCGTTTGCCAGTGTCGCCACCGCGGCTGCGGCGACGCTTCCCGACCTGGTGATCCACGTCGGCGATTATCACTACCGCGAAAATGCCTGTCCTGCCGGAAACGCGGACTGTGCCAACAGCCCCTGGGGCTATGGCTGGGACGCGTGGGATGCCGACTTTTTTATCCCGGCGCGACCGCTGCTCGCCGCGGCGCCGTGGATATTCGTCCGCGGCAATCACGAATCGTGCAACCGCGCGGGCCAAGGCTGGTGGCGATTTCTCGACTTCCGGCCGCGTGTCGCCGGACGCGATTGCAACCGTGCGTCCGACGACGAGCGGGGCGACTACAGCGATCCGTACGCGGTTCCTATCTCGGGCGACACGCAGATCGTGGTGTTCGACTCGTCCCGCGTTGGCGTGCGTGCGCTCCTTCCCTCGGACCCGATGTACCGCAATTATGCTGCGGAGCTTGGCACGGTGTTTGCGTTGTCGCGCGACGTTGCGCAGAATCTGTTCGTGAGCCATCATCCGATCCTCGGCTTCGCACCCGACCCATCGCGGCCCGCGCCGGCGGTCTATCCCGGCAACGAGGCGCTGCAGTCGGTGTTGGCGCCGATCAACGGTCCGAGCCTTTTTCCATCCAATGTGCACGCGCTCATCGCAGGTCACAACCATCTGTTCGAGATGGTGAGCTTCGTGTCAGCCCATCCGACGCAGTTCATCTCCGGCAATGGAGGCACGTGGGCGGATGTGCCGCTGCCGAGCCCTTTGCCGACCGGTGCATTGGTCGCACCCGGAACCGTCATCGAGACCATCGCCTCGACCAACCGATACGGCTTCATGGTCCTCGAACGCGATCCCGTCCGGAGCGACCTCTGGCGGGTCGAGGCCCGCGATGTTCACGGAGAGCTCATGACTATTTGCATCCTTCACAACAGCAAGACGAAATGCGTGACTGGGACGCCGCCGTGAGGGCTGCGCTATACGCCCTTTGCGCCGCGGCGCTCGCCGGAACCGCGTTCGCGCAATCGGCGCCCGAGATTACGCGCTTTTCGAACACGCAAGCCGGGGCGGCACCTGCGGGATGGCAGCATGTACCGCTGTCAAGCACGAAAATGGCAACGGAATATACAACTGTCGTCGACGAAGGAGTCGTGGTGCTCAAGGCGACCGCGCACGGGAGCGCCTCGGTGATGGCATTTCGTACCGACTTCGACCCTCGAGCTTTTCCGCTTCTGTCCTGGCGATGGAAGGTCATCCAGGGCATTCCCACGGCTGAAACCCATAGCCGCGCGCGCGAAGACGCCCCTGTGCGCTTGATGGTTTCGTTCTCCGGCGACACCAGCAAGCTCACCGTGCTCGATCGCGCGGCCTCGTCGTTTGCCAAATCGGCGTCGGGTCAGGCACTGCCGTATGCCGAGCTGATGTACGTCTGGGGCGGCAAGGTTGCCGTCGATTCGATCACCACCAGCGCCCTGACCTCGCGCATCCGCATGCTCGCCGTCGCCGCCGACGATCAGGGGATAGGCAGCTGGCATAACTACACGCGTAATCTGGTCGAGGATTTCCGGCGCGCTTTCGGCGAAGAGCCGGGCAGGGTCACCGCGATCAGTTTGATGACTGACACCGACAATACCAACAGCAACGCCGAATCGCTTTACGGAGACATCAGCGTCGCGCCTCCGCGTTAGGCGGTCGCGTGTCGGTGAACGCCTCGTATCGAGCCGCGCGCTAACGCGCGCCAGAATTGGAGCTGCGCGCTAACGCGGACGGCGCGCCGGAGCGTCGGCGGCGACCAGCACGCTGCAGCGTACCCGCTCGATCAATACCGCGTCGACCGATCCTCGCCACCACCGCAGCGCGAAGGACTTGCTGCGCGGG
The DNA here is from genome assembly GCA_036491495.1 of Casimicrobiaceae bacterium. Taxonomy (GTDB): domain Bacteria; phylum Pseudomonadota; class Gammaproteobacteria; order Burkholderiales; family Casimicrobiaceae; genus PALSA-1003. The sequence goes on from DASXBW010000051.1 coordinate 47,775, forward strand.
TGGCCGAGAATGAGAAGGTCGATCCCGAGCTCGGTGACCAGCTTGGTCAGGACATCCACCGGCTCGCCGACGACAAGGTGATCGATCACCGTCAATCCGTGGCCGGCGAGCAAGGCGTGCGCATTCTTGAGGTCGGCTTCCATGTGCTCGCGCTCGTCGGCAAGCGCGACCTCGGGCACATATTCTCCCGCGAGCAGATACGCCGAAGGATAATGAACGACGCCGGCGAGATGAACTTCGACCGAGGCGTCGGGTGCAAAGCGTATCGCTTCGTCCAGCGCCAGCCGCGATTCAGGAGTGCCGTTGTAAGCGACGAGGATCTTGCGGTACATGGCTACCTCCCAGCGGGTTCCCGCGGATGCCTAGTGTGCGGATCGTCGAAGCCAAAATCAACCTGGCCGTAAAGCTATCCTAGGCAGCTGCGCCGTTCCATGTCTGTTCCGGTCCCGACGCAGAGTCACGATATCCGCCGATGCCCCTTGGACACGGCGCCTTCACAGCAAAGCCAGGGTTGCTAGCTGCTGGCGAGGGCTGGACGGCCGGCCAGCGCCAGTGCGACCTCGCGCAAGTGGTCCCAGACGTTGCCGCGGCCGATGCCCTTGGCCAGGGCGTCCAGACGCGCAAGGCGCGTGAGCAGCGGCTGAATCGCCGAGGGGGCGATGCGACGCGCCGCACGCTCCATGGCCGTCTGCCGTTTGCCCCACACGCGCGCGCTCTTGACTGCAACGGCAACTGGCGTCCCTGAGGCCGTCACCGCAAGAACCGCGGCCAGCGCATGCAGGTCTTCTCCGAGTTGCCATAGAAGCAGAGGAACACCTTCGCCCTCGTTCTCGAGCGCGGCCAGGATGCGGCACGCGCGCGCGGCGTCGCCCGATAGCCATGCTTCGGAGAGTTGAAAAACATCGAAGCGCGCCACGTCGGCGACGGCATTCTCGACCGCTGCCTGCTCGAGCTCGCCTTCTGGCAAAAGGAGGCCGATTTTTTCGAGCTCCTGTCGAGCCGCAAGAAGATTGCCCTCGGTGGTGTCGGCGAGAAACTGCAGAGTCTCGGCCGACGCGCGCTGCCGCTGGCGCTCGAGACGGGAAGCGATCCAGCGCGGCAAGTCGGCGCGCTCCAGCGGAAGAACTTCAAGCGCGATACCGCCTTGCTCGAGCGCCGCGAACCATGAAGAGCTCGACCTTGCTCGGTCGAGTCGCGGCAAAGTGATCAAGATCGTCGTATCCGGCACCGGATTGGCGGCACAGTCTTCAAGCACGCGTGCGCCTTCGACTCCGGGCTTGCCGCCCGGAATGCGCAAGTCCACGAGCTTCCGGGTGCCGAACAAACCGAGGTTGCGGCTCGCCGCCGAAAACGCGTCCCACTTGAACCCAGCCTCGACTACCAGCACTTCGCGTTCCTCGCACCCGGCCGCGCGAGCGGCGGCGCGTATGGCGTCTCCGGCTTCGATGGCCAACAGCGGCTCGTCGCCATAGACGACATAGAGCGGCGCCAGACCCTGCGCCAGGTGCGCGCTCAGCTGCTCCGGACGAAGTCGCATCGATGTCGCTCGCTATCGCTCAAGCTCACTTTGGTTTCGCTCCGTGCAACTCGAGTTGCCACGGTTGTTCTCCGTCGCCTTTCAAGCAGCCGGTTTTTTCGCGGCTTGCAGGCGGCGCACGATCTGCTGCACCGAGTCCGTTTGCATTTCGCGCCAAAGGCGTTGCTCTTGCGCCTCCTTGGCCAGCGCCTCGGTGTCACTGTAGGTGTAGCTGCGCCGCACCAGCACTTCGGCGGTCGGTAGCCAATCCTGGCCGTCGTTGTCGTGAACGCGGAACAGGACCCGTTTGGTCAGAAGGTATTCGGCCACCTTGCCGCCACCCGACAAGGACAGGATCTGCTTGCTGTCTTCGACGCTGTTCACTTCCAGTATCGCCTCCGCACCTGCCGCGGAGGCAACCAGCTTGGCGGAGCCGATGCCTTCCAGCGAGCGCTTGAGCTCGGTGGTGATCGGCAGCGCGGGCGTCGGATTGAGAAACAAGGTGGCGAAGGTGTAATGCGCCTCGCCGCGCAAATGAAATCCGCACGCGAAAAGCCCGATCGACAAGGCGAATGCGGCGATATGTCCGGCACCCCGGCGCATGGCTACTCGATCTTCGCCCGGTGCAAGGACTCGAGCGTCCGCATCTCCTTGCCGGGCTCGAGGCTTTCGCCGCCGACATACACGATCCGGGTCGGATAAGCGGAGATCTGCAGCGGCTTGCCGTCCAGGATGTATTGGTGTCGCTGCGCGCTGAGCGGCAGCGTCTGCACCGAGCGCCCGGCCTGGCCGGGAGGCACCACTCCGCTGAGCTGAAGGTCGGGGATCGCCGCCTGATACTTGCCGGAAGGGTCGCGAAATTCGACCCTCAGTGCGAGTTGTTCCACGGGGTGTTGTCCGCGGTTGGTGATGTTGAGCACAAATCGAAGCGCTTTGTCGCCGGATTGGCGATCTTTTTCATCCATGACGACGGTCGCGTCTCGCACATCGATCACCAGCGCCGCATTGGCAGCCTCCAGCAGCGTCTGGAAGTTGCGCTGAGTCTCGCCGAGCTGGGACTCGTAGCTGCGCTCCAGTTTCAGTGCGCGCGGCACCGTAATGTCCACCGCGGGCCCGCCGGCGGCTGTCTGGGCATCGAGACGAGCAACAAACCGGTTCAGGAGATCCCGCTCGTCGGACGTGAGTTTGGCCGAAGCTGCGCTCAGAAAGTCGCTTCGTGCCTTCGGCTCCGTGGGAATCGCCTTGTCCTTCAAACCGCATGACGCTGAAAGCAAAATTAGCAACGAAGCGCCGACAATCCGTTTGAGTCGACTGATGGTCATTGACGCGTTTCGTGCCTTCTCTGGCCGCGTGCCCGCTTGATCACTGCGGCTCATGCTTGTACGCCTTTCGGCAGCACGACATTGACCAGCCGGCCCGGGACGATGATCACGCGCCCACTTGTGTGCGCGCCCACCTGTGCGTTGGCCTCATGCATGACCGCCGGCGACGCGCGGAGGATTTTCTGCACCGGCGCCGAAGCCATCGCGGCGGCCTCGATCGCGCTGTTGTCGGCGTCGGCAGGAACGGTGAGCTTGCCGCGCAGCTTGCCGTTGACCTGCAGCACGAGCTCGATCTCGTCTTGAACCAGCGCGGAGGCGTCCACTTTCGGCCATGGCGCATCGACGAGATCTCCGAGCTTCGCGGAATAGCCCAACTCTTCCCACAACGCGTGGGTGATGTGCGGAACGACGGGGTTGAGCAAGCGCAACAGCAACGAGAGCCCCTCGCGGGCGAATTCGGTGGATGCGCTGGTCGCATCCGCCGGCGCGGCCTCGAGCGTATTGAGCATTTTCATTCCAGCCGACACGACCGTGTTGTACTGCAGGCGCTGATAGTCGAAATCCGCCTGTCTCAATTGCAGATGGAGCTCGCGCCGGGCAACACGTAACTCGGGCGGCGCGCGCGACCAGTCGATCGGCGTCGGCGAGCGCGCGAGCGCATCGGCGCGTCCCTGCGCGTAAGTCCACAAGCGCTTGAGGAAACGGTTCGCTCCCTCGACGCCGGTATCCGACCACAGCGCGGCGTCCTCGGGCTTGCCGGCGAACATGACGTAGAGGCGCGCGGTGTCGGCGCCGAAACGGTCGACCAGATCGTGCGGCTCGACGCCGTTGCGCTCCGATTTACCCATCTTGCCGATGCCGCCGTACTCGACGGTCGTCCCGTCGGCAAGGCGTCCACCCACGATGTGGCCGCGCTCGTCGGTGACGGGCGTGACCTCGACCGGCGGAACATAGTCGATGCCGCCCTTTTCGTCGCGCCGGAAAAAGATGTGGTTGAGCAACATGCCCTGGGTGAAAAGCCGCGTGAACGGCTCGTCGATATGCACCAACCCCATGTCGCGCATCACCTTGGTCCAGAAGCGCGCGTAGAGCAGATGAAGGATCGCGTGCTCGATGCCGCCGATGTACTGGTCCATCGGCATCCAGTAATCGTTGCGCGAATCGACCATCGTCGGCGCATTCGGCGAGGCGTAGCGCATGTAGTACCAGGACGAATCGACGAAAACGTCCATGGTGTCGGTCTCGCGCTTTGCCGCCTCTCCGCACTTTGGACAGGTGCAGTCGACGAAGTCGGCGCGATTGGCAAGCGGGTTGCCGCTGCCGTCCGGAATGCAATCCTCGGGAAGGATCACGGGGAGGTCCTGCTCGGGCACCGGCACTTCGCCGCAGCTCGGGCAATGAATGATCGGGATCGGCGTGCCCCAGTAACGCTGGCGCGAGATGCCCCAATCGCGAAGCCGGTAGGTCACGCGCTTTTCGCCGAGTCCCTTCGCCGCGAGACCGGCGGCGATCGCGTCGACGGCTTGCTGGTAGCGCATGCCGTCGTACTTGCCCGAGTTGATCACATGGCCCCGGAGCTTGTCTTCGTACCACGCCTGCCACGAGTCGGTCGAGAAGGTCTCGCCGTCGACTGCGATCACCTGCCTGATCGGCAATCCATGTTTCTTGGCGAACTCGAAATCGCGCTCGTCGTGGGCGGGCACGCCCATCACCGCGCCGTCGCCGTAGGCCATCAGCACGTAATTGCCGATCCACACCTCGAGCTTTTCACCGGTGAGCGGGTGGATGACGAAGAGGCCGGTCGGCAGGCCTTTCTTTTCCATGGTCGCGAAGTCCGCCTCGATGATCGATCCGCGCTTGCATTCCTCGATGAAGGCGGCGAGCTTCGGATTGGATCTCGCGGCGTGCGCGGCCAGCGGGTGCTCGGCGGCCACCGCGCAGAAGGTCACGCCCATGATGGTGTCGGCGCGGGTGGTGAAGACGTACATCCGGCCGTCGCCGATCGGCTTGCCGTCCTCGCCTCTGATGTCGTGCGTGAACGCAAAGCGCACGCCCTCGCTTTTGCCGATCCAGTTGGCCTGCATGATTTTTACCCGCTCGGGCCAGCCAGGCATCTTATCGAGATATGCCAGCAGCTCTTCGGCGTAGTCCGTGATGCGCAGGTAATACATGGGGATCTCGCGCTTCTCGACCGGCGCGCCGGAGCGCCATCCCTTGCCATCGATCACCTGCTCGTTGGCGAGCACGGTCTGGTCGACCGGATCCCAGTTGACGATGCCGCTTTTGCGGTAGGCGATGCCCTTGTCGAGCATCTTCAGGAACAGCCACTGATTCCATCGGTAGTACGCGGGCGTGCAGGTCGCGAATTCGCGTGACCAGTCGATCGCCCAGCCCATCGCCTGGCACTGCCGCTTCATGTAGGCGATGTTCTCGTACGTCCACTTCGCCGGGGCGACGCCGTTTTTTATCGCTGCATTCTCGGCCGGCAGTCCGAATGCGTCCCATCCCATCGGCATCAGCGCGTTCCTTCCGTTCATACGCAGATACCGGTACATCATGTCGTTGATGGTGTAATTGCGCACGTGCCCCATGTGCAGCTTGCCGGATGGATACGGCAGCATCGAGACGCAAAAGAATTTGGACGCCG
>DASXBW010000052.1:0-42128 GCA_036491495.1 Casimicrobiaceae bacterium
TGCCATGACAGTCGAAGAACTGATCGGCCACGTAGAGCAGATGCCCGCTGGCGGGGTGGTCGATGTCTACATCGACCCGGCAGGCGCACGGTTCCTCTCGGCGCACGCGCCGGATGTCGAGCCGGTGTTCCTGATGATCGCCAGTCCCGAAGACCCGCCGCAGCCGGAGCCAGCGAAGCCGAAGCGCACGCGGGCCAAGAAAGCCGACTGACGATGGCGTGGGAACACAAGGGCGGGCCGTTCGCGCTGACAGACGCACGCGGTCATCGCATCCCTAACGGTGAGGGGCGCAAGGCTGGGTCCAAGGTGCCACCGGCCAAGCGCAAGGCGAAACGGCGGCGCAAGAAATGACGACGTTTCCGTGGTGCCGCACCGGCAAGACGTGCTACGCCGAGCGGGACGCCATCGCCAAGGCGCAACTGTGGCGCGAGACAGACGGCCAGCCGTGGCGGGCGTATCCGTGCATCTTCTGCCAGGCGTGGCACATCACGAGCCACCTACGCCACAAGCGCCGGAACTAGTTCCCACGGGGGAACCAATGACCGACGCCTACGACTTCGACGGCAACCCGATCTCGCTCGATGCGTGGTCGCGGCTGTTTGCCGACTATGCCGAGCGGATGGTGGCGCTGGATCGGCTCGGCGACGTGGAAGTCTCGACGGTCTGGATCGGACTCGATCATCGGTTCGGCGAGCCGGGAGCGCCGCTGATCTACGAAACGATGATCTTTGGCGGCGAGCACGACGGCGACCAGTGGCGCTGGCCAAACCGGCACGCGGCGCTGGCCGGACACGATCAAGCCGTGGCGATCGTGCGCGACGAGGTATCGGCCGGTCAGCGGGCCGATGGTCGGATGGGAACCGACTAGGTGCGGGTAGCGGGATGGACCGGCGCGATGGCTGACCGCTCCGTCGGTGAACCGCCCCGCACCGCGCCATGAGCGATGCCAGGCGCACCGAGGGCGAGCCGCACGACCGGCTGACGCGAATCGCCGATCGGCTGCTCGCGGTGGTCGAAGCCGATCTCGAATACCGCGACGGCGACAAGTGCATCGTGTTCATGGACGATGGCAAGCGCGGCGGCATCGGGATCCACGGCTACGACTCCGACGTTGACGCGATGGCCGATCTGCTCGTGCATCTGAAAGCGATCTTCGAGGCCAACGGCAAGACACTGATGGTGATGCCGGTTCGTGGTGGCTAGGTTGGCGTGAGAGGATTCAAGCCGTGGCTCTCACCGATAGCGCCCAGACCATGCTCGATCAAATGGTCGCGGCGCATGAAGAGAGTGGAGCAGTGGTGATCTACGGTCGGCTGGACGAGGGCGAAGCGGGTGATGCGCGGTTGCTCGTCCGCGAGGGCTACGCGATGGCTCTGCCGCTGGGCACTCTATCCGACGGGAGCCAGGTGGTCCCGACGCCGCTCGGCCGTGAGTCAACGAGTCAACCGCCGCTGTCAACAACGAAGCCAACGCCACCCACAAAGCCGACGCCGCCATCGAAGCCGTCGGAGCCAGAGAAGCCGTCAGGGCCGTCGGAGCCGGAGAAGCCACCCGAACCCGAGAAGCCACCGGAACTGATCGAGCCAAAGCCACGACCGAAGCCGAAGCGCAAGTGACCGGCGAAGACGCTCGCAAGATCGTCAAGCAGGCAGCCGAGGCCGAGCGCCAGACGGTCAAGGTCGGACTCGTCGGCGAGGGCGGCTGGACGGCGAACGATGCGCTGCCGCGAGCACTGGCCGTCGTGGTCGCTGATCTGATCGAGCGCGTTGACGGGCTGACTGCTCGGATCGACGCGATCTCGCCGCCAAAGGTGTCCACGGGGGTCTAAGACACCCGGTTGGCCATGTTCGGCCGATTCTCCGGCGTTCTAAGGGCTTGGATTCGCCGACTTGATCGGATGCTCGCCTCCGTGGCGGCAAGTTCTGCACGCTGGTTGGGACGAGGCTACGGACGGCGTTACGATTCGGCGCGACATCGTCAAGGGAGGCCATCGTGGCTCTATCAGCAGCACAGCGGCGCAAGCTCCCGAGATCGGCGTTTGTGTATGCGCCGAAGAGTGCTCCGCGCTCCAAGTGGAAATACCCGGTGCCAACCAAGGCGCAGGCACGCAAAGCCGGGATCTCGGAGACATCGCGAGCCAAGATCCACAAGGCCGCGTTGTCTTACTCGGCCAAGCGATCAACGTCGGGTTCACACTCGACGGTGCGGGCCGTAGTCGCCAGGCGAAACGCTGGCGCGGTCAAATCGGTCGGGCGCAAGGGCCGATGATCGAGCGCGACGAAGTACAACCAACGCCGGAACCGAGCCGCGAGCCGTTCGATCCGCATCTGGGTCCGCTCGACAACGACGACGATGTGCGCTGGCTGCGCGACGACGATCCGCGCCGAATTGCGCGTGACAAGGGCGAGAAGCACTGGCATCCCGGCAAGCTGCTGCACAAGCTGAGAGGCGACGACTGATGGCGCTCAAACGAGTCTGGATCCCTTCGCCGAACTACTCAAGCCGTGGCGGCGCAGCCGTCAGATTGGTCGTTCTGCACACGGCCGAGGGTGCGTTGACGTATCAGAGCTTGGGCAATTTCTTCGCAAGCTCAAGCGCGGGCGTTTCGTCGCAAGTCGGCATAGACGACACGCCAAACACGGTCGGCGAGTACGTGTCGAGATCGAACAAAAGCTGGACGCAGGGCAACTTCAATCCGGCCAGCACGAGCGCCGAACTCTGCGCTTTTAGTGCGTGGGATCGGGCTGAGTGGGATCGGCATCCGACCATGCTCGACAACACGGCCAAGTGGGTCGCCGAAGAGTGCGCTCACTTCGGGATCCCGATCACGCGGCTGAATCCGAGCCAGGCGCAAGGATCGGGTCGCGGCGTTTGTATGCACGTCGATCTAGGAAGTGCAGGCGGCGGGCATTGGGACTGTGGCGACCACTTCCCGCTCGATCGCGTCTTGGACGCCGCTCGCAGCGGCGCGGGCATCGAACCGACAACAGAAGAGGGTGAGGATTTGATCACGTCAGCGGTGGCCGACAACGGGGCGATCCACGTCTTCTGGGTCGGCGAAGACGGCAAGACGGTTTGGTATCGCTACCAGCGCAAGGGCGAAACCGACTGGAACGACGGCGGGACGCTGTTGAAGTCAAACGAGAAGCTGGCCGGTCTATCGGCGACTACGAACGCAACCGGCACGATGGAGTTGTTCGGTCGCACGGCCGACGGCAATCCCGTGCATACGTGGCAGCGCAAGGGCGAAACCGCTTGGCACGGTGGCGAGCAAGGCAAGTCGAAGGCTGCGTTTACGGGACTGCCGAAGTGACCACCCCCGTCTAGTGGGCCTATGCATATTTTCGTGGCCGTTGGTAGATGAACGCCAAGGCCAGGGTCTATTTGATCGTGTTCTCGGTGGCGATGATGGGCGCTGCTGTGATCGTGCTCGTCAAGAACCAAAGCCTCTCAACCGAACTGCTCGGTGGCGTGGCGTTTCTCGGTGGACTAGCTGTGCTGATCAACGCAGTGCTCGACATCACCGGCAACGGCAACCATCACGACGACAACGAGCGTGGGCGGTAGAGGAACTACCAGGCCAGCCGACGACGAGTCGAGAGGGTCGCCAGTAGAACCCCGAATCCGATGACATCCACCATCACGAACGAAGCAAGACCCCACATGACCCCAAGCACAAACGTCGTGGACACCCTCAAACCGACGACCGTGCTCGGCCGCGAAAGCTGGCCGGATGGTGCCCAGAGTGATCGGTAGACCCCCGAAGTCGTTCGAGCAGCGGGTCGTGGAGGGTGGCGACGTGAGTCACCGGCCGCTGCCCGAGCCGGTCAGCGTCGGCGGGCGAGCGACCGAGATGATCGAGGCTCCGGCGTGGCTGGCGAAGGACGCGAAGGCGTACTGGAACCGCCAGGTGCCGCAGTTGGTCGAGGTCGGGCTGGTCGATCTCGTGGACGGGCCGGTGTTGGAGATTCTGGCGACCGCGTATGCGGAGTGGCGGCGGGCCACGCGAGCAATCAATCGTCACGGTCTGCTGCTGCCAGGCTCGCACGGCGGGACGATCATCAACCCGGCCGTCCGCGCTCAGCGTGACGCGGCGATCCTGATCCACCGCTACGCCGAGCAGTTCGGACTCATGCCGCTAGCGCGGACGCGGCTCGGGTTGCAGGGGATCAGGGCGCAGTCGATGCAGGCCGAGCTAGACCGGGCGCTCGCCGACGAAGCCGTGCCGGTGGACGGTGAGGTCGTCAGTGACGACGACGACGCCGGACTCCCGACGTAGCTACGTCCGGGGCGAGGGCGCACGAGTCCGGCGCTTCGGCGAGCGATACATCGTCCAGACGAAGGGCCGCTGGGCGGGCAACAAGCTGATCCACCAGCCGTGGCAGCACCAGTTTCTCGATGAGTTGTTCCTTCGCTACGACAACGGCGAGCGCGTTTACCGCGAGGCGCTGCTGGGCATTGCTCGCAAGAACGGCAAGAGCACCACCGGCTCAGAGGTCGCGCTGTACGGGCTGATGGGCACGCCGGAGCACTCGCCGGAGGTTTACGCGGCAGCGGCGGCGAAGGATCAGGCAAGGGTCGTGTTCGGTCAGAGCACTGACTTTGTGGAAGCCTCGCCGCTGCTGCGCCAATGGCTCAAGCCGCAGCGGTCGGTGATCTACTGCAAGGCCAACCGGGGCATCTTCCGGGTGCTGGCGTCCGACGCGCCGCTGCAATACGGGCTGAACCCGAACATGGTCGTGATTGACGAGCTATGGGCGCACGCCAACCCGGAGCTTTACTACGCGCTGACGACCGGCCAACTGGCGCGGTTGGATCCGCTCGTCGTGTCGGCTACGACGGCCGGGTTCGATCGCGACACGATCTGCCACGAGCTATACGAGCGCGGCGTCGGGCTGCGCGACGAGGGCGGGATCGCGGCGATGCGGAAGGCCCGGTTCCTGTTCTGGTGGTACGAGGTCGATGCCCAAGCCGACTACCGCGACGAGTCGGTCTGGAAGCAGGCCAACCCGTCGGACTGGATCACGCTGGACGTGCTGCGCCACGAGCACGAGCGGCTGCCCGAGTCGGTCTTCCGGCGACTGCATCTCAACCAGTGGACCGAGACAGACGAGGCGTGGGTCAAGACGTGGGAGTGGGATGCGTGCCGGGGCCGTCCGCTGTTCGACACGAGCCAGCCGAGCTACATGGCCGTCGATGTCGGGATCCGGCGCGACTCGGCGGCGATCATCTGGGGCCAGTGGCACGGCGAGCAGCTACACGTCGGGCACCACATCCTGATCCCGCACGACGAGGGGCCGGGGTTCGGCGTGGCCGACATCCGGGGCGAGGTCGCTCGGCGGGCGTCGGTGCAGGCGCAGCTACGCGAGTGTGACTTCGACCCGTGGCAGTTCTTGGAGTCGGCCGAGATCCTTGCCGAGCGCGGCTTCCCGATGGTCGAGTTCCCGCAGAACGCGGCGCGGATGGCTCCGGCGTCCGAGACTCTGTACGAGTTGATCACCGAGCGCCGGATCGTCCACGACGGCAACGCCGAGCTAAAGCGCCAGATCCTCTCGGCCGTGGCAGCGCCGACCGACCGGGGCGGCTGGCGGATCTCCAAGCGCCGCAGCCAGGAGCGGATCGACGCGGCGGTGGCGCTGGCGATGATGGCCGACCGGGCGGTGACGCTGCGCCATGCGGTCCCGAAGCGGGCCACCGTCCACTTCTAAGAGTTCCCGAAGTCCTGCGTCCAGGGCTTGACTCTAGCTACAGTTGAGCTATAGTTATGGGTGCAGGACAGGACCACCGCGAAGTACCGAAGCCCCCAGAGTACGGAGCAAGAGCCTACGGTCGGTGAGCGCAAGCGAAACCCGGCTTTATGAAGCTCCCCCGCGTGAGCGGCCCCCGAAGGCAAGCGGCGAGTGAAGCGGTAACAGACGGCAGACCAAAGCTGAGTGCAACCCGGAGTGGCCACGATGGGGGAGAGCAAGCAGAGGCGAGCCGTCCGGTCCAGTCCCAACTTTTCCCGCTCCCAAGCAGAAGGGGGGTCGCAAGATTCCGCGAACTGACCTAGTGGGAGAGCAGCTTGGTTCGTCATGCCGTAGACCACAATCCGGTTAGCCCGACAAGCTGCGCTTCACAAGAGAGCCGGTCCCGACATTGGGATCGGCTCTCTTTATTCGTAGGTGAAGCCCGCGCCGAGCGTACCTTCACCGGCCGGGGTGATCACATACACGTCGAACGCACCGGCCCCGGCTTGAGCGGGAGTGGTGCAGGTAAGTTCGGTGTCGTCCACGACGACGAGCGCCGTGGCGTCTTGCATCCCGAACCGCACGGCAGTCGCGCCAGTGAACCGCTCTCCCGTCACGGAAACCGGAGTCTCGCCCGCGACCGGCCCGTTGCTGGGCGTGCAGGCGGCCGGGGCAGGCTTCGTGAGGTCGTAAGTCCAGGCCGCAGAGTCGCTGTTCCCGGCCGCGTCGGAGACTGTCACGGAGTTGGTGCCTTCATAGGGCGTGGCACCCGTCACGGCGGTGATCTGCTCGTCGCTGTCCACGGTGAAGGTCGCGGGCGTACCGGCAAATACCACATCCGTGACCGAAGCGAGTCCCGAGCCGGTCAGCACGACCGACGTGCCGCCCGCTTTGGGTCCGTGGTCGGGCGATACGTCGGTGATGGCCGGGGGTTCTGACGGCGCGTCTGGCTCTGATCCGGGGTGCGTTGCGAGGTCGGCCGTGGCGTTGACGATGATCCACCCCGCCTCTTGCTGCTCCACGACTTGCGTGACCGGGACGATGGCGCAGTCGGCTTCGAGCCATTCCCAAGCGTCGGCGGTGCTGTTGTCCAAGACGAACTCGGCGAGGCTGCCCGCTTCGACGGTGTTCTGATCGACCGTGACCGCATGGCCGTTTGGGTTGGCGATCTGGACGGTGATGTCGGTCATGCGGCTCCCCTTCGGCTCGTGTTGCCGGAGATAGTACGCTCCCGATCGTGGCGCTCGCCGATATGCCAGCGTTGACACCGGCCGCGTGGCTGCAATTCCTAGAGCCACGGCTTGACGCGCAAGTGGCAGCGATCCAGACGCCGGAGGACTACTTCAACGGCGAGCACCGGCTGGCGTTCGCGACTGCGAAGTTCCGCGAGGCGTTCTCCCGGTTCTTCCCGCCGCTGGCGAACAACTGGATGAAGATCGTCGTGGAAGCGCCGGTCAGTCGGCTACAGATTCAAGGCTTCCGGTTCGACCCCGATCCCAAAGCGGCGACGTGGGAACTCGATGCCGACGTGGATGCTTGGAACGTCTGGCAGGCGAACGGCATGGACGCGCTGTCGCGCATCGTCCACACCGACGCGATCAAGCTCGGCACGTCGTTCGTGTTGATCCAGCCGCCGAACCCGCTCGATCCCTACAACAAGCTGCCGGTGCTCACGCCGGAGCACGCGAGCCAGTGCTACGTCTACCGCAACCCGGCCAACCTCAAGGAACGCTGGGCGGCGATCAAGCGGTGGATTGACGACATCGACGGCTACGCCTACGCCACGGTCTACCTGCCGACGGCGGTCTATACGTGGCGGTCGGTCGAGCGCCCGCGCCAGGGTCGCGGCGACGATTTCTTCGTATCGCAGCGCAAGATTCAATGGACCCGCAACGATGCCGACCCCGGTGGGCTGAACCCGATGGGCGTCGTGCCGCTCTGTCCGATCGAGAACAACCCGGACTTGCTTTACGGCGGGCGCTCGGATCTCGAAGCGGCGATTCCGATTCAGGACGCCGTCAACAAGTATTGCCTTGATATGCAGGTATCGAGCGAGTTCCACGCCTACCCGCAGCGGTGGGCGACCGGCTGGGAGCGGGCCGTGGACGAGACTGGCCGCGAACTGACCAACCGCGAGGTCGAGGTCGCGATGGGCCAGACGCGGATCGTGCGCTCGGACTCGCATGACACGCAGTTCGGTCAGTTCTTGGCGGGCGACGTGAACAACTACATCGCGCCGCTGGATCTCTACATCGACCACTTGGCGGCGATCACGCAGACCCCCGTCTACTACCTCAAAGGCAAGCTCGCCAACCTCTCGGCCGATGCCATGCACGCGGCCGACCAGGGGCTAGTCGATCGCGTCAACGCCAAGATTCTCTCGTTCTCTGACGGCTGGGAAGAGGTTCTGCGGACGGCGTTCCTCGCACTGCGCGATACCAAGCGCGGGCACGCGCAGCAGGCCGAGGTCATTTGGGCCGACCCCGAGTCCAAGTCGCTCGCGGTGCTCGTGATGGCGGCGGTGCAGATGCGTAGCTACCTCTCGGTGCCGATCGAGATGTGCTGGGAACTGCTCGGCTGGTCGCCGCAGAAGATCCGCCAGGCGCGGGACATGATGAATCTGCCGCCAGGGGGTCCGGTCGGAGCTTCCGCGCTGCCACCGCCAGGCACGAATGGCTCCAACGTGCCGGGGCAGCCAGCGACACAGAACGCAGCCGCGCCGACGGCCAATCAGTTCGAGCCGCAGGCTGCCGTGCCGCCGCCGACGCCGATCGCTGCGCCGAAGAAGATTTGATCCAACGGCCAGCCGGGTAGCTGCTTGGGCGTGATCATCCTTGGACTCATCCTTATCCTGCTCGGCCTTCTGATCCCGAAGGTCGCGGTGCTGTTCACGATCGGGATCATCGTCTTGATCGTCGGGCTGGTGCTCGCGGTCGCTGGCGGCGTGGGACACCCCGTCGGCGGGCGCAGCCGTTGGTATTGATCGGCATCTAGTTCCCGCGTGGGAACCGAAGGTGTCCAACCGGGGGTGTCACACCCCCCGTTGGACAAGTTCGCCCGTGCGGCGCTACGATTCGCGCCAATCGTGACTGATGAGACAACCGGGCCGGACCCGGACGACAGCACGAACACGCCTCCCGGCGACGGGGGGGATGACCAGGGGTCAAACGAGCCGGAACCTCTGACGGGGCAGGCTGCCCAAGATGAGATCCGGCGTCTTCGTGGCGAGAATCGGTCAGTGCGGCGCGAGCGCAACACGCTCCGCGATCGAACCAAGCAGCTAGAAGACCAAGGCAAGACCGAAGTGGAGCGCGAGCGCGACCGAGCCAACACGGCCGAGCGTGAGCGCGACACCGAGCGGTCCAAGGCGAGCAAGTACGAGATCGCTGCCGAGGTTGGGCTGCCGCTGCGCTCTGCGAAGCGAATCCAGGGCGGCAACCGCGAAGAGATGGTCGAAGACGCGAAGGCGCTGATGAAAGAGATGGGCGAGCCGGACAACGGCACGACCACCGACTTTCACGGTGGCGTTCGCGGTCCAGCAGTCGGCAGGCCGAAGACGATGAACGATCTCATCCGTCAAGCGGCCGGTCGTCGCTGAATCCATCTTTTCCAGCAAAAGGCGGTTGTTGACGATGGCTGACGAGGCCAAGACGAGCGCGGCTCCCCGCGAGAAGACGGGCGCAGCCAAAGACAAGGCCGCTGCCGGAGCGGCGGAACTGCGCGAGAAGGCGCAGGAGCAGGGCTACTTCGGCGATCGGCCGGAGCAGCCGGACTACGACGAGAACCCGAGCGCCTTCGACTCGCTCTTGGCTGCCAAGAAAGCCGAGATTGCGGCGATGGAAGCGTCGGTCGGAGGGGAGGCGTAAGCGATGGCGTACAACACTCAGACCACGCGCTCCGACGCAGCGGCACTCGTTCCCGAGGAAGTCTCGAACGAGATGCTGACCAACTTGTCGGCAGAGTCGGCGACGTTGCAGATGTTTCGGCGCGTCCCGGTCGCAGCCGCGCAAGTCCGGTTCCCAATCCTCTCCGCGCTCCCGATGGCCTATTGGGTCAACGGCGATACCGGCCTCAAGCAGACGACCGAGATGGCGTGGGGGAACAAGTATCTGAACATCGAAGAGATCGCGGTCGTCTGCCCGATCCCCGAGAACGTGCTGGACGACGTGCTCGACCAGGGCAACATCGACATCTGGGCAGAGATCGAGCCAGCGGTGACGGCCGAGATTGCCCGCACGCTCGACTCGGCGGTGTTCTTCGGCAACAACGCTCCGGCGACGTTCCCGACTAACGTGGCGGCTGCCGCCGCAGCGGCGGGCAACGCGCAAGTCGAGGGCGCGGCGGTCGCTGCCGGTGGGATTCAGGACGACATCGACGCGGCGCAAGGGCTGATCGAGGCCGACGGCTTCGATGCCGACGGGATCGTGGCCGTGCGGACGTTCCGAGGCAAGCTGCGTCGTCTGCGTAACACGCTCGGCGACCGGATGTCCGGCACCGACCCGGCGCTCACCGAGTACAACGGGCTGCCGATCGCGTATCCGATGCGCGGGCTGTGGCCGGGTGGAACCGGCGCGGTCGAAGCGTTCATCGGCGAGTTCCAAAGCCAGTTCGTGATCGGTGTCCGGCGCGACATCACGATGAAGCTGCTGGATCAGGCTGTGATCACGGACAACACGAACGCGATCATCTACAACCTGCCGCAGCAGGACATGGTCGCGATGCGGTTCACGTTCCGCGCCGGGTGGCAAGTCGCCAACCCGATCAGTTGGGACCAGCCGGTCGAGGCCGATCGCTACCCGGTCGCGACGGTCCACCTTCCGTGAGGGCTGCGCGGGGGTCTGGGCTTCACGGGTCCAGACCCCCGCACAGTCAGTCAGTGATCAATGTCCGATTTCCCGCTCACCAACGCTTACAACCAGGACGAGGCCGACCGGGCGCAGCTATGGCGCGACCAGCGGGCCAATCGGTTCGCGTTCCGGGCGCAGTTGCAGGCCAGTCTCGTCGGCGACCCGAACGCCGCCTACGCGCTGCGCGGCAAGACGCAGGCGTGGCTCGACTACCGCGCAGACCAGGCGATCCCCTACGTCCAAGACGACGACCCCGACACGATCCCGGTCACGAACCAGGACTTGAACTACCTCTGAGATGAGCACCACCGAATCACCGATCATGGACATCGACTACGAGGCGGTCGATGTCGCACAGATCACGCCGACGGTCGGTGACGTGGCGCTGCTGACGCACACGCGCACGCTCAACGAGGCGGGCGACGAGGTCGGCACCTACGACGCCGACACGCGACCGACCGACGTGGAGTGCGCGGCCGTGATCACTCAAGCGATGCAGACCGTGCTCTCGGTGCTCCCGTTCCAGTTCTCGGCGGCGGCATATCCCCGCGTCAAGCAGGCCGTGACGTTGCAGGCGGCGATCTATGTGGAGTTCGGCTTCTACCGCGAGCAGGCGGTGGCGGGTTCGGCTGCCGGATACACGGCGGCACTCAGCGCGACGATCGCCGGGATCCAACTGATCATCGGTGGCGGCGGCGCTGGGACGCGAGTTGATTCGCCGGTCGTGCGCTCCACGATGACCGACTACGACCCCTACTACCCGGCACCACCGCCGAAGGTGATCGTGGAGATCCCCGGAGACTGAGAGATGGCCGTCCAGAACATTGTCGAGGTCATCGGCGGCGACAAGCTGTCGGCGCTGCTCGGCCAGATGTCCGAACGCGCCGCCAATATGACCGAGGTCTTCCAGGGCGAGATCCGCTACATGGAAGAGTTCGAGCAGAGCTTGTTCGCGGGCTACGGCGGCAGGTACGTCAAGACCGGCAAGCTCCGGGCATCGCTGACCGAGCCGGGAGCGGACGCCGTCCGCGACGTGAATCCGAAGGGCATGGTGTTCGGCACGCACGTCTTCTATGCCCGCTTCCAGACCGAGCACATCGGGCCGCAGACGGCTCGCGGCGGGCTGGCGCGAAGCGGCGCGAACATGGTCGTCCAGCAGCCACCCGATCTCGGCGAGCGCGTCACCGCCAAGCTCGGCGATCACATCATGGGCACCGAATGAGCGTGCCGCCGCCAGTCGTGTCGCTGGGCACGCTCGGGCCGGTCGTGCTCTCGACGGATGTCGATCTGGCGCTGATCGCGGCGTTGCAGAAGTGGGCACCGACCTATCTGCGCCCGATGTCGCAGAAGGTGCCGACGAGTAAGGCGATGCCGCTGCCGCGCACGTACACGAACACGGTCGAGAACTACGAGTGGCTGGATCACCAGCTACCGGCGATCGTGGTCGAGACAAGCTCGGCGATCGCCGCTGTCGGCGGGCCGAACACGTTCTATCGGGTGGACTGGCGCACGGCCGTATCGGTGATCGTGCGCGGCCGACGGCCGCAGGAAACGCGGCGGCTGGCGTCGATCTTCATGGGCGCGGTCACGCTCTGCGTCGTCCAGAAGGGGCGCACGCCGGATGTCATTGACGACTTGCGTTATCTGTCGATGACGCTCGGACCCGTGCCGGACGCGACGGATCGCACGCGCTATCTGGCCGGGGCCACCGCAGTCTTTACCACGATGACCAACGTCGCAGTCCAAGGGAGCGGGGGGCCGGAGATCCCCGACGCCGATTCGTATGTCGGCGAAGCCACGGTGACTGAGATTGATCTGACCATCGCGGGCGAATCAGTGTCAATCGGAGGAACCGGAGGGAGCTAGATGACCGTCACTGTCAACGAGCGCACTGCACCAGCGGCGGCGGGCGCTCCGACCGACATTAGCCAGTTGTTCGCGGCCGGGGTTCTGACTCCCGCGCCGACCGCAGTGCTGGGGCCGCTGCACTCCACCGCCGACTTCGAGGGCGCGATCGAGGGCGGGCGCAACGTCAACCCCGTGCTCTGGGACTACCTTGACGTGGCCTACCGCAACGGGCTGACCACGGCTTACGTCGGCGGCTATGACGCGACCGGCGACTTTGCGACCGGGCTGGGGCTGTTCGACCCCAAGCTGGGACCGGGCCAAGTCACGATCGTCGGCGAGACTCCGGCGCAGGCCGTGCAGCAGGCAATCGCCGATCACGTCAACGCCTACAACCGGATCGGGCTGATCGACGTGGGTCCGACCGACGCCGATGTGGCCACGACCACGGCGCATGGCGACAACGCGATGGCGATCGTTGGCTCGCAAGAGAACGTCGGCGTCTTCGGCTCGTGGATCAACGTGGCCGGACCCGCTGGCGTCGTCGGCTCGGGCGGGCGCGTCGTCCCGGCGTCGGCGGCAATCGCCGGACTCTGCTCGCTGGTCGATCAGGCGGGCAACCCGAACCGCGCAGCCGGTGGCCGTGACTTCCCGTTGCAGTATGCGTCGTCGTTCGTCTGGGATCCGAACGACTCCGACCGGGCGGCGTGCTTCCAGCATGGCGTGAACATGTTCAAGGACGTTTACCGCGTCCTTGAGAACTACGGGTTCGTGACGCCGATCCCCCGCGATCCGAGCACGCCGTTCTGGCAGTTGAACTGCTCTCGGGCGCGGATGTGGCTCAAAGCGCAGTGCATGGCTGTCGGCGAGAACTACTACATGCGGACGATCGACGGCCAGGGCAAGCTCGCGGCGCGGTTCGGAGCCGACTTGGCGCTGGTCTGCAAAGACCTACACGACGCTGGCGGGCTGTACGGCAACACGCCGGACGAGGCGTACAACATCAACGTCAGCGTGACGGTCAACACGGCGGCGACGGCGGCAGACGCCACGCTCAAAGGAATCGCCGAGGTCAAGTTCTCTCAGTACGCCGACACGGTCGTGGTCGATCTCGTCAGCGTGCCGATCCAGGGCGTGATCTCGTGAGCGACAAAGTGAAAGTGAGGATGCGATGACGTACATCCGCGAAGACCAAGCGGACATCGGACTGTCGGTCGATGGTGCTGCGTTCGGCGACGGCAACTCGTGGTGTACCTACACGGGCGGTGCGCTGACGGCTGCCGACGCCAAGACGCGACCGGGCGGGATGGGCAAAGAGATCAACATCGGCGGGCCAGCCGCACGCGGCGATGCCACGCTGACGATCCAGAACTCGGACGTGATGGTCGGCCAGCACCCGAAGCTCGAAGACCGCGTCGGCAAGGGCCGAGCGGTCGTGTCGATCCAGTATCTCGACATCGAGGGCATCGCGATCCCCGGCGCGAGCTTCCGGGTCACGGGCCGCGTCAAAGAGGCGCATCTGCCCGATGTGAACTTCGACTCGGGCACGCAAGGCATGTATACGGTCGTGGTCGGCTGCGACGAGCGCAGGGCGTGAAAGCCAAGGCCAAGGCGAAGACCACCCGAGGCAAACACCGCCGCAAGGGCACGCACGGCCACGCGATGCGAACCAAGAAGACCAAGAAGCCGCACACGACGACGCAGCGCAGGCGCAAGTTCGTCTGCGGTGGGTCGGGCAATCCGATGTCACCGGCTCAGTTCAACCGCATCATGCAGCAGGTGCAAAAGCGGCAGAGACAGCATCCGTAAACGTGGCCAGCGGGGGGTGACACCCCGGCTTGGCCACCTTCCAAAGTGAGAGTGGACGATGGAAGACGTACCAGTGAATGTGATCGCCGAGGAAGCGACCGAACCCAATGGCAGTGGGCCACGGCTCGGCTCGCTGGCGGCGAGGATCGCGCAGCGGCGCGACGAGCTAGAGCGCCGGGAAGACGACCTAATCGACGTGCCGGGGTTCGAGGATGTCTTCAAGCTGCAAGTCAAGCCGGTCGGCTCCAAGTCGCAGCAGCGGATCGTGGACCGCCACGAGCGCATCCACGACAAGGCGCTGCGCGGCTCCTACATCAACGCGGACATCTTGGTCGCGGCCACGGTCGGGTTCTGGGAGGTCATGCCGAACGGCACGCCGGAGTCGGTCGAGGGCATCACTTGGAAAGACGTGGCGATGTCCAAACGGCCAGAACTCGGGCCGGAGTTGACGCATCGCCAGGCGTTGCTCGCGGTGATCCCCGATCACATGCTCAACCTCTTCGCGACGAACTACATGGACTGGCTGCGCGGGACCGAGGTCAGCGTCAGCAAGGATCTAGAGAAGGATTTCTAGGGGATCCCGTCGTGGAACTGGTCAAGAACTGCTCGCTGTTGCGGATCCCGGTCGATAGCGGGCGGCTGTTCGACGGCGACGAGGATTACGAGATCGCGATGTGGGCGGTAGTCGAGCGGGTGTCTGACCACAACCGGGTCGAGAACGAGCGCATGGAACGGCAGGCGAGGCATGGCTGATCGCGCCGAGAGCTTGCTGATTCGGATCAAGACCGAAGGCGCGGACATCGCGTCCGAGCAGTTTTCGCAGCTTCACAAGGGGCTGGACAAGAACATCGCCGGAGCCGGGAAGGCGCACCAGACGTTCGGCAAGCTCGGCGCAACGTTCGGCCACGTCGGCGGGATGGTGCAGAACCTTGCCGGATACGTGGGCGCTGGCGGCTTGGCGCTCGGACTCAAGGACGCGATCACCAACGCGCAGGATCTCCAACAGAACCAGGCGTTGCTCGGACGCTCGATCCGCGTCAACGTCCACCGGCCGACGGCCGAGGCCACGAAGCAGATGAACGAGTACGCCGACTCGCTGTCGATCAAGGGCGGCTTCACCGCGCCGGAGAACTTGCAGGCGATGACGCAGTTCACCCGCGTAACCGGCTCGCAGCAGAAGGCGATGAGCGATCTCACGATGGCGACCAATGTGGCCCGTGGCGCTCACGTCGATTTCTCGCGGGCCGAGCGGACGATCCTGCTGGCCGAGGCGGGCCGCACGACCGGGCTGGCGCGGCTGGGGATCTCGCTCGTCAAGGTCACGTCGGCGCAAGACGCGCTCAAGTCGGGGATACAGAAGATCACCCCGGAGCAGGCGCGACACGCCAAGCTGCTCGATCAGGAGGCAACCAAGCAAGAGGCGCTGCGGCTGATTCAGCAGAAGTTCGCCGGATCAACGAAGACGTTCGCGACCACGTCGGCGGGGATGATGAACATGTTCCGCAACACCGTCGATCTGCTCTCGGAGAAGATCGGGCTAAAGCTGCTGCCCTACGTGGACAAGGCTGTGACGTGGCTGGGGAAGTTCGTGGATCAGATGATCCACGGGACCGGCGAGGGCGGCAGGGTGGCGCGGATGGTGAGCACGCTCGCGAACGAGTTGGGGAAGCTGCTCAAGTGGGTGCTCGCCAACTACAAGGCGATTTTGCTGTTCTGGGGCGTCTGGAAGGCGTTCACGATCTCGCTCAAGCTCGGGCTGGTGCTGATGCAGGCGTGGAACGCGCTCAAGACCGCGCAGAACATGCGAAACGCGGCGGCGGCGATGTCGGCGATGACGGGCGAGACTGGCGGGCTGTCGGCGGCGTGGACGGTGCTCGATGAAGAGATGGACGCCAACCCGATCGGGCTGGTGATCATCGCGATCGCGGCGCTCGCGGTCGGGATCTATGAACTGTGGAAGCACTGCAAGGTCTTCCGCGACATCGTCAAGGACATCTGGTCGGTGCTCAAGACGTTCGCGGGCTATCTGGTCACGGGCGTGAGCGTGGCCATCGGCTTCGTGATCAAGCACTGGAAGCTGTTCATGCTGGCGTTCGGGCTGACCGGGATCGTGATCGACATCGTCGTGACGCACTGGAAGCTGTTCAGGAAGATCGTCGGCGACATCATCGACTGGCTCGTGGGCGCGGTGAAGGTGGCCGTCAAGGTGATCTCGACGGTCTGGGGCACGCTGACCGGGATCCTCTCCGCGCCGTTCTCGTGGGTCTGGAACAAGGTCATTCATCCGGTGATGAACTGGATCGTCGGCGCGGTGCGGTGGATGGTCAACGAGGTCGGCAAGCTGCTCGGCAAGATCACCGGGCCGCTGGGCAAGGTCGTCGGCGCGATCGGCAAGGTCACGGGGGGGGCGATACACGGATTTGGCAAGTTGACCGGGATCCACTTGCAGACGGGCGGCTATGCGCGGGGCGATGGCTCGTATCTGGTCGGCGAGCGCGGACCCGAGATGGTGCATCTGCCGCGTGGTGCCTACGTCACGCCGAACGGTGGCGGCGGTGGCGGCGGTGGCGGCGACATCGTGCTCTACAACGTGCTCGACGGCAAGGTGCTGTCGAAGTCGGTCGTCCGGCAAGGGCTGATGCAACAGAGCAAGATGTGAGATGCCCGAGGGACTGCTAGGCCAACTGATCACGTTCGCGTCGGTGCTCGATCCCGACGAGAACTACACGAGGTACTTGAACGTCCGGGTCGGCTCCAACCAGACGATCAAGAAGCTCGCGGCGCAGCGCGGCGAGCCGAACATGGCAGCGGAGATCCTGAAACTCAACAAGGGCAAGCACATCCTGCCGATCGTGCGCGACAAGCACCACAAGATCGTCAAGCGCCAACCGGGACTCCGCTCGGTCACGCAGAAGCTCCGCGATCACGCGACCGTCCGCATACCGGGCACGCTCAAGTCCGGCGATGCGTTCTCGGTGCTGGCGGGCGACAACCGGCCGAAGATCACGGCGGGCTATGCCAAGTACGACACGGTCGATGTCCCGAGCCGGATCGGGCTGAGTCGCTTCGACGGCTACGACCCGGTCGCGATGGAGATCGCGATCCAGTTCGAGGCGTACACGGGCGACGACATCACTTGGGTCGAGCGCGACATTCAGAAGCTCGAACGGATGGCCGGTCGCGGCCAGTACCCCGGCGCGGCGATCGGGCCACCGTCGGTGATCCGGCTGTCAGTCTCAGACAACCAGGGCAACATCGTGCCGCTGATCCCGACGAACTACCAGTGGACGCCGCACAACACGCACGCGCCGCTGTACCGGATCACCGGGATCGTGTGGGCCGACGGGGCGCAGTCGGACGACAAGGGGCGGCGCACGCGCCAACTGGCCACGGTCACGGTCACGCAATACACGCCGCTGATCTGGACGATCCGCTCGGCGAGCCAGCGCAGCCGCACGAAGAGGCATCACTAGATGGCGACCACGCCAGCACTGCAACTCGTTCCCGAGTCCTTCGATGACCCGGTAGTCGCGGGGATTCTGCGCGACTACGAACTGACCGAGACAGACAAGCAGATCATCGCCGAGTCGCTGGTCGAGGGCAAGAAGCACTCGAAGTCGCTGGTCAAGAGCCACGGGCTGCACTCGACGGATCTGGCGCGGGCGATCACGACCGTCGCGATCGACCTACAGAGCGCGGGAGCGCCGTCGCTGGTGATCACGATGCTCGATCCGACGTGGCGGCTGCTCGACTCCGGGTTCTTCGACGTGGACGCCGACGGCAAGCTCGACAACATCGACATCAACTACCCGGATCGCTCGCGGTTCTGGTGGCGGCTGCACCAGTTCTCGCCCCAAGACGACAAGTCGATCCAGATCACGCTCTTGCCGTGGGCCGTGGTCGAACTGATGAACATGTACGGGCCGATCAAGGTCAACCGCGCCAGCCGCACGCGGGCCGAGTTCTTCAAGCTGCTCGTGGAGAAGATCCCGGTGATGCCGGGTCGGCCGAAGCCGACGTTCTACTGCAAGCAACTCGACATCAAGCAGCCGGTCGGCTCGGGCACTTCGACGGCCAACCAGACGAGCAAGTCAAGCTCGAAGTCCAAGCAGGGGCAAGCGGCCAAGTCCGTCGGGATCGGGACCAACGCGCACGATCTCACTTGCCGGGGCCAGGGGCTTTCATCGAGCCAGCAGGCCGTCGTGAACACGATCCTGCAAGTCGGTGACTCGCTGCACGCGCCGACCAACGCACTGATCGCGGCGATCTACGCGGCGATGGGCGAAACCAACCTCTCGTTCAACAACACGTTCCAGTACACCGGGGTCGCGGCCAAGTCCACGGCCGAAGAGGCGCACGAGTTCTTCATGGGCACGGGGCCGTTCGGCAACGGCGGCGCGATCCACCTTGCCAACGCCGGACACCCCCCGGCGCAGATCGCCAACGCTTGCGAAGTCAACGCCGTCTACATCCAGTCGGGCGGGTCGAGCGCGAACCCGAACGCTCCCGGCGACAGCTATGCGCGACAGTCCGACCCGCCGAAGGTCAACGAGGCCGCAGCGATCGTGCAGGCAGGCGGCGGCGGCTCGGCGGGCGGTTCGCTGACGATCGAAACGACGCAGCCGTATTACTTCCAGATCAACGCGGGCGAGGACTACTGGACGGGGATGAACCGGCTCGCGCAAGAGGTCGTGTGGGATCTGATCGCCGACGGCGAGCGGTTCTACTACGACGCCGAACTGACACTGATCCGCCAGAAGGTCGCGACCGTGCTCCACCGCGACGATCCAAGCGTGATCTCGTGGCACTACGATTGGGAGAACCGCCACGTCATCACGGAGATGACGTGCTCGGTGATCTGCGAGCCGTTCGCGTTCTCGGCGGGTGAGGTCTGGCAGATGGACGGCTTCGGGCCGGGAACGGTCGGCTCGACGGCCAAGCCGCCGCTGCCGGGGCGTTGGCTGATCACCGAGATCCAGCGGACCAAGGGCGATGCGTTCTCGGTGTTCACGCTCAAGCAGCCGGTGCCGCCCAAGAAGGAACCGGCACCGCAAGTCACGCAGACATCGGCGTCGGTCAAGGGCGGCAACATCTCGGCCGCGCTCGGGTCGCTGCCGCCGCGCAGTGTCGAGGCTTGCTACAAGGCCGCGCAACTGATGGACGCGATGAAGATCCCCTACTCGCAGGGGTCGCGCACGCTCGTCGCGCACCCGCCGAGCGCCGACTGCTCAAGCTCGACAAGCTGGATGCTGTGGATGGCCGGGTTCACGCTGCCCGGTGGGATCAACAAGGCGGGCCAGTGGCCACCCGTGTCGGGCGCTTACGAGTCGTGGGGCGACCCCGGCAAGGGCAAGACGATGACGATCTGGTGCAACGCCGACCACGTCTTCACCGAGTTCTACGTGCCGGGACTCGGGCACATGCAGTTCAACACGTCGGGCGGCGGCAACGGGCCGCGTCTGTTCGCATGGGGAGCCAACGGCCAGGCTGACGCCGCGTCCGGCTCGTTCACCGCAAGACATCCTCCGGGGCTGTAGTCGCGATGGGCACCAGCGATCTGACATCACTCTCTCGGGGCGGCGGCTCGGGCGGGCCGAACCCGGCTGTCGGGCAGAACGCACGCGGGCGCATCGAACGCGCTCCGGCGAGCGATTCGGACTCGCTCGTCGTGGTCGTGCCGGACTTCTCGTCAATGTTCGGCTACGAAGTCCCGCCGAGCCAGTGGGAGCACGCGCCGAACCTCCCGGCTCGCGGCGCTCAGTGCCTCACGGTGTTCGATGACAAGGGCGACGTGTGGGTGCCGCTGTGGGACGGGATGGAGGTCGGCGGCATCGGTGAGCCGGGACCAGCGGGACCGACCGGGCCGGAGGGACCGGAGGGGCCGACCGGACCAGCGGGGCCGACGGGACCGACCGGACCGCAGGGCGTCCAGGGCGTCCCAGGCGCTACAGGAGCGCCAGGAGCGGCCGGGGCGCAGGGTCCGAAGGGTGACACCGGGGCGACCGGCAGCCAGGGCCAGCGAGGGTCGCTGTGGTACTCGTACATGGGCACCGGGACGCCGCCCGCTGGCACGTTCGCGGGCGAGGCCGACGGCGACTACGCGGTGCGCTCGAACGACGGCGAGTTGTTCAAGCGTGTCTCTGGCGCGTGGGTCGATCAGACGTTCACGATCAAGGGTGCGACCGGCGCGACCGGGGCGCAGGGACCGCAGGGCGCGACGGGGGCAACGGGACCGGCAGGCGCGACGGGTGCGACGGGGCCGCAGGGCGCGACCGGGGCGACGGGTGCCCAAGGGCCGCAGGGACCGGCAGGCGCGAAGGGCGCGTGGCCGGGTTACGGCGTTTACAGGAGCAGCAACTACGGGCTTGCGGCGGGCTGGCAGGGCGTGGCTTGGGATCAAACTGAGTTCTCGGGTGACGGCAGCGTCGGGTGGAACGGCCAGTTCGTCGCGCAGGCGGCGGGCTGGTATTTGGCGTCTTTCACCAGTCTGATCCAGAACGCGCAGGGCGGTCAGATCGAGTGCGCTTGGGGCTTCAACAGCAGCTACTACGTGCGCGTTCCGCTCGGCAACACGTACTACTACTCGCTGTGTACGACGCGGGTCTTCTATCTTGGCGCTGGCGCTGGCGTCCAGCCGACCATTTGGGCCAGCGCGGTGGGCGGTTTGGGTGTCGTCTGTAACGGCGGCGTGGGTGCCACCTACGCATCAATGCAGAGGATTGGGTGATATGCCGACCTACGTCGTGTTCCAGGTTCCCGCTCCGATTGACCCCGAGCCGCCGCTGTGGCTGCCGATCGAAGCAACGCTTGTCGATGCCGTCGATGGGGAGGGCGCGATCGCGGTTGCGACTGCGCTGGGTCGGGTGTCGCCGGGTGATGTGTGCGGCTGTGATCTCGCCGACGTGCAGGGCTTCGTTGTGGCGTATGAGGCGACGGTCGAGGTCAAGACAGATCCGCCCGTGCTCTTGGCTGCCGCCACACCCGCACCCGTAATTCCCGGTGAGCTAGATGGCTGATCGGCCGCACATCCAGTTCCCGTTCACGCGCAGCCAAGGCCAGCGGGCAACGTATGAGAGCGCCGTGGTGGCCGACAAGCCGGTGGGCTACTGGCGGCTGGGCGAGGCGTCCGGCGTGGTGGCCGAAGCCGAGGTTGGGCCGAACGGCTCATATCTCGGCAGCCAAGTCCCGAATCAGGTCACGAAGAACCCTAGTTTCGAGATCGACAACTCGGGCTGGGGCGTGTCGGTGGGCGTCACTCTGACGCGGGTGCAGGACGCACCAGCCGGTGTAGGGGGCTATTGCGGTGAAGTGGTCACACCCGGCACCGTGGCCGGGGAAGGTCTGAGCCAAAACATGAGTGCTGCGGGCGTCGTGGATTGCTTGGCTGGCGTGGCGTACACACTGAGCCTCTACGTCAAGGGTGCGGTCGGCGGCGAGCAAGTCAACGCCACCGTTTACGACCCAACTGCCGGTCTAAACGTTTCGACGCCAATGGCGACGTTGACAACGGGATGGCAACGCATCTCCGTCACGTTCACATCTCCGGCCGACGCTCATGTGAGTCTCTACATACGGCGAGGGGGCGCTATCACCCCCGCAACGTGGCGGGTCGATGGCATCCAGTTTGTACGAGGCTCAGCGGTCGTGCCGTATAGCGACACGCAGGGGAACACGCTCGGGTGGCCCGGAGCGATCCCGGCTAGCCACGACACCGCCGTCAAGCTCGATGGGTTGTCTGGATGCGTGAACGTGCCAGCCAACGCTCGATTCCAGACTCCCTTGTTCTCGGGGGAGATTTGGGCGAACGGCAACAGCACTCCTACTGCCCAAGTGCAGCGCCCGCTCGTCGCGGACTGCCTATCGCCGAAGGGGTGGCTGATCCAGTACAACACCGGGCTTGCTTCGGTGGGTATGTACGACAGCGCCGGGGCTTGGCACGCTTCGGCGAACATCGCTGTGCCGCTCGGGTCTTGGCATCACTTCGTCGTCACCTACGACGGCACGACGCTGCGGCTCTACGTGGACGGCGTTCTGGCGACGAGCTTCGTTAGCTCATACACGGTCAGCACTGTCCCGATCGCGATCGGGGTCGGGGCACGCTACGGCGCGGGCTGGCCGTTCAACGGGGCGATTGACGAAGCCGCGATCTACGACTACGCGCTGAGCGCCGATCAGGTGGCGAGCCACTACGCGGCGGGCATCCAGGCGACCGAGCCGCTGGTCGTGTCTTCGCAAGTCGGAGTGATCGAGCAGGACACGGTTGAGCACATTATGAGTTGCGAGATGGTGATCACCGTCTGCCCGCTCGGCGCTCGCGACGACCGGCCCGAGTTCGGCTGGGCGTGGCCGGATCTGTCCACGCCACCGCTCGACACGGCGGCGCTGCAAACGGCGCTTGAGAACTTCGAGCCGCGTGCCGACGTGGAGGTCACGCAATACGCCGATCTGATCGACGCGGCGACTCAATTCATCAAGGTCCAAGTGGAGATCGAGAGCGATGGCAGCCACACGTACTAGCACGACCACGATCCCGACACCGACGCCGGACTACGGGACCGACTACGTCCAGTTGGAACTCACCACCGACGAGCAGACGTTGGCCGACAACGCCATCGCGGCGCTGCAAGCGACGTGGCCGGATTGGGAGCCGAACGACGGCGATATGGAAGTGGTGCTGATCGAAACGCTCGCGCCGCTGGCGCAGAACGCCGCGCAGCAGGCGGCGAACATGCCACCGGCCGCGCTGATCGCGCTCGGCGAGATGATGGGCGTTCCCTACAACGACGGCGTCCAGGCGCAGACGACGGCCATGCTGACGTTCATCGACACGGCGGGCGGCTACTACGTCCCGGCCGGGTCGGAGATCGACTTGGGCGGCTATGCGTTCTCCACGATGTACGACCAGACGAGCGTGGCCGGATCGGACACGATCACGGGAGTCGAGATCATCGCCACGCTCGTCGGCGCGGCGGCAAACGGGCTGTCGAGTGCATCGAGCGGCTGGGCGTCGGTCACGCTGCCGGTCTGGGTGCAGGACGTGGCAACCGAAGCGCCGACGGTCAACGGCGAGGATCCCGACGATGGTCAGACCTACCTCAACACGGTTAGCCGCGAGCTACAGCTACGCGCTCGGGTCGTGGTCACGCTGCCCGACTACGAGATCGCGGCGCTCGACACGCCGGGGATCGGTCGCGTCTACGCGGAGACAAACACGGCGCGGGACGTGTCGGTCTGGGTCACGGACCCGGACGGCCAGCCGGTCGATCAGACGATCAAGGATCAGCTTGCGGCGCTGTACGCGACCAAGCGGCTCGTCAACGTGACGGTCGGGATCCTTGATCCCGCCTACACGACGATCGACATCACTTGGACCGCGATGGCGCTGGCGGGCTATGCGGCGTCCGACGTGCTCGCTCGGGGCAACGCGGCGCTCGCGCAGCTACTCAATCCGGCCGGGTGGGGAGCGCCGCTGGCGGGCGACCCCGGCTCGGCGAACGCGCTGTCGTGGGACAACGACAACGTCGTGCGCGTGAACAAGATCATCCAGACGCTCGGGGCGGTGGTCGGGCTGGACTACGTCGAAGGCGATCCGCTGATCAACGGGGTCGCTGCCGACTTCACGATGGGCGGAACGGTCGCGCTGCCGGAAGTCGGGACGCTGACCGGAACGGTGGACACGGCACCATGAGCATCGCCGACGACTGGCTCGAACAACTGCAACCGTGGATGACGCTGGATCTGTACGACTTCGTGTCGGCAATCGCGTCGATGTGGCAGGAGGCCGAGCAGTATTACCTTGACGATCCCGACGACGGGGTCGTGGGATGGCAGCCGCTCTGGGACGTGACGATTGCACCGAGCGGCGGCTTGCCGTGGCTCGCGCAAGTCGTGGGCGAGCGGCTGCCGTCCGGTCTTACCGACGCCGCGCAGCGCCAGTGGATCACGTTGGCTCCGGTGCAGGATCGCGGCTCGCCGACGGGCATCGTGAACGCGGTCAAGCGGCTGCTGACGGGCACGCAGACGGTCCAGTTCCGCGAGCGGTCGCATCTGGACGGCACGGCCGACAACGACTACATCTCGATCCTCACCTACGCCGCCGAGACACCGAACCCGGCAGCCGTGCGTCAGGCGCTCCGGCGCAACGTCCCGGCCGACATCGTCTGGGAGTACGACGTGGCCACGCAGGCGACGTGGACGAGCGTGGAGACAGGGATGGCCGACTGGACGCAGCTACAGACCACCTACGGGCCA
Source organism: Casimicrobiaceae bacterium (assembly GCA_036491495.1). Classification (GTDB taxonomy): domain Bacteria; phylum Pseudomonadota; class Gammaproteobacteria; order Burkholderiales; family Casimicrobiaceae; genus PALSA-1003. The sequence continues at coordinate 24,482 of DASXBW010000052.1, forward strand.
GCGTGGACCGATGTGGCCGGAGCCACGCCGGGGTTCATCGTGTCGCCATGAGCGAGCACAACGGCTCGGTGGAGGCGTTCTCGGTGGCCGACGACTACGACCGGCTGCGTGGTCGGCTGTTCGAGTTCTTCGAGGCGCTGGGTCTACCGAGTCGCCAAGAGCAGGCGGTGAAGCGGATGGTCCGCTCGATCACCTATGAGAGCCAAGCCAGCGTCGAAGCGGCGCTGAGAAGGGAACGAAGTCATGCCCGGTAGTCCACCGACCAGTCCCAACTTCGGTGCGCCGCGCTACTCCGACGCGGACGCGGCGACGTTCTCGGCGCAGGTAAACCCGGTCACGGACGTATTCGACGCCAAGGCTGTGATAACCACCGACGCACGGCTGAGCGACCAGCGCGTGCCGCAGGACGGCTCGGTGACGACGGCCAAGCTCGCCGACAAGGCGGTCACGCCGCAGAAGCTCGCCGATCGCTCGATCACGGCGCAGCAGATCGCGCCGGAAACGATCACGAGCGCCGAGATTCTTGACGGCACGATCGCGACCAGCGATCTCGGTGCCGCTGCCGTGACCGCCGCCAAGATCGCAGCGCAGGCCGTCGGTACGGCAGCACTGGCCGACGCCGGAGTGATCATGGCCAAGCTCGCGACGGCGCTACAGCAGGCGCTACACGCACCCGGCGACTTGATCGTGTCGGCGGCGGCGAGCCGTGCCGGATGCGTGCTCTGCGACGGCAAGGCTTACGGCCGCACCGACCCGCTCTACGTGACGCTGTTCGGGGCGATCGGCACCGCGTTTGGGGCGGGCGATGGCTCGACCACGTTCAACGTGCCGGACTACATGGGCCGAACGATCGTCGGTGCTGGCGCTGGCGCGGGGCTGACGGCGCGGGCGCTCGGGTCGAAGTTCGGCGAAGAGAGCCACGTTCTCGCGACCGCCGAGATGCCGAGCCACGCGCACACGATCAGCGATCCCGGCCACGCACACGGAGTCTCGGATGGCGGTCACGCGCACTCGATCTCTGACCCCGGCCACGCACACGCGGGCGGTGGGCGCAACATCGTCGGTTCGAGCGGCGCTCCGCAAGCGGCCAACATCTATCCGGCCGGTGGGGTTGCGGCGGGGCACAGTCCGGCGATCCTCACGTCGGGCGATGCCACGTCGATCGCGACCGATGCTCGCGGCACGGGGATTGGGATCTACGGCGCGGCCACCGGGATTGGGATCGCCGCTGCCGGGACGGGGATCACCGCGCAGGCGGCGGGGAGCGGCGTGGGGCACAACAACGTGCCACCAGCGTCGGCCGCGAACGTGTTCATCAAGCTCTAGCTCCCTTGACAGCCAAGTTGCGCGGCCGTATAAGTCGGGGCGCACTCGGTAGGTATAAGACGCGCCCGTCGCTCCACTTCTCCCTTCGCGAGCGGCGGGCGTCGTCGTTTCTGCTCGGGCTGCTCGTCGGCTGGTGGCTGCGCCGTGAAGAGCATCGCCGGACGTGGCGCGAGCGCGAGGCATGGCGGCAGGAGTACGCCAGGCGCGAGCGGATCGCCAGGATCGAGACAGAAGAGTTCGACGTGCTCGGCACTGACAACGGACACTGGCCGGTCGAAGTCGAAGAATGACCGAAGAACGTGGCCAAGGGGCTGACATACCCCTTTGGCCACCTTGACTTCTAGGCTACGTTTGCTAGAGTTCAGTTGTAGCAATCAACCAACGGTCTGAACAGAAGGGACCAAACGTATGTCCGAAGTAATCCGCGCCGATCAAGTCACACCGGAGTCCGTCGATTGGCTCTGGCGTGAACGGATCGCACGCAAGATCATCACCGAGATCGCCGGTCGGTCGGGCAAGGGCAAGTCAACGCTTGCTGCTCTGATCGCCGCCGAACTCTCCAAGCGCGGGATGAACGTGCTGTGGTGCGCCCGCGAAGACTCCAACTCGATAATGACCACGCCGCGACTGATTGCGGCTGACGCCAACATGAAGCGCATCTTCCTCACCGATGTCTCGCTCCCGAGCGGGATCATCGAACTGGAAGAGAAGATCATCGAGCACAACATCACGCTCGTCGTGATCGACCCGGTCGCTGCCCATCTGGACAGCGGGATCTCGCGCTACAACGACAACGTGCGGCGGATGACCAATCCGCTGACGAAGATCATCGAGCGCCACAACTGCGCGTGCATCGTGATCGACCACACGAAGAAATCGGTGTCGATCCACGAGGAACCGCTGAGTGCGATCGGCGGCTCAAGCTCCGGCCTACCGGCCGCGTGCAAGATGGCGTTCATCGTCGGTCACGACGAGGCCGACGAAGATCGCGTGATCATGGCTCCGGCCAAGTGGTCGGTCTGCGCCAAGCCGAAGGCTCTGGCGTTCGAGCGGGACGCGCTGGACGTTGAAGGTGTACGCGACCCGGTCCCGGCGCTGGTCTACCAGCACGAGACAATCTACGACGCGATCCGGCTGGTGGCTGGCAAGGTCGATGCAGACAAGCGGCCGGTCGCGCAGGACAAGCGGGCCGCTGCCGCCGAGTGGCTGACGAAGTACCTGCTTCGCCAGGGCAAGACCCCGGCTGGCATGGTCAAGATCGACGCGCAGCAGGCGGGCATCACGAACCGCACGCTGCGGCGGGCGGCGCAGGACGTGGAGATCGTCAAGGATCCGGTTGGCGGCGGGCCGAACTGCCGCTGGGATCTGCCCGACGAGACTCGCCAGGCGCTCACCGACGACGACACCGACGCCATCCAGGCGATCGGCGACGATCTGGCCGAGAAGCTGGACGACGACGCGGTTGGCGAGGCTGAGATCACCGACGAGATGATCAACCAGTGGCTCACCAGCGGCTCGGACGAGGGGATTGACCAGGGGGGTGACGAGTAATGGCATCCACCTTTGGTCCCGGTGGGGAGTTCGATCCGAACTCCCTGCCGGACCCCACATTCATCGTGCCGGATCTGATGGAGGCGGTCGAGGGCTGGCGGGTCTGGACGGTGCCGGTCGAACCGCCGCCGTTTGGGACCGACGTGAAGCTGCGCTCGGCGACCCACACCGAGTACGTGTGGACGCCACGGCGGGCGTGTCGCGCTCACTGCGACTCGCCGCACCGACCGGCCAACGCCGTGTGCGGGTGCGGGTTCTACAGCGCCAAGACGTTCGAGCATCTGATGACCATGCGCTACCACATCTACAACGCCGAGCAGGACGGGCGAGTGGCGGTGCTGGGCCGCGTGGCTAATTGGGGCCAAGTGGTCGAGGGGTCGCAGGGCTGGCAGTCGGAGTTCTCATATCCGGTCAAGCTGTGGGTGCCGTTCGAGACACCGCACTTGATCAAGCCGCTACGGGACGCCTACGGCGTGCCGGTCAAGATGAAGAACGTCTTGAAGCAGGATCACGACGACGACCTACACGACCTAGCAGCGTAAGCAATCAACCACCAGGAGTGAACGAGATGGACATTGGCAAAATCGAGAGAACGATCATCATCGAGCCGGTGACGCAGCCGGTCCCGAGCAAGGCTCCGGCTCCGGCCAAAGAGCCGGTCAAGGTTCCCGAGCGTGAGAAGACCCCGGCGCGAGCCGGGGTCTACACGCTGGAAGACCGGCCGTCTGAGCATCTAGGGTCGAGTTGGCTATGAAGGCGTGGCCATATCGTCCCGGCGTGCCCGCCGCTGGTCACGTAACCAGTAGCGGGCACTGGCACCCCGGCCCGATTCGGGGCTGTACGAAGTGCGAGAGGGGGTGAAGACAACGAGCGCGACACTTGACAAGGAACTGCTCCGGCCGGAGTTCCGAATGGGCGGGCGGCTCGAACTGATGGGCGCGACCGAAGTGGCCGAAGAGCTTGGCGTGCAGATGAGCAATCTCGGCCAGCAACGCGATCTGCCAAAGCCGGTGGCGCGGCTGGCGCGGGGCGACATCTGGCTCGCCTCCGACATCCGCGAGTTTCGGCGCGACCGGGCCGAGCGCAGGGTCCGGCGTGGCTTGCGAACCGGCTACGAGCACGCGGCATAGTAGGTAGACTCAGACGCGAGTTCCCGCGCTGCATCCGTCGGACAAACGGACGGTGGGGATTCGGTTGATTGCTCAGAGAACCCGGCGTTTCAGACCGCGCCGGGTTCTCGTCGTTCTGGGGGAGCACGGCCGGACGGGACGGATAGGCTTCGCGGGGAGGCACGGCTAGCCACGGCGCGGGCCAAGGTGCCAGGACTTCGGGGTCGAACCCGAGCAACCCGTGCCAACTTGGAACGTGGCCAACGGGGGTGTCGATACCCCCGTGGCCACGTTCTGTGAGGGGGTGCAGGCACCACACTGCCGCACTCTCGATCGTTCCGTCCGGTCCTTCGCATAGGCTAATCGCTCACCGTTAGCCGAAGGGAGAAATCCGCGATGCGAAGCCTTAGCTACTCCGAGATTTCAGCGATGCAGACGTGCTTCGCCCGCTGGGACTTCGGCTACGGAGGGCACCTTGCGGGCGATGCGCTCAAGCCGCTCTCGCAGCCGCCGATTCTCTCCGATGGGCGGGCATGGGGTGCGGCGGTCGCCGCCTACTACGCCAGCGCCAGCGTGCTCGCGCCGTGGGAAGCGCACGAGGCGATGCACGCGAGCTACGCGGCCGACATCGCAGAGATGCTGGCGGCGGGTCTGTCCGTCGATCCCGCACAAGACCAGGAGCAGCGCCAGCGGCTCGGCGACATTCTCGATCACCACATCCAGACGGTCGAGCCGCTGCCCGGACTCACTCGGCTAGAGCACGAGTTCGACGTGCCGGTCCCGTCACGCGGCGGCGGGCAACGTGGCTCCAACCTCTATCGCTTCCGCTGTTTCATCGACGGCTACACGACCGACCATGCGGGCCGCGAGTGGCTGGTCGAGATCAAGCTGCGGAAGTCGTTGCAGTCGGTGTCGCTGGTTGAGAAGGCGCGGCAGTATCGCTGGTATGCGTGGGCGGCTCGCAAGGCCGGACACGACCCGATCGGGATCATCGTGGACGAGCGGCTGAACGAGCCACCGGGCGAGCCACGGATCCTCAAGAGCGGGCGGGTCAGCGCTGACACGCGCCAGCACACGACCGAGGATCGCTACGCGATGGCGTGCGCCGAGCGGGGTCAGGAGGTCGAACCGTCGATGCTCGCGGCGCTGCGTCAGATCCGCTGGCACCAGCGCGTCCCGATCTTGTTCCGCAGCGGCGAGCTTGACGAGGCCGGACGCGAGCTTACGAGCGCCGCTCGGGTGATCCGCGATCTCGACTCCGGCTTGCTCTATCCGATGCGAAATGCAAGCCGCGCAAATTGCGGTTATTGCCGGTTCCGCGACATTTGCTCCGAGCCTACGGACGCGCTATATATCGACACCCTGTTCTCGCGAGTCGCCCCGAAGCGGCTGCGGGAGAGCGAGAACGGGACGACTACCGAGGCACCGGCTGCGCCGTCGAATCCGTTCGAGGCGTTCGCCTAACAGAGAGGGAGAGTGATCCCGTGAAGATCGTTCCAATGCCCGCCGAGCCTACGTTCAACGTGTTGTTGTACGGCGGCTCCAAGACCGGCAAGACGACGGCCGCGTGCTCGTCGCCGGAAGACGTGTTGCTGGTCAACGCCGACGTGCCCAACGCCAGCCGGTTCGCACGGCTGCGCTACCCGGAAACGTGGGAGATCGAGATCGAGGGCTTCGTCACGCTGGTCGAGATCGCGGCCGGTCTGAAAGACGGCTCGCTCAAGGCCAAGACGATCGTGATCGACACGGTCGCCGAGCTTCACCGTCGGCTGCTCGAAGAGCAGTCCAACCGCGCCGTGCGGCCGAGCTTGCCGATCTACGGCGACGTGTCGGTTCACATCGAGCGGTTCTGCCGGTCGCTGTGTACGACGCATGGCGTCAACGTCGTCTTGGTCTGCCACGACCAGGCGGTCAAGGACGACGCCAGCGGCGAGTTCGTCCGCAAGCCGTACACCGGCACGAGCAATCCGGCGCTCGGTAACAAGCTGCTCTCGATGGTGGACATCATCGCCTACACGGGCGTGGTCGAAGAGCAGGACAGCGTGCGCTTCGTCGGGCAGTTGCTCGCGGGGAAGGGCCGCGAGGGCGGCGTGCGCGGCGTGCCGGTGGGCGTGCTCGGCAAGGTTCGCGATCTGAATCTGTCGGAGTGGTTCGCCACGATCCGAGCGGCCGAGCAGGCAGCCGCCGATCTGAAAGCCACGTCCGAGGCCAAGTCGGAAGTCAGGGCGCAAGCCAAGCAGGCAGCAGCCGCACTCAAAGCCAAAGAGGCCAAGTCAACGGCCACGACACGAAAGACGGCAGCATGACCACCGAGAGCACACAAGCCAACCCGTTCGATGACGCTGATCCTTGGACGGTCAGCACCGACAACTGGCTGGGCGTCGGCAATTTCATCGTCAGGATCGTCTACGCCGAAGACGCCAGCGCGAAGTCATCCGGCAACCCGCAGATCGCGCTCAAGTTCGAGAACAACGACGGCGCGAAGCTCGACTGGTGCGCGTACTCGGCCGATTTCCTTGCGCGGGTCGTGTCGCTGTTCGACGCCGCTGAGATCCAGCGTCCGCAACCGGGCGAGTTCGACCCCGACGACAACATGCGGCTTACGCAGGCGTGCATCGACCGGCTCGTAGGCAAGACGATCGGGATCGTCAACCGCGAAGAGCCGAAGTACAACGAGCCGCAGACGATGGTCGTGCGCGTGCAGGGCTACGTCAAGGCGAGCATGGTCGGAGAGAACGACCCCGACGCGCCAGCGGACGTGGACGTGTTGCCCCAACAGCAGGCGCTAGCGGGCGACGACGACATTCCCTTCTAGCCGATGCCGGATCATCCGGTCCCGGCTCCGGCACGGCCACTGACGCCGGACGAGGTCGAGCAACTGCGCGAGTGGGCGTTCGGCCAGGACACGGCGATCAAGGGCAAGCGCCACGAGATCGAAGGCTCGCTGTGGGATCTCGCGAAGCTGCTCTACGAGTGGAACATGGAGCAGGGCCACCGCTGGCTCGGCGGCGACGATCTGACGCTCGGGGAGTGGCTGGCCGACCCCGAGATCACGATGACGCGCACGCAGTATTTCCGGCTGATCCGGGTCTATGAGAACTTCTGCGTCAACGGCAAGGTGCCGATTGAGCGGATGCGCGGGCTGAGCACGCGCAAGGCCGACGAAGTGACTCCGGCGATCAAGGCGGGCCGGATCGTCCCGAAGCGGGCGCTGGATGACATCGACGCGCTCGGGGTGCGGGATCTGCGCGAGAAGTACGCCGAAAGTTCCCGCGTGGGAACTGACGACGGGAGCGATTCTGCGGCCGTTGGCGGCGACGATGACGTGGTAGATGTCAGCGTCCAGGGTGACGACGCGGACGGCCAGGGCGGGCCGCTGGACGAGCCAGGGACGGCTTCCGACGCGGACGGCTTCCCACACACGAGGGCGGCGCTGCAACTGGCGGGCGACGACCTACAGAAAGCAGCGGACAGCGGCGCAGCGATGCCGCGCATCCTGCACGACTCTGCCGTGCTCGGTGCCGAGGCAGTCGCCGCCTACACCCGCCATTACGAGTTGATCTTGGCTGCGGAGGAAAGGGCGAATGAGTGATCACAACGGCTCGCTACCTCAAACGGTTATCGCTTGTTCCGCGTGCGGGACCGTCAACGACGCAGCGATTGCGTGGATCGGCGATCTCACCGCCGAGATAGCTTCGGCGCGGGTAGGGCTACGACGACAGCGCGGCGAGCAGCGCCGCGACGTGACTGCCGATCCGCAATACACGACGGCGATGGAGGTCTTGGAGTATTGGCGCGGGATCTGCGCTCCAAACACGAAAGAGCTAAACGGGCCACGTCTAGAGAAGTGTCTGGCGCGGCTGCACCACGGCTACTCAAAGCACGATCTGATGCGCTCCGCGTTCGGCTACTCGAAGAGGCCGTTCGTCGTGAGCTACGGAAAGCGGGCCGTCGCTGGCCGCAAGGATCAACGTAAGGTCGATGCGGCGTTCATCTACCGGGACGCCGAGCACGTAGACGACGGGCTGGCGCTCGCCGAGCAATACGCCGACGAAGCGCCGCCGAACCCGAAGCCGACGCTCTGGGACCGGCTATGACGGCGTGCCGGGGATGTGGCACGACGAGCGGCGAGGTTCTGTGGAGCGATGCGATCGGCGATCTCTGCTGCCTTGAGTGCTTGCCGGTGCTGGCGCGATACGCGCCACCGTCGGAGTTCGTTGCCGAGCCGCGTGCGCCGAGGCGGATTGATCCGTATGCACGCAAGGTGACGCGGGTCTGGCTGGCGATCGAAGAGCGCACCGGCCAGTCGCCGTTCTACATCGACGCACGGCACATCGCGTCGTATTGCCCGCTGTGCATCGACGGCACGATGCTCGTGCAGTTCATCGACGGGCCACATCCACGCGGCCGGATCTCGTCGGTGCGCTACGGCGAAGGCTACTGCTCGCTGGGGTGCCCCGAAGACGACATCGTCCGGGCGATGATCGCGACGGTCGGCGAGCTATGACCGACGCGATCTATCGAAGCTGCTGGCTGGCGCAGCACGGCCACTACGAGAACGGCGACCCGATGCCGCCGTGCGAAGGGCGGTTGGTGCGCGTGCATCTGATCCCGCAGCAGCTACTCAAGCGCGAGGGCGGCGAACCCGGCGACCCCCGGAGCTACGTGCTGGCGTGCGGCGGGCTATCCGGCGTCGGCGGGCACCACGGCGATCTCGACGCCACGCGCAAGCTCCGGCTCGCCTATGAAGACCTACCGCGACCGCTGGTCGTGATGGCGCAGCAACTCAATCTCGACTGGTGGCTTCGGAGGGAATATGGCGACGACGGGCAGGCATGAAGAGATCACGCCAGGCGTGCTGGAACTGGCTCGCGAACTGCGCCGTGTCCAGAACGACTACGGGCTGCTTGAGATCAAGGTCACGCTGCCGACGCCGACCGGCCGGATCTCGCTGGCGCTCGTGGACGAGATCCCGCAACTGATGATCACGACCAGTGAGGGCGACCGTGAGGTCCGAGTCTGGCCACGGTCGCTGGATGCGTGAGGCCCGCATATCGAGGCAGCGCCAAGCGCCGCGACCCGAACCCGATCGTGCTCGGGCGCAAGTTCTGCCCGCGCTGCGGGCGCTGGCGCTACGTCGTGGACTTCGGGGTCGCGCCGAACGGCAAGGTGCGCGTCTACTGCACCGTCTGTCAGAACCGCTCCAATGCGGCGTCAGCGGCGCGGGTGATGGCCGACCCGGCGCGACGGGAGCGCCACTTGGAATACCAGCGGATCTGGCACGAAGCCAAGCGCCGAGCGAACGGCGTGCCGGTGCGGGCGTACAACGACTCGCCGACGAACAAGAAACGACGGCGGCGAGTCGTGGACAGGGTCGAGTTTCTGTTTCTCGATGCCGCGCCGCTGGTGCGCGAACTGGACAAGCGCGAGGGCGAGTTCGTAACGCTGGCGCGGAAGTCCAAAGTCTCCGAGCGGTCGATCACCCGGATCCGCCACGAGAACCGCTTTGTGCGGATCGACGTGGCCGACAAGCTCGCGCACGCGATGGGGATCCCGTTGGAAACGATCTACAACGGCGCGGTGGCGATCCACGACATCTGGCATGTAGATGAGTAGTCGTGGCACCGACCGAGAACGTGACTTTCGCGAGTTGGCCGAGCACGAGGGCTGGATCGTGGTCCGCGCCGCTGGCTCGCTGGGGCCGGTCGATCTCGTGGCGCTGCGCCACGACCGGCGTCCGGTGTTCTGGGAGGTCAAGAGCACGAGCCGACCCTATGAGCGGTTCGAGCCGGACAAGCGGAGGCTGATGTTGGCACTCGCCAAGCAGGCGGGCGCGGACGCAAGTCTGGCGTGGTGGCCGAAGTGCCGCAACGGCCAGCGCAAGGGAGACACGCTGCGGATCATTCCGAGCGCAGCGTGGCCGAAGTAACCGCCGCCGAGACTCTGACCGGCAGGCGTCATAGCAGAGCGCCCGGTGAAAGATCCGGGTATTGGCAGCCGTCAGAGGGGGGGTTCGTCCCGTACCTCAACGCACGCCGGTCCAGGCGCATCTTCTATGCGTAAGAGGGGGGAAAGTTCGACGTTCAGGAAGCACCAACGAAGGGAGAGAGAGTGGTTAGTGCCATTGCAGCAACAGCAGCACATCCGTCGATTGCGTTTGAGGCCATCGGACCCGCCAAGGCCAAAGCCTTGCTCGGTGCCAGCGATCAGAATCGCAACGTGCGGATTCAGCGTGTGGATCGGTACGCACGCGATATGCGGGCCGGTGAGTGGCTGATGACTGGCGAGCCGATTCAGATTGCACCGGATGGCTCAATGCACAACGGGCAGCACCGGATGCTGGCCGTGATCGCGTCTGGCGTGACGATCACGTTTCCGGTGATGCGTGATGTTCCGTTTGAGTATCAGGCGGTTGCCGATTCGGGTGCGGCGCGGACTTTCAGCGATGTGTTGAAGTTGCAGTTCGGCGAGATGGATGCATCCACGCTCGGGTCAATGGTCAGGCTCGTGCATCTGTACCGGCGCAGCGGCATCATTGGGATCCGGGGTGGCTCGGCGACGGTTCCGTCGATCAACGAGCTAATTCGGACGTACCACCAGGAGGCGGGCTTGCGCGACAGTATTCCGACCGGGCGAGCAGTCGGAAGGGTGCAACTGGCAACGCCTAGAGGGCCAGCAGGCGTTCTGCACTATCTGTTCGCCGAGAACGACCCCGACGAAGTCGATTCGTTCTTCGGGCCGCTGGTCACGGGCGAGATGCTGACGACGGGCGATCCGATCTTCGCCTTGCGCCGCAATCTCATAAAGGTCCATGCGCGGGCGGGACGACCGAACCCCGTGGTCATCTGTGCGTTGTATGTGAAGGCGTTCAACTATTGGCGCGAAGGCCGTCAGGTGGGATACATCTCTTGGAAGCCCTACGGCCATTCGCCGGAAGACTTTCCGCGTATTTTGACGGCCGCTGAGATCGCCGGAAGCGGTTGAAGTACATGTTTACGCGGTAGGCTGCTCGTCATGCAATCAACGAGCAGCACACCGCTCCGTTTCAATCCCGGCTGGACTGCGGCCGAGAACGTGATCGCCGGATGGATGGGCGTCCGCGTGCCACCGATTCCGAAGCATCGACGCCGTCCGTATCACAAGACGACCGCTACCCGGCCGAAGCGGAAGGTGGCCACGTAGCACACACCCCCCGTTGGACACCTTGACAAGTCTTGGACGTTTGCTAGACTTGAGCTATGGCAAACACGCCATAGCAATCAACCAACGAAGGGAAGCAACGATGACAATCACCAGCCGTTTCGACGGCGAGTGCAAGGTCTGCGGCGGCAAGATCGCCGCTGGCGACTCGGTCGAGTGGACGAAGGGCGAGAAGGGCGTAGCTCACGCCGTCTGCCCGGACGCTCCCGAAGTCCCGGTCGCAACCGACGGGGCGCGAGGATTCGTCGCGTCACTGCTCGCCGAGGCCGAGCTTGAGGATGGCAAGCGTGCCGTCATTCAGGACCGGCTCGACAGCACCGAGCACCCGCTGACCAAGCGGGAAGCAAGCTCGCTCATTGATTACCTCAAGCCGTTGCCGAAGCGGGCGCTCACGCTCACCGAGGCCGACGTGCCCGAGGGGCGCTACGCGGTCATGCAGATCGACGGCAGCACCGCGTTCGTCAAGGTGACTTGGCGTGACGGCAAGCTCGGCGTCTGGGACGCTGACGCGGCCTACGGCGAGAAGGGCAAGTTCTACCCGAAGGTGCCGATGGTCGAAGAGATCGTTCGCCAGGGTGCGGCCGACTGCGCCAAGCGGTACGGCTACCTACGCGCTCGCTGCTCGCGCTGTCACGCCAAGCTCGACGTGAAGCTCTCGGTAGAGCTAGGGATCGGGCCGACGTGTGGCAAGTATTGGCACGACGCCGACGAGTGGAAGCAGATCAAGCGGGACGCACGCGAGGCCATTGAGGCTCGCGGTGAGGATCCCGACGACAGTGTCACCGATGACGAGTGGGGGGCGGCGTGATGAGCGCCGCCCTAAGCTCAAAAACACCGTCGGGCGATTGCTATATCGCGGCTATGGCAAACGACGGTTCTACGCACAACCCGAGTTGTACGCCGCGACCGTTCCCCGAGCGCGAAGTCTCGGACGTGGTCGGTGGGATCGAGCGGATGCTGTTGGCGTTGGCTCGCCGGTTCCGCGACGGCTACGCCGACACGATCTCGCTGGAAGACATCCGCAGGCTCGACGCCGCGCTGGCGGCAGTCAAGGACGAGGCCGTTTCGTCGCTTCGTGACCAGGGCTATCCCGATCGTCAGATTGGCGAAGCACTCGGCGTGACGCAGCAAGCGGTCAGCAAGCGTTGGCGAAGGGAGCAGCCATGACGTACAAGGTCGAAGTGATCGCCGATGACTCGGGGAAGTGGTGCGGCAACGCTCTGCGCTTCGCCGAGCACGACGAGGCCGAGGCTTACGCTCGCGATCTCGCGGGCCGCTGGACGCTCGTGCGCGACTGGCGAGTAGTCGAGGAAGGGGAGCAGCCATGACGCACTCACACGAGATCCCGATCTGCGACTTCTGTTCAGCGCCGAAGGTGCTGTGGCGCTATCACGCGCACGACTTCGTGATGGACATCCCCGAGGCTCCGGTCGATTGGGGCAGCGACGGCGATTGGGCCGCGTGCGACATCTGCCACGAGTTGATCGAGCGCGACGAGCGCAACGGTCTTGCCTACCGCTCGGCGCTGCGCTTCGCGATCCAGCATGACGTAGAGATGAAGCTGATCCTCCCGAGGATCCGCGACCTTCACACGCAGTTCTGGACGATGCGCGTCGGCAAAGCGGAGCCGGTGATATGAACGGCGACACGATCAAGGTGCTGCGTGCCGAGATCGCCGAGCGCAAGCGCGAGCTTGCTCGCTACGAGCGGGCGCTGGCATTGCTTGAGGGCGAGCCGTCGGCACCGGCCAACGGTTCATCCGCGCCCGCGCCCGCACGTAAGCGGGCCAAGCCGAGCAAGCTCGGCGAAGAGCGGATGGCGAAGGTCGAAGCGGCGATCCACGAGTTCGCCAAGGATCACGACGAGTTCCGCCAGGTGGACATCCGCACGGTCATCGACGTGACCAGCGGCACGACCGCGATGGCGTTCGAGCAGCTACGCCAGGCCGGGACGATCCGGCTGGCGCGTAAGGACGGCAACAACAAGTGGTATCGGCTGACCGAGGCCACACGAAGGGAGAACGATGGCGAGTAGAGACAACGGCAGCAGACCACGCGATATGACGCTCTGGGGGATCTCGGACTCCGAGCTTCTGGCGATGGTGGACGATCTTGCCGACGAGGATGGCTGGGTGACGACGGTCGATGTCCGGCTGCAACTCGGCGAGAACACCGAGGATGTCGGGCACCGCTCCGGCGTGCCGACCCGGCTGGCGTGGATGCGCCGCTACGGCTGGCTTGAGCGCGGCGAGCGCCACCAGTGGCGGCTCACGGCCGTCGGGCACGCGCTGATCGAGAACCCGAAGTTGGCCAAGGGGGTAGAGGCGTCGTTGGCCAAGTTGAACCCCGGCCAGCGGATCGCGGCGGCGAGGGAGATCGCCGAGGCGGGCAACGCCGGAGCGGGCGAGATCCGCGATGCGCTGCGCCGCCAGTGGCAACGCTCGATGCAGATCGGACGGCGGCGATGACTAGCAGCAAGTGGACCGTGCTCGATTTGGTAGTGGCGCACGGCGTCGTCGTGGCGCGGGATCTGGCCGATGAAATGGACCGTGACCACCGATTCGTAGTGCGCGATTTGATCGAGCTAAAGCACGACGGGCTGGTATGGCGCGATCGTGATGGCGGGTGGCATCCGAGGAAGAAAGCGCGGGTGCTGCGATGACTGAGATCGAACGGGCGCTGGAATGGCGCGAAGCGGTCAAGCCGATGCTGAGCAAGGCCGGAGCCAATCTGGCCGACGCGATCATGCAGATGCCGTCGTCGTTGGAGAAGGTGAAGGCGGTCAAGGCGCTGGACGCGCTCAACGATTGCGAGCGGCAGTTGAACGGCAACATCGAGCGCGGCCGACGCGGAGAGCGGGTGTACCGATGATCACGCGAGACATCGACGGCACCCGCTGGTATGTGGTCGCGGCGCACTACGGCTCCAAAGAGCAGGCGAAGCGAGCATGGGAGCGGATCCAGGCGCAGATGATGCCCGGTCCCGATACGGGGCTGGGGGTCGTGCGGCTGGCTCCGCATCCCAAGCAGGGCGACCCGAAGCTGATGACGCTCGGCGCACCGCCCGGTCGGCACGTCGTCGTGGCCAACACTTACAACAACATCACGGCGACGGGCGTCGAAATGCTGTTGCGCGGCGGCACCGTGTTCGATGTCAAGCCGGACTTCGCCGACGCGCTGATTGCTCGCTCGACGCAGATGCGCGACGAGCACACGGGCGGGCCGCTGCGCGTGGTCCGACGCCGACACGAAGACGCCGGAGCAGAGATCGACGCCGCTGGCAACGTCCACGAGCCGGAGGGCGACGACGATGGCCAAGCGTAAGCGCGGCAGCAAGCGCACCCGCACGCACCCGACGAGCAGGCAGGCCGCATCCGGTTCGCGGCGCTTGGAGAACACGCACGAGAGCGAGATCAGTATCGACCGTCCGAATTGGGAGACTGCGGGCGAGCGCCGCGAGCGGCTGGGCGAGAACCCGGCCGACGCGATCTCGAATCTCGTGGCGCTGGACAACGAGATCGAGGCGTACTACCAGGAGCACACGGCGGCGACCGGCAGGCCGGTCGATCCCGTGGTCCGGGCGGCGCTGGTCGAGGCTGTCGATAAGGCCGTGGACGAGATGCAGGCCGACGGGCTGATCGAGCGGATGTCGCGAGGCCGCTGGCGGCGCACCGACTACCCGAACATGGCACCGGCCACGATCGAGGAACTGGCGCAGAAGGTGTTCCCGAAGGCGTTCCGCGATCCGCCGCGTGAGTACCAGCGATGGGAAGACGCGATGGTCGCCCAACAGCGGCTCTACGAGTTCTACGGCTCGCACGTCGGGCTGGCGTATCTCGCCGAGTTCGAGGCCAACTTGAACGCCAGGCACCGGCCGGAGAACCGGATAGCTCCCGGCTTTCAGACCGCGCTCGCGTTCAAGACGCTCGGTGAGGCCGAGCCGGTCTGGGTGTCGCACGACATCGTTGAACTGATCGACCATGCGCGGCACTCGTGGGAGATCGAGCCGGTGCGTGAGGCTGACCCGTTCGTCGGCTCGGCGTTCTGCCTCTTGGCGCGGCCGATCTGGCTGGACGAGGGCGACGGCAACCATGCGCCGATCCGCGCTATCGCGTGGACGAACTACCACGCCGAGGATCGCCAGACGGGGTCGCACTGGATCTCGCTCTACTCGCACGTCGAGGATCTGGAACCGGAGGATGCGGCGTCGATTGATCCGGCCGTCGGACCGCTGGTGCTCGTGCATACGCTCCAATGGCAGTGGGGCACGATGCCGCTGAGCGATGACCGGCTCGACCGGGGGCCGATCCTCAACGACGACCCCGAGCTACTGCGCCACCGCGCCACGCAGCAGTGCCAGTTCGTGCAGACGCTCTGGCGGCTGGCGCAGCAGTTCACGACGGCCAAGCGCCGAGCGCCGCGACCGCTGCGCCGCGACTACCGGCGCAAGACCGGCCGCGAGATAGACGACGTGACGGTGATCACCCTTCGGCGACAGACGATCGACTACGAAGAGCCGGATGGCGACGACCCGTCGTGGCACTACTCGGTGAGCTTTCTCGTGCGCGGGCACTGGCGCAACCAGCCGTGCAAAGAGGGCATCCGCCAAGTCTGGATCAAGCCATACGTGAAGGGCCAAGGACCGTTCAAGGAAACCGTTCGAGCTTGGGAGTTCACCCGATGAAGATCGCACTCGGAACCGTGGAGATCACCGAAGACGACCGGGATGCCATCGCGGCGTTCTACGGACGCCAGGGACCAGCCAGCCGCGAAGTGTGCCGTGCGTTCGTGATCGAGCATGGGACCAACGGAGTCGCCGAGGCGCAGGCTGGCTGGACGGCTACCAAGGCGTCGGTGAAGCAATGACCGAGCACGAGCACAAGTGGCAAACGCTGATGCACTTGGACGGCTGCCACTTCTACACGTCCAGCTATCGGTGCAGTTGCGGCGCGACGGCGACTCGCACCGACGAGCGCGACCCGAAGTACGACCCGTACTCGATGATCTGGATGGAACCGATGGTGCGCGAGGTTCGCCGCGACGAGCGCGGCCGGTTTGTCAAGCCGCGCTTGGAAGAGGTTGTCTGTGCTCGCTGCCGCGAGCTTGAGGCCGGAGCGAAGACCAAGCATGATCTCGTGATCGTCGCCAAGAACGGCGACGTGATCGAAGAGAAACACGAGGAACACGAGCAGCGCGAAGCAGACGCAGACGACGAAGACGAATAGCTGCCGGGTGCCTAACCACCACCGTCCGGGTATCGAGGCCCGGTCCCTCTTGCGAGGGGTGTCGGAAAAGTAGACGAAGGCAGGGCGGGTGGTTCCCGCCACATACCACCCGACTCCACAAGAGGGAGGCCGTATGACGTTCCTAGTTGCCGCAGTGCTTGCAGTTGCCCCGTCCACGCCGCACATCGGCGGCTGTCAGAAGCGGTTCACGTACCGGATGGACACGCGGGCCGCAGACGTGATCTACCGGGGCACCCGTGATGTCTCGCACCACCAGCGCCGCAGGCTTGACCGCATAGCCCGCTGCCAGCGCCACCACGACAACGTGCGGCGTGCTCGCAGGTACAACCACCAGTCGCGGCTCGCGTGGGCGCAGCGGCGCTTAGACGCGACTATGCAACCGGCCGTCGCTAGCTGGTACGACCTACACGGCGGTGGTGCGTGCGGTGTCGATGATGTGCAGAACGGCTACCGCTTCGCGAGCTTGAACCTGCCGTGCGGAGCGCGGATCCACATCTGCGGCTACGCCGGATGCGCCGACGCGCAGATGGCCGATCGCGGGCCATACGTCGGCGGCAGAACGTTCGATCTCAACGTCAATCTCCGCGATGCGGTTGGGTGTCCCGGCGTCTGCGAGGTTCGCTGGCGACAGCTTCGATAATGGCCGGGTGATCAAGCGGCCGTGCATCGTTCCCGGCTGCACCGAGTACGCGGTCGAGGGGCTGGCGCGGTGCGCGGAGCACAATCGCGAGTACGTCGCGGAGCGCAAGCGCCAGGGCAGGACGGGCCAGCGCGGCTCGACTCGTCGCTGGCGCAAGCTCCGCGCTCGCGTGATCCGCGAGCAGCACGGGATCTGTGCCGAACCCGGCTGCGGGCACGAGGCGTTGGTCGTCCACCACATTGACGACAACTCGTTCAACAACCGGCGCGAGAACCTGATCGGCTACTGCGTGCGCTGCCACCACCGCCGCCACGGGACCGCTTGACAGCCGCCGCACGTTTGCTAGACTCAAGCTGTAGCAATCAACCAACCGAAGGGAACCGAATGACCCGTGCGTTTTATGACTTACGGTCTGACGTGACGACCGATCCGGCCGAGCTAGCGCAGTTGCAGCTTGACGCCGAGATCGACCGGCATCGTCGGATCATCGAGCGCCAGCACAAGCGCGGCGACGAGCAGTCGCTTCGACGGTGGCTGGTGCGCCTCCACGCGATTGATTCAAGGGGGGCGTGATGGC
>DASXBW010000053.1:0-1508 GCA_036491495.1 Casimicrobiaceae bacterium
GAAAGATCGGATGGGAGCGGTAGGTCTCCTCTTTGGTGGCGTCGGCGATGTGCAAGAACGGCCCGCCGTCGAGGAGATGCGCAATTGGGTGGCCTGGTATTGGCCGGAAGGGACCAATTTGGTTCAGCCACTCGATAAGGCGTTCGTCTCCATGGACTGCGACAGTGCGGAAGAACTCGCCGTCGTAGGTATAGAGGTTGCCGTGGCTCGCCTCGCACAGTCGCACGGCCTTTTCGAGCATCGCATTGAAAACCGGAGCGATGTCGCCAGGCGAGGCATTGATGACCTGCAGCACCTCGCTCGTCGCGGTCTGCTGCTCTAAGGCCTCGCGCGTCTCGGTCAGAAGCCGCGCGTTCTCCATCGCGATGACCGCTTGCGCGGCGAAGCTTTCGAGCAGCGCGATCTGCTTGTCGGTGAACGGCCGCATCTCCTGGCGATATACGATGAACGCGCCAAGAAAAGCGCCCTCCTTGCGCAGCGGGACGCCGAGCAGGCTGCGCGCTCCGCCCAACTCGACCTGCGGCCGCGCGTCCTGGCTGACCGCGTAGGCGTCCTCCACCGTCACGTCCGGGAAATGGGCAAACCGCTCACCGCGCAAGAGACGATCAAGGGCCGCGCCTGGCGATGGACGGAAGGGCTGCTCCAAGTCGGCTGCGAATGCGGCCGGAACATTCTGCAACGCGACCGCGTCGAAGCTCTCGCCATCGTAGGTGAACAAAATGCCAAAGGCGGCCGCGCAAATCCGCGTCGCCTTCTCGAGGATCTCATTGAACACCGGCGTGAGGTCGCCGGGTGAGGCGTTGATGACCTGCAACACCTCGGCGGTCCCGGTCTGCTGGGCGAGAGCCTCATCACGCTCGGCTTTGCACTCGGCAAGTTCAGCCTCACGCTCGGCAAGCTGACGTTGCAGATCGGCTATGAGCTGCTCGGGATTCACTAACGTGCTGTCTGGCGTCGCGCTCATTTGCGGACCTCGTCGGGACCGATCTTCCGGGCGGATCATACCGTGATCGACACGGCCACCACAGGTTGTTGATCAGGACGGATGGAGCATCAGCGAATGACCGCTATCCGCCGGTCCCATCGGCTCCGCTCGTCCGGCGAACGGCCGCTTACGGCGCTACCTAGCCGTCCACGCGCATCTGGGCAAAGGGCCGCTTCTCCACCCAGAGCGGCCGGCTTCGTCGGGGGTGCTCGGCCGGGGTCGGGCTCGACCTGGCACCTCGATCGCGGCACTTCGCCGGCGCCAAACAGCGCACCACTCACAACAGCAGACAGAAAAACGCGTGATCGAACCGAGCGAAGCGCACCTAACGCAAATCAGAAAGCGCCCGTTCTGACCGAGCGAAGTGAGCGAGTTTCGGACCGAGCAAAGCGCGCATTGCTGCGGTCGGAATTGCGAAATCGCCGCGCAGTTATCGCACTGCGATTTGCGCAAGTCGAGCGCGGACAAACGTGAGTTATGGCCGGCTAGTTGCGCACAATTACGATGGGATCAGGGGAGGGGA
>DASXBW010000054.1:0-1652 GCA_036491495.1 Casimicrobiaceae bacterium
CATGTCGGCGCAAGGTAGAAATGTCACCCGGCGTGCAAAGTAGAGATGACACCCGGTGATGGCGGACACGGCCAGCGCGACGCGGCAACGCGTATCCGCGATCACTGCCTGAACGCAAAAGAGCTGACTGAGAACTGTTCAATCTGATCGCTCGAGGGCAGATTGGTTGGGTACAAGCTTTCGCGCGCCAGGAATCCGCTGGGCGAGCCTGGTTGGTGCAGCTTTCAGTTGATAAGTCGTTCGTAAAGTTGACGCATCTGCCGCGCGTCGCGATCGAAGCTGCAATCATCGAGGAACGCTTGCAACCTTGACTTTGCGTTCGTGTGCGCCACCGTTCCGATTTGAAACCGGCCATGATTCCGATTTGAAAGCGGCCACCATTCCGATTTGAAGCCGGCCACCCTGCCTCAGGGGTGAGGGGGGCGGCGGCTTCGGACGGAACGGGCGACGTCGCCCGCGGGTCAGCATCGACCTCGCGTCTACTCCCTCGATCGACTGGAGGGGGAGTAGATGCCGGCACAGAGGCTGACCATGCGACGCGTACGCGAGTTGCTGCGATTGCATTACGGGGAGGGGGCCAGCGCGCGGGCGATTGCCCGCGAGCTCGGGCTGAGCCGCAGTACGGTCAAGGAATATCTGGCGCGAGCCGCAGCAGCGGACTTGGCTTGGCCATTGCCGGCCGAGCTCACCGACGCGGTTCTCGAGGAGCGGCTGTTTGCCGCCGGCGGCCCCAAGCCGGGGACACGCCGGCGGGTCGAACCGGACTGGGCAGCGCTGGTCGGCGAGATGAAACGGCCGGGGGTCAATCTGACAGTGCTGTGGGAGGAGTATGGCGCCGTTCATCCCGGCGGATACAGCTACAGCCGGTTTTGCGAGCTCTACCGCGAATTCGAGTGTCGATTGTCGCCGACGATGCGCCAACATCACGTCGCCGGCGACAAAGTATTCGTCGACTATTCCGGCAAGACGGTGCCGATCGTCGACCGAGGGACCGGCGAGGTCCGCCCGGCGCAGCTCTTCGTCGCTGTCCTCGGCGCCTCGAACTACACCTACGCCGAGGCGAGCTGGACTCAGAGCTTGCCCGACTGGATCGGCGCGCATGTCCACATGTTCGCTTTTTTCCAGGGCTGCCCCAGGCTCGTTGTCCTCGACAATCTCAAGTCGGGCATCCACAAGCCGTCATTCTACGACCCGGAGATCAACCGCAGCTACGCGCGGATGGCCGCGCATTACGAGGTCGGCATCCTGCCCGCACGGCCGCGCAAACCGCGCGACAAGGCCAAAGTCGAAGCGGGAGTTCGCTTCGCCCAATCCTATATTCTCGGCCGTCTGCGCCACCTGACCTTCTTCTCGCTCGCCGAGTGCAACGCTGCGATCGGACAAGCGCTGACCCGAATCAACGAGCGCCCGATGCGTCGCCTCGGTGTCAGCCGGCGTCAGTTGTTCGAGGCGCTCGAGTGTCCGGCGCTGCAGACGCTGCCGGCGACGGAATACGTCTATGCCGAATGGCGGTTGGCCCGTGTCGGCCTGGACTATCACGTCGAGGTCGAGAGCTTCTTTTATTCGGTGCCGCATGCCTTGATCCGCCAGCAGGTCGATGTCTGCATCACCGCGCGCACCATCGAGATCTTCCACCGCGGCCAGCGCGTCGC
>DASXBW010000055.1:0-28189 GCA_036491495.1 Casimicrobiaceae bacterium
GTCGCAATCTTGCAGGCCAGCCGCGGCGCCCAAGTCACCAACCTGCGTCACGACTGGATCACGATCGACAACGAGACGCGCCGCCTGCTACCCATGCTCACGGGCGGCCGCCGTGAGCAAGAGCTCGCCATGCTCGCGTGGCCGAATGCGCCCGCGCACGAGGCGCTTGAAAAGCTACGGCAGGCGCTGTCGCGCTTTGCGCGACAGGCACTCCTGGTGAGCTGATGCCGGCTGGCTCAAACGATCGCGCTCCTGCGAAATGATGTCCCGCAGCATGTGATTGCGCACGATCCAACTGGAGTAACATTCTGCCGTGACGTAATACGCCGGCTAGATAATTGTTGCCGAACATCCAAACCTATTGCTAAGCAATCGCTCCAACCTTCCAGTGGCAAGAAAAGACCTTTTGAAATGGCGCGGATGAGTGTATTCATTTTAACGGGGCTAATAATGACTACTCGAATACCACGGTTACGCTCGACACGTGGCACGTTGACGACGGCTCTCCTGGGTCTACTCTTGCTGACCGTACCTGCCGCGCGGGCCGCGCCGTTTGCATATATTACAAATAATGGTTCCAATAACGTATCGGTGCTAGACACGGCCACCAACACGGTCACCGCCACCGCTGCAGTGGGATCATTCCCCACAGGCGTGGCGGTTAACGCCGCCGGCACCCGGGTCTACGTGACGAACATCGGTTCCAACGACGTCTCAGTGCTGGACACCGCCAGCAACATCGTCATCGCCACCGTGGCGGTGGGAAGAACCCCCATAGGCGCTGCGGTCAACCCCGCCGGCACCCGGGTCTACGTGGCGAACCAGTCCAGCAATACTGTCTCGGTACTGGACGTCGCCAGCAACACCGTCACCGCCACTGTGGCGGTGGGAACGAACCCCGGAGGCGTAGCGGTCAACCCGGCCGGTACCAGGGTCTACGTCGCGAACTACGTCTCCAACACTGTCTCGGTTGTGGACACCGTCAGCAACACCGTCATCGGCACGGTAGCGGTTGGAACAAACCCCGTAGGCGTGGCGATCAACTCCGCTGGCAGCCGGGTCTACGTAACGAACCTCAGTTCCAATAACGTCTCGGTGATAGACACCGCCAGCAACACCGTCACCGTCACCGTGGCGGTGGGAAGAAACCCCGTCGGCGTGGCGGTCAACCCCGCGGGCACCAGGGTCTACGTGGCGAATAACGGCTCCAACACCGTCTCGGTGCTGGACACCGCCAGCAACACGGTCACCGCCACCGCGGCGGTTGGAATCAACCCCGCAGGCGTGGGGGTCGACCCCACCGGTACCCGGGTCTACGTGGCGAACCAGAACGGCAATAATGTCTCGGTGATAGATACCGGCAGCAACACCGTCACCGCTACCGTGGCGGTGGGAAGTTTCCCCTCCGCCTTTGGACTCTTTATCGGGGGCTCGGCTGCACTGGCGGTGGCGGTGGAATACTACTACGCGGCCTGGAACTTTTACTTTGTGACTGCGTTCCCGGATGAGATCGCCGCGCTCGACGGCGGCGCGTTTGGTGGCGCGTTTCAACGGACTGGACAAACCTTTATGGTATGGCCGCAAAGCAACCCATCTGCGTCGCCTACCTGCCGATTTTTCAGCACGGCGTTTGCGCCAAAAAGCTCGCACTTCTATACTCCGTTTCCGACGGAATGCGCGATCGTTAAGACTTATCCGCAGTGGGAATTCGAAGCCATTGCGTTTTACATTCAGTTGGCAGACGCCAACGGCCTTTGTTCTGGCGGGACGATCCCGCTCTACCGGTTGTATAACAACGGCATGGGCGGAGCGCCAAACCATCGTTACACGACAAGTCTGACGATTTTCAATCAGATGATTTTGGCTGGGTGGATATTTGAAGGCAACGGCGACACTAAAGTCTTTGCGTGTGTTCCGCAGTAGTACGGCAGAGGCAGCTACTCATAGACGCAGTCCCTTAGGAAAAGACCGCCAGAGACCTTGCGCAGACTGCGGTGTTGCTGGCAGTGCCCGCCGGCAAGCGCCCCAGTGCGATTGAAGACGCCACCGCGGCCCTGCCGCGCTCAGGACATCGACACCTGAAACGCGCGCGGCTTTGCAAGTGCGTCTGCCGCCAGCGTATATCCCGGCATGGGGTGCGCTTGACAGTTTTGCCACCCGCTGACTTTATCGCAGCACCCCAGCGTCCCCAGTGCGGCCTTCAACGCTGTTATCCTTCATCTCATGTCGTCGATCCCACGTCCTTTGCCGCCGCGTCGCGAGGCTTCCCCCGCCGCGAGCTTCGCTCGTCATCGGGCGCTGTTCGCCAATTTCTTTCGACGCGAGCTTTTTTCGCGCTATCTCGGCAGCATCAGCGGTCTTGCATGGGCATTACTGCATCCGCTTGCGTTGCTTGCGGTGTACCACTTCGTCTTTACGACCATCTTTCGCGCCGGCGCAATGAACGGCAAAAGTTTCCTGATTTTTGTCGCGGTCGCGCTGTGGCCTTGGCTCGCGGCGCAGGAAGCCTTGCAGCGTGGAACGGTCAGCATCGCCGCTCACGCCGGATTGATCCGCAAGGTAGCGTTCCCGCACGAGCTCGTCGTCTACGCTTCCGTCGCCGCGACGCTCACGCTGCAGCTTGTCGGCTATCTGGGTGTGCTGATCGCGCTGGCATTGTTCGGCGAGCCCGTGCACTTCGAAGGGCTACTCATTGCGCTGCCTCTTTGGATCGTGCTCGCCGTAGCCGTTGCCGGCCTGTCGCTCGCCCTGGCGGCATTGCAGGTTTTCGTCAAGGACGTCGAGCACATCCTCATGCCGGTGCTGATGATCCTCATGTATCTGACGCCGATCCTCTACCCGCTGACGCTGGTTCCCGAGGGAATGAAGCCGTGGGTTGCGGCGAATCCCTTTGGCTATCTCGTCGACCGGTTGCGCGACGCGCTGCTGGATGGAAGTCTCGCGCTGCACTGGGGCGATGCAGTGGCGCTGATCGTCGCGCTGGCCCTCTTTGTCGCCGGGCGATGGGTTTTCCTTCGATTGTCGCCGCATTTCGAGGACTTCGTGTGATGGCCGCGCCATTGCTGAACCTCTCCGCGGTCGGCAAGGACTACGCCAAGACCGATCACAACGCAGCTCGCGTTCGGCTGGTGGTCGAGCTTTTGCGTGGACGTGGGGTCACGCACGCCTTTCGTGCGCTCGACGATGTCTCCTTTCAGCTGGCCGCGGGCGAATCATTGGGGATCATCGGCGAGAACGGCGCGGGTAAATCGACCCTCCTCAAGATCGTCGCTGGCGTCATTACGCCGACGCGCGGCCGCGTCGAAGTGCGTGGTCGTGTCGGCGCGCTGCTCGAGCTCGGGTCCGGATTTCACCCCGAGTACACGGGACTCGCCAACATCGATCTCGCTGCCGCACTGCTCGGCCTGGCGCCCGCGGAAATCGCGGCCAAGCGCGAGCAAATCATCGCCTTTGCCGACATCGGGTCGCACATCCACGATCCCATCAAGCACTACTCGTCGGGAATGGTCGTGCGGCTTGGATTCGCCGTTGCGACGGCCCTCACGCCGGATGTGCTCATTACCGATGAGGTGCTGGCCGTCGGCGACGAATCGTTTCAGAAAAAGTGCATCGCCTGGATGGAGCGTTATCTTGCTGACGGCGGTACCTTGTTGCTTTGCTCGCACAGCATGTACCACGTCCAGAAGCTCTGCCGGAGTGCGTTGTGGCTCAAGGAAGGGCGCGTCGAGCGCTATGGCTCGTCCGCCGAGGTGACGCAGTCGTATCTGGCCTACCATGAGGAAAAAAGTGCCGGCGCAAAACAGCCGATCGCGGCGCCTCGCGCCGCCGCGGCGGGGGTCTACGCCATCCAATCGCTGTCGCTCGATCCGGATGCGCATATCAAATCAGGCGGCGCATTGACCGTCAAAGGCAAGGTGTTTTCGCCGGACGGCCGGGTGCCGGTGATACTGCTTGGAGTAGTCCGCGCCGACGGCACCCCGATATACGGCGTCGCCTCGGACATGGATGGCGTTGCTCCGATCCGGATCGATGACCGGCAGTTTTCATTCATGCTGACATTTCCGGAGCTGCCACTGTTGCCGGGCAAATACCTGATTCGGGCGCACGCGCTCGATCCTGAGGGTGTCAGGCTGTTCGATAATGTCGAGCAATCGTTTATTGTGGAAGGCGAGACGCGCGAATTAGGCCTGGTGCGCATCGCCCACCGCTGGCACGCCGGCACCGATTCGACGGAGGCGGCCAAAGAGGTGCTTGGCGCGCGGTAATCGGGTAAAATCGCTGCTTTTCCGCGGCGCCGGGTGATCGGCGCTGTTGGAACTGCTCTCGCATGGCTTCCGACATCGCGTTCACCGGAGAGCGCTTCGTACCTGGCTGCACCGGTGAAATCGCCTACGAGCATTGGCATCGGTACGCGTTTGCGCGCCAGTTCGCCGCCGGCAAGCGGGTGCTCGACGCGGCCTGCGGCGAGGGATATGGCAGTGCGCTCCTTGGCGTCGTCGCGGAGAGCATCGTCGGCGTCGACATCGACGCTTCCGCCATCGCCCACGCCAGCGAGCGATACGGGAAGGGTGATCGCGTCCGCTTCGTCACGGGCTCCTGTTCGGCGCTGCCCCTGCCGGACGCTTCGGTGGACGCTGTTGTATCGTTCGAAACCATCGAGCACCTCGACGCGGCCGACCAGCCGAAGATGATCGCCGAGTTTGCACGCGTGCTCAAGCCCGAAGGATTGCTGGTCATCTCGTCACCCAACAAGCGCCTGTACAGCGACGCGCGGGAATACGTCAACGAATTCCATCGGCATGAGCTGTATCGCGATGGACTCGCGGCGCTGCTGGTCACATCGTTCCCGGCGCAATCGTGGTACCACCAGCGCGTCACTCCATGGTCGGCGATCTGGTCCGAACATCCGGTGGACGGTGCCGAGGCGTGGCTGGGTGACGCCAGCGGGATTACTTCCTATAAGGCGCCGGAGGGTATGTATTTCGTCGTCGTTGCCGGCCGTTCCGCCAACGCGGTCCTGCCGATCGCACCCGGCTCGCTGTTCACCGATGCCGACGATACCGAGCAGAAGCGCAACGAGTGGAACGCGCGCGAAGTATTGCGTCTGGACGCACTGCTCCGGGAGCACGACGCCGTTCTTGATCGGCAGACGGCACACATCCAACATTTGGAAGCGATGGTCGCCGAGCGCGAGCGCATCATCGGCGACATGGACCGACGCCTCCACGAGCTCAACGCCGCGCGCGAAGCTAGGGACCGGCAACTCGCAGAGCGCACGCAGACTATCGCGGCACTCGAGTCTCACATCGCAGCGCTCGACGCCGAGCAAAACCGGCTGCACGCCGCGCTGCACGCATCGGAAGTCACCGTCGCCTATCGGCAGAGTGCGCGCTGGTGGGTGAAGCTGCCGTGGTTCCGAGTGAAGCTCTGGCTGGCTCGCACTCGCTGATGCCGCATCCGCCCAGCCCCGCGATCGACATCATTGTCCCGGTCTACAACGCCGCCGACGACCTGAAGCGCTGCGTCGACAGCATTCTGCTGTGCACCAACGGCGATTACCGCCTGCTGCTCATCGACGACGCGTCGCCCGACCCGGCGATCGGCGCCTACTTTGAAGAGATTCAATCGCGCGGCTTGCCGCAGGTGCATTGTGTCTCGAATGAGAACAATATGGGCTTCACGCTGACCGCCAATCGAGGCATGAGCTCGGCACGGGCAGGCGCCGACGTCGTTCTGCTCAACTCCGATACCATCGTCACCCGCGGCTGGCTCGACAAGCTCGTGCTCTGCGCGCAATCGGATCCTTGCATCGGCACCGTTACCCCGTTTTCGAACAACGCCGAAATCTGCTCGCTGCCGCGCTTTTGCGAGAACAATCCGTGGCCGCCGGAGCGCGATACCGAGCCGATGGTCCGCGCGCTCGAGCTGGCCGCGGTGCCATCCTATCCGGAGCTGCCGACCGGTGTCGGGTTCTGTCTCTATATCAGGCGGACACTCCTCGACTCGATCGGAGCCTTCGACCCGGTCTTCGGTCTGGGCTACGGCGAGGAAAACGACTTTTGCATGCGCGCCGCTTGCGCCGGATTTCGCAACGTTCTCTGCGACGATGCGTTCGTGGTCCATCTGGGCGGCAGTTCGTTCGGCGTCAAGCGTAGTGATCTCGCCAAGCGCAACATGGCCATACTGCTCGAACGCCATCCGGCCTATCTCGACCTCGTCCGCACCTACATCGCCGCCGACCCGCTCCGCCCGCTGCGCGAGCTCGCGTTGGCGCACTATCGCAGGCTGACCAATCCTCTGCCCGGATTGCTGCATGTGATCCACGGCCACGGCGGCGGTACGGAATACCACGTGCGCGCGCTGATTGCGGCGTCGTCCTCGTCATTTCATCACTACCTGCTGATCGCGATCGGCGATGAATGGCAGCTCGAGGAGCACGCTGAAGGCGGGGTTCGAAGCTACGATTTTAAACGGCTGACCCACGAGCGATGGGGCGAACTGCTGTCGGGTCTGTACGCCAGGTTTGGCATCGAGTTGATCCACGTGCACAACATTTCGGGCTGCCGCGACGGTTTGATCAGCGCACTGGCCGAAACCGAATTGCCTTACGGCTACACCGTGCATGATCTGAATTTCGCGTGTCCCACGATCACATTTCTGAACGCGGAGCAGATCTACTGCGGCGCCGTCACCGACGCTACCGTGTGCGCCGCCTGCCTCGCAGCGCAGCCGGAGTTCGCCGGCATCGGTATCGAAGCCTGGCGCGCCAGGCATCGTGCGCTCCTCGAGCGCGCCGCGTTCGTGATTGCCCCTTCGAGCTGGGCGGCAGGCATATTGGGGCGCTATTTTCCCGAGCACGAGGTGCGCATCATTCCGCATGGCAGCACCAACGGGATCTCGCGCGCGGATGCGATTCGTGCGCCATTGCCGTTTTACGACGACGGACGTCCGGTGGTGGCGGTGCTGGGCGCGATCGGTCCGGACAAAGGCGCGCGTCGCCTGGAAAATCTGGTCGAGCTTACGCGGCAGCGCGGTCTTGGCTTGCGCTGGGTGTTGATCGGTTATCTCGACCGCGGACGTGAGCCGTGGCATTCGAGCGACGGCGTATTCGCGATGCATGGACCCTATGCGTCGGATGCGCTGCCCTCTCTGCTCGACCATTATTGTGTCCGTCTGGTTGCATATCCCTCGGTGGGACCGGAGACGTTCAGCTTCACCTTGTCCGAAGCGTGGGCCGCCGGCCGGCCCGCCGTCGTTCCGCCCATCGGAGCGCTGGTCGACAGGGTATCGGCAACGGGCGCCGGCTGGGTGCTGACCGAAGAAGAATGGCGAAGCGACGAACGCATGCTCGATCGCATCGTCGCCTTGCTCGATCCGATGGAAAAAGCTGCATACGATCGGGCCGCTGCGCACGCCCGTGCGGCACCGCAGCCCACCTTGGCGGCGATGACCGACGCCACACTTGCGGTCTATCGCGACGCCCAAAAGCGAGCGTCTGCGCAGCCGGCGGCGAAGTCGATCGCGGCCGAGCGATGCCTTGCCGCCCTGCACTACGCGCCATGGCGCCCGCCGACCATCGTGGCTGCGCCGGACGAGGTCGCGCCGCCTGCGCCGCGCGGCCCGATGGCCGGCATCGCGCGCACGGCGCTGCGCATTCGCCACACCTTGCCGGGCCGGATGCTCTATCGTCTTGCGCCCAAGGCGCTGCGGGAAGCGCTGAAGGCGAGGATCTCGGGATGATCGAAGCCGACTACGGCGAATGGCTCGCGCGCGGACAGGCACACCAGCAGGCCGCGCGACCGATCGATGCCATGCTGTGCTATCGGCAGGCGTTGAAATCGAACCGCAACGCGGTGCAGGCCCAGTTTCAGCTGGGGGAAGTGTTGCGCGATCTCGGCCGTCGCGAGGAAGCGATTGCCGCTTTTCGGACGGCGCTGAACTGGCAACCGCAGCACCTCCCGTCGCTGCTTGCGCTCGCGGATCTGTTGCGAAGGACCACCCCCGCCGAGGCTGTTACGCATTTCCAGCGTGCGGCGGCACTGGATCCGCGCAATGCAGCAGCGCGCGAAGGTCTCGCGCTGTCCCTGCTCGCCGCGGGCGACTCGACAGCGTTCCCGCAACTCGCTGCGCTCGTAGGCGCCACGCCCTTTCGCGAGTGGGATGAATTGTCCCGGATGCTCGCCGCGGCGCCGCTCTCTTCGGAAAAGCACGAGCTTCTGCGGGCGATCGAGTCGCGGCCCGAGTTTCCGCCGTCAGCGCTGCTTCTGGCGATCGCTATCGAGAGCGCTGCGGCCAGCACGCCGCGGGACACGGACCGCGTACTCGCGTTGTTCGACGTTGCAGAGCGCCGTGCTGCGACCATCGCTGACCCGGAATCGCTGCGTCGACTGGCACTCGCGGCGGCCGCTATCGGTCCGGTCGGTTTATCCTCGACCTGGGCGCAACGTTATGCGCGAGTCTGCGCCGCGATCCAGTCGCCGGTTCCGCTGCTATGGCCGCGCCGCACTTCGGGAAGCGCGCTCCGCGTCGCCTATCTCGTGCCACGACGACGCCGGTCGGGCACAGGTGGCGCGATGATCGACATCGATGCGTATTTGCGCCACGTCGCGACCGCGCACGCACGCGACCAATTCGCGCCGGCGATTCTCTTGGTCGGAGAAGCGGCGCCGGATGACCCCGGTGCCGCGCATCTTCAGGATATTCCTGTCGGGACGCTCGGCGCGGCACCCGGGCCGGCGATGGCACGTGCGGTCGCCGAAGCCGATTACGATGCATTGATCGATCTTGCCGGCATGATGGAAGTCACGGGGCCTTTTCTTGCGGCGAGGCCGGCACGCACTATCTGGAGTTACCCGACACTGCCCGGCGCGCATGTCGCACCGCTGACAACGCACGTCCTCCCGCCTCTTCTCATCGAGGACAACAGCGCCGAATCGGTTGCAGATTCGGCCCCGCGCGAGGCCCAATGGAGGGAGCACCGCCGGGCAATCGAGATTGCGCTGACGGCTGCTTGCACGCAGACATCCTGGTCCGCAGCGCCGGCGACCTTGGCTCCGGCCGCGATGGTCGGGCTTTGGCGTTCCGCGGTCGCCGCACACCGGGCCTCCGACGCCGATACGGCTCTCGCCGGGTATCGCGCGGTGCTGGCTCAGCAACCCGATTTCGCGCCGGCCCTTTATCTGCAGGGTCTGCTGCTGCGCGATCGCGCCCGGGATGCCGATGCGCGATCCTCGCTTGCCGCCGCGATGACCGCCGCGCCGGCGTATGCCGAGGCGAGGATTGCGCTGGCAAACCTTGAGCGCGAGCGTGGAGACCTCGAATCCGCGGTGGCCCTGTGCCAAGCGGGCCTCGCGCTGGCGGCCGACGAAAATTCGCGCTTGGCGTTGCAGAGGGCGCTGGGTCTGGCCGAGCTCGCCCGGCACGATGGAGTTGCGGCGCGGGCTGCCTTCGAGGAGGTTCTGAAGTGCGTGCCCACCGACGCGGACGCACATTACAACCACGGCGTCGCGCTGCAGATGATGCATCTGCGCGAAGAAGCGCTGCGAGCTTACCAGCGCGCGCTTGCCTTCAATCCAGGGCTGATCGCGGCGGACTACAACATCGGCGTGCTCCTCCAGGAGCAGGGACGCACCGACGCCGCCATTACCGCGTTCGAGCAAGTGCTTGCGCGCGATCCGCGGCATGTCCCGGCGCACAAGGCGCTGGGCGACACACTCCTGGCCGCGCGGCGGATAGACGACTGGCTGAGAGTCTTCGAGCGGTTCGAGGCCAACTGTCCGCACGCGCTCTCGCTTGCCGTGCAGGCGCTCGAGGTTTATCAGTATCGCGGCGACTTCGCTGGACTGGACCGCTATCTCGACCGGGTGCGGCAGGACGAGTTCAAGCCCGAAAGCGAGACCGACCTCGCCGACTCCCTGGAGCAGCTGTTGTTCCTGCTGCTCTATTTCGATATCGAGCCGGAAGCACAGCTCGGCCTCTATCGTGCATACGACGCCGTGGCGCAGCGCGTCTACGGCAAACCCATCTCGCCGCCGCAGGTCCGCCGCGCGGGTCGCCTGCGCATCGGCTATCTATCGGGTGATCTGCGAAACCAGGTGATGGGCAAGATGATGTGGTCAGCAGTCCAGCACCATGATCGCGATCGGTTCGAGCTCCACTTCTACTCGCTGACGCCGGAAAACGACGAGTGGACACAGCGTTATCGCGAGCTCGGTGATCATTTCGAGATGATCGGCGACCTGCCGGATCGCGAAGCTGCGCGGCGGATTGCCGCCAAGGACCTCGATCTGCTGGTGGACTTGTCGACGCACACCAAGGGCGCGAAACCGGGCATCCTCGCCCTCAAGCCCGCCCGGGTGCAGATCACGCACGTCGCGAGCGCCGGAGCCGTGGGCTTGAGCGCGATCGACTTCAAGCTGACCGATGTTTTTGCCGACACGCCCGAAAATCAGGCATTTCTGATCGAGACGCTGCTGCCGATGGCCGGCTGCGTCTATCCCTATCGCCACATCGCGCCGGCCGCCGAGCATCCGTTCCACCGCGACCGGCTGAACATCCGCCGCGACGCGATGGTCATCGGCGCGTTCGTCAACCCGCTCAAGCTGTCGCGGCGCTGCCTTTCGCTTTGGCGCGAAGTCATGCACCGCGCGCCTCATGCGCTGCTGGCGATCTCTCCGTTGTCGCCGGAGGCGCGGGGAGTGTATGGTCGACTTCTGTCCGCGGCGAACATCCCGCTCCAACGCGTCATCGTGCTGCCTCAGGGCCGCAGCGACGAAGAGAACCAGGCGCGCTACAACGTGATCGACTTTGCCCTCGATCCGCTTCCGTACGGCGGCGTCAATGGCACGCTGGAGGCCCTCGATATGGGGGTGCCGGTGGTGACCCTGTGCGGCAAGAAGCACGGCGAGCGCACGTCATACAGCATCCTCGAAAATCTGGGCGTGAGCGAGACGGTGGCGGCGAGCGGCAGCGATTATGTCGACATTGCGGTACGACTCGCGACTGAAAGCGAGTTCATGTCGACGGTGAGAGCCGCCATCAGGGCCGGACTGGCGCATTCCACGCTCACCGATATGCCGCGGCACACGCGGGCGCTGGAAGCCGCGTATGAAGAGGCGCTGGCGCGCGCACATCCTCACGTCCTGGCCGAGACGCACGCATGATCGGCGGCGCGCGTATCGATCGTGCGCGGCAGCTGCTGGTCGCCGGGGACGTGAACAGTGCCCGCGTGGCATGCGACGCGTCGCTTGCCGCGCCTGCCGATGCGAACGAGGCCGCCGGAGCGCATCTGATCCTGGCCGCGTGTTGTCGCCGCGAGGGAAATGTCGCGGCAATGGTGGCCCATGCCGTCGCGGCAACGGCGGCGGCACCGCGCGACGCCATGGTCCATTATGCGCTCGCGGAATGCGTCGAGGAGGCTGGTGACAAGCGGCGTGCGATCGAGGAGCTGCGACGTGCGATCGACCTTGATCCGCAGTTGGTGCAAGCGTATCGATACCTTGGCGTGTTATTGGCGGATGTTGGCGAATTCGAACCCGCGACCGAATGTTTCCAGCGCGCGGTGTCGCTGGATCCGAAACATCCCGAAGCCTGGAACAATCTTGGCAACGCTTTGCGCGCACTGGGGCGGCTTGCCGATGCCGAGGCTGCTTACCTGCGTGCACTCGCGTTAAAGCCGGCTTACCCCCGCGCTGAGTGCAATCTCGCCCTCCTGCAGCGCGACCAAGGCCGCGCCGACCTCGCGGAAGCGACCTTGCGCGCCTGCCTGGCGCGCAAGCCGCCTGCCGCGCCATTCCGTCCGGCGCTCAACGCGCTCGCCGGCATCCTGCGCCAGCGCGGCGCGCTCGACGAGGCGGCGGAACTGTATTTGCGCTCCGCGAGGATGGTACCGGACGACAGTGCCGCAGAGATGCTCAACCTCGGTAACGTCCTCACCGAACGTAACGATCCGGTGCAGGCCAGGAAGGCTTTTGCCCATGCGCTGCGGCTGCGGCCACGTAACCTGCGCGCAGCACTCGCCCTGCACCTCACGCTACCGATGATTTATGAGAGCGCGACGGCGGTTCTGGAAGCTCGCGCCGCCTTCGAGCAAGGGCTCGTTGCCCTCGAGCGCGATGTCGACGCCATCGTCGGCCAGTCGTCGTGGGAAGAAGTGGCCGACGGCCTGCAGTGGAGCAATTTTTTCCTTGCCTATCAGGGTGAGGACGACAAGGCGCTTCAGGCTCGCTACGCCGCGCTGGCTGCGCGCGCACTCGATCGCGCAGGCCCCGAATGGCGCGCGCCGATGGCCGGGGAGGCCGTATCCGGCCGACGGATCCGCATCGGCTTCGCGTCATCGTTTCTGAAAGCCGGTACCGTCGGTCAATACTTCGCGCGCTGGATCACCGATCTCGATCCCGCAAGCTTCGAGGTGTACTTCTACCATCTGCGGGCCGGAGACGATGAGGTGACGGTTGAGATTGGCGAACGCGCTGACGCCTTCAGGGTGTTCGCCGGCGCCGATGCGCGGCCTGCGAAGATCGCCCCGGCGATACGTTCCGATCGGCTCGACCTGCTGCTGTATCCGGAACTCGGCATGGATCAGACCGCCTTTGCCTTGGCGGCAATGCGTCTCGCGCCACGTCAATACTCCGCCTGGGGCCATCCGGTCACGACCGGGCATCCGACGATCGACGGCTACTTCAGTTGCGCTGCGATGGAGCCTGCGGACGGCGAGTCGCACTACACCGAAAAGCTCATCCGCCTGCCCGGCATTGGTACGCGCTTCCGGCGCCCGACGCTGCCGGAGCCGATCGAGCGCGAGGCATACAGCCTGCCTCGGGATGCAACGCTTCTGCTTTGTCCGCAATCGCTGTTCAAGATTCATCCGGACAACGATGCGCTTTTCGCCCGCGTCCTGATCGCGAATCCCAAGGCGATAATGGTGCTTTTCGCGGGCCGTCATCCCGCCATCACCGACCAGTTCATGCGCAGGCTCGCCCGCTGCTTCGAACAGCACGGGCTGCCGATCCGCGAGCGCACGCGGGTGCTGCCGCAACTCGCGCACGAAGAATACCTGGCGGTGAGTCTCGCCTGCGACGCGATGCTCGACACGATGCGCTGGTCCGGCGGGCAGACCAGCGTCGACGCGCTCAACTGCGGTTTGCCGGTGGTGACGCTGCCGGGATCGATGATGCGCGGGCGGCAGAGCGCGGGCATGCTGTCCTTGCTGGACTTGCATGAGTTGATTGCCGCCGATGCCGACGATTATGCGCGCATCGCCACCCGGCTATGTCAGGACGTTGCCTGGAGAGCAGGGCTCGCGGAGCGTATTCGCGAGCGCAACGGCAGGTTGTTCGACGATCCAGCGCCACTCGACGCGCTCGCGGTGTTTTATCGCGAGGCTGCTTCGGTAGCTGTCTCGTAGTGGCGCTGGAAGCCAAGAAGCCGTCTTCAAGGTCGCGCGCATAGCGCGCCACGTCAATCCGCGGATAGGTCGAGCGATTGTGCGCGAGGAGTGCGTGCATTGGCACGAGCGCGCCCGGGTCCTGAACAAGGGCGCGAGAGACATCATTTCATGGCCGGGAGTGTGCGCAGCTCCGCGGCAACGCGCGTGACGACCGATGACCAATCATGCAGCCTCGATTGCCTGAAAAGCCGCATCGCTGGATACCACGGCGTAGCGTCTGAGTCGAGCATCCAGCGCCAATCCGGCGCGAATGGCAGGAGCAGCCAGCAACGACGTCCGAGGGCGCCGGCGAGATGCGCAACGCTGGTGTCAACGCTGATGACCAGATCGAGTTCCGCAACCAATCCAGCAGTATCGACCAGCGACGCGCTCTCCGGCAAAGGGACGATACGCTCCGCTTCGGCGATCCCATCGAGGTCTTTGCTCGCTTCCCCGTGCTGCAACGAGTACCAGGCGATATCCGGCAGAACCAGGAGCGGTGCCAACGCGGCAAGCGGGCACGAGCGGTTTCGATCGTTGCTGTGCTTCCTGCTGCCCGCCCAGACCAGGCCGACGTTGAGGCTGCCTCTCATGGCATCGATACGGACACGCGCGGCGGCGCGATGCGGCTCCGAAACCGTCATGTAGGAACTTTGACTTGGAATCGTTTCCGAGGTGGTCGCGAAAATGCGTGGAAGCGAGAGCAGCGGAAAATGGGCGTCATAATCCGGCAGCGGTTCATCGCTGCTCAGTACTCTGGTTACGCCCGGCACCGTCGCGAGGAGCGGCTTCAAAGCGTCGGCGCAGTGGATGAGCGGCCGCGCTCCTGCATGCGCAAGCAGCGTCGCATACCGCGTGAATTGCAGCGCATCGCCGAGGCCCTGCTCCGCATACAGAAGCAGCGTTTTGCCGGCGGGCGCGGTACCGTCCCACGCTTGGCCGGGATAGAGGTGTCGGCCGCGGCCCAGCTCGGCCAGGACGAGACGCCAATCGTATTCGCGCCAGCCTTGCGCGAATTGGCCGTCGAGCAGCAACCCGAGCGACAGATTCCAGTGTGCGTGCGCGAAGTCGGGCTTGAAGTCAATGGCGCGGCGAAACGCGTCGATAGCACCGCGCACGTCGTTGATCGACTGCAAGGCGAGGCCGAGATTGTTCCATGCCACCGCATGGTCGGGCTTGAGCACGAGCGCGGAACGAAAGGCAGCAATCGCCTCGGATTCGCGGTCCGCTGCGGCGAGCGCAAGGCCGAGGTTGTTGCGAAATTCCGGTTCGTCTGGCGATGCCGCCACGGATTTCTCCAGCAGCGGCAGCGCGGCGGCGAGCTCCCGGCGCTGATAATGGATCACCCCGAGAAAATGCTGTGCCAGGGCGTGGCCGGGCTGTGCCGCAAGCACGCTCCGATAAAGCGCCTCGGCGCCGATGCCGTCGCCTTGCTGGTGGAGCGCGAGCGCCTGCCTGAGTTGTTCGAGTTGCTGAACGTCAGAATCAGGCGTCGTGTTCGGGCGAGCGTCAGCTCCGATCGCACCGTGACAGTTTTTGAAGCGCTTGCCACTGCCGCAAGGACAGGGATCATTGCGACCCACGGTCGGGATCGACGATGCCTTCATCGACGCCGCGGCGATTCCCGCGACGGCGTCGATATGGCCCGGAACTTCATCGAGGATGCGGCGAAAGATCGCGAGGGCCGGCTTCCACTGGCCCATGGCCATGCAGTTACGGCCCAGTTGCAGGAGCTGAGGCGAGCGTGCGATTGCGGGCGTGAAGGAAGAGACCAGCTCGGTGAGATCATCGGGCGGGACGACTCTGCAGAAGTTGAATAAGCCGTGAAAGCCGAAGGGCTTGCCGACCGGATACGCGGCCTCGAACGCAAAGGCGTCGGCCGTCGCTTCGGACGCAAATCGTATGCCGTGCTCACGCTGGAGCAGAGGCCGAAACCTGCGGCAGATTGTCACGTCCTCTGCTTCGGTGAGGACGATGCGCGAATCCTCCAGCGCAAGAAGCAATTTGCGCGAGCGAAGCGAGAATCCTCCGTTGCCAACGCGCATCCCGTCGTCATGCCAGAACCATTGCGCGCCGATGTAGTCGCAGCCTAGGAATTCCTCGCGCCAGGCAGCGGGATTGATCACGTACCCGTCCCATTGCACCAGCAGAACATGGGAGGTATCGATCCGCGACGCAAGCGACTTCAGCACGAATTGCGAATAGTCGTCGCGAGAGGTGAGCGGCGCGACGATCTCCATCTCCACATCCTGCGCGCTCACTTCGCGGTCGCTGATGAAAAGCTTTCGGCCGAATCGAATGTTCGCGCTGGATTGTCGGAGTGCTCGTAGCGCCAGCGCATGATTCATCGTGTCGATGCAACATAGCGTAACGTTCGGAAGCTCAAGCATCTGCGCGGCCCCCGGGATTGGTGCGGCCGGCGCGCATCCGGCATCCGATCAGGCTGCTTCTCACGTTCAGGGTGTCGCGACGGCGAGCGACGGTCCTATTTTGGCCGGCGCGAGCGTCATCGAATGCCATGTCAGCACGCCCAGGAACACGAGCAAGGGGACGATGTGCAGCGTCGCGCG
Organism: Casimicrobiaceae bacterium; assembly: GCA_036491495.1. Lineage (GTDB taxonomy): Bacteria > Pseudomonadota > Gammaproteobacteria > Burkholderiales > Casimicrobiaceae > PALSA-1003. The sequence continues at coordinate 15,997 of DASXBW010000055.1, forward strand.
ATTTGCCGTGGTCAAATCGGCCAGCCACGCGGCCGCATCGGTAAACGCAAAAACGAAGAAAAGGAAGCCGAGCCCCGCTGCGGTCACCGCTGTGAGGGGCAACAAAGGCGGCTTCATCAAATGCCGCCAGCCAAATGCGACCAGCGCGATGACCGCGTACCACAGCAGGTTCCAGTTGCCCATCAGGTAGTAGCTCTTGACAAGCTGAGCCCAGGCTGGCGCGAAATTCAGATGCAGCCGATAGCCGAGCAGCATGGGTTCCGTGCGGGCCAGCGTGAGCAGCGCCAGCGCCGCGACGGCGAAACCGACGCCGACGATGCGCGCGCCACGGCGCGGCAGCAGGACGATCACGACCCCGGGAATGAGCGTTGCTGCCCAAATCCAGCCCGGCGCCTTGATCAGCGGACAGGCACCGGCGAGGAGGAGCGCCATGACGGCGTCGCGCATATCGCCGCGCATGGCCCAGCGATTAAACGCTATCGCGGCCAACGTGTACACGGCACCCATCGGCAAGTCCGCGTAACCGGCGAGTGCGACGTGCACATCGACCAGGGGCAGTGAGGCCAGCAGGTATGCGCCGAAAAGGGCGGAGAGCGGTGCGACACCCTCGCCGCGAAGCGCGCCATAGACGGCGGCGACGAGCGCAGCAAGAATGGCCAGCCACGGCCAGTTCATTGCCGAATCGTCCCAGCGGCCGAGCGCCATGCAGGTCCAGACCTGTAGGAGCGGTACCGTGCCGGGGTAATTGGGCGATGCGTCGAAGTAGGCGCCGTCGGCGCCGGCGAGCCATACATCGCCGCGCACAAAAGGAGCGATGTGCCCGAGCTCGTACCAGACGCGAGCTTTGGTCGCCCATTGCACCCATGCGTCCCAGGGATAGAGCGGTCGCCACGCGACCTCGGCGGCCATGAGCGCAAAGTGGGCGACGAGCCAGGCAATCAGCGCAATCCAGATCACGCGCTGCCAGCCAACCACGGACGGCGAGACCAGCGCGGTCAGCGCCGAGCGGATCGCCGGCAGCGAAACGCGGCCGCGACGCGCCGCCCAGGCGATAAGCGCCGCGGTAACTGCGAGCAGGGGCAGGCTTATGAACATCCGACTGAAGCGCAAGTCCAGCAAGCTCAAGCCGCGCATCCAGGAGGTCAGCAACAGCGCTCCAACGATATAACCGTAGCCACAGCGCAAGGCGGCGGCGCCGGCGTCGCCCGGGCGCGGCCAGTCGAGCACCAGCAAAGCGGACGCGCCCAGCGCCAGCGGAAGCGCAAGCGAAAATGCGACGATCAGGAGATCCACTAGCGAATCCGGAACACTGCCGCGCCGGCATCAGCGAGCAGGAGCTCGGCGCCAACCGGCGCGCCGCCCTCCCATCGCAAGCGTTGCTGGGACGCGTCGTATTGCACTCCGCGGCGTTGATAGACGACCATGAAATCGCCGGGCCGTACCGCACTCGCCGGTGGCATGGTGTTCCGCCATGGGTCGAAAAAGACGTTGTAGGGATACAGGTAGTAAGCACTGCGATCGCGAAAATAATGCTCGTCGGCCACCACGAAGACGCGCGCCGGCGGCGGAGGCAATTGCGCGCGGACCTTCTCGATGAACGCGAACACTGCCCGGTCATCTGCCGCGAGATGGCGCTCGTGCCATGACCTGCCCGCGTAGAGCCCTGCGGTGATGTTGACTTGCCGGGCGAGGTTCCACATCCATCGCGCATCGAGCGCGATCCACGCGCCCGCGAACATGGCGCCGATAATAACCGGGCGCCAGCCACCCACCCACTGCGGCCGCCACCGCGCGAACACGAAGTAGATGAGCGCCGCAAAAGCGACAATGACAGCGAAGGTGAACGACATGGGCAGGTCCTGGGTGTCCGCACCCCCGATCAACGTATTGATCGATGATCCGTTCCATGGCTCGAACTTGAACCATTCGGCGACCCGATCACCCAGCACTTCACGCGGGCTCATCGTTTTTGCGAATGCGCCGCGAATGACCATCGGCTCGGAAAAGTCGCCTCTTGCGGCCAAGGCAATGCCGCTGATTCGGCCGACCCATTTGTCATTCCGGGCCAGCGATACCGGTTGAACGCGGCCCGCCTCGACGTCCACGCGCTGATTGAACACGCGCCCCGGCTCGTATTCGTTTTGCCAGAGCACCGCTACTTCGAGGTCGTCGGAAACGCCCAGGGTGTCCCACGCAATGACGGGATAATCGGTCGCGCGCAGGGAGGTGTTGATGGCGATACGAACCGGATGGACTGCGTCGGATGCACGCACGGCGACGCCATCGGGACGCACTTGCGCCGAGCCCCCAGTCACCGACAGGTCGGCTGGCGTCCAATGCAGCGTCCTCGCGCTGCTGAACCAGGGTCCCTGGACGGCTATCGCGAGATAGACGCAGATGCAAATCATCGCGCTGGCGAAAAAAATCCAGAGAGCGACACGGCTAGCGCGCGGCGGCGCCGATATCGTCTCTCCGGCGTGCGAGCCGCTCGGCTGCATTACGGGCATCGGCGGATCGCGCGAGGACTAATAAGCATTGCGGCTGCGAAAGACGTGCCAGACGGTCAGGGCGAGGATACGCAGATCGAACCACAGCGACCAGTTGTCGATGTAGTACAGATCGTATTGTATCCGCTTGCTCAAGTCGCTGCTCCCACGCAGATCGTTCACCTGCGCCCAACCCGTGATCCCGGCCTTCACCATGTGCTTTTGCATGTAGCCTGGAATCTCCTGCCGGAATTGGGCGACGAACTCGGGACGCTCGGGCCGTGGGCCGACCAGCGACATGTCGCCGTGGAGGACATTGAAAAGCTGCGGAAGCTCGTCGAGGCTGTAGCGTCGAAGCAACGCGCCGAACCGAGTCGCGCGCGGATCTGACTGGCGCGACCACACCGGTCCGCTATGACTCTCCGAATCAATGGGCATCGACCGGAACTTGACCATCGTAAAGCGTCGCCCGTTCCACGTCACCCGTTCCTGGCGATACAGGATGGGCCCCCGAGAGGTGAGCTTGATGCCGGCGGCGATCGCGCACAGCAGCGGCGAGGCAAGCAACACGGCGGCGCCGCCGAGCACATAATCCTCAAGCGTCTTGAGCACCCGCTGGAACCCTTCCAGCGGCGTATCGGTGAGACCGATGACCGGCATGCCGGCGACCTCGGAAAAGCTGTGACGCAAAAGCTGGAAGCCGAAAATGTCGGGTACGTAGCGAACCTGCACCGGGTGTGCGCGCAGATCTCGGACCAGCCGTCGGATGCGTTCCTCCGCGCGCAGGGGTAGCGCGATCCACACCTGATCGAGGTCATTACGCTCGAGATCGGTGGACAGGCGGTCGATCGTGCCGAGCACCGGGACACCGTCCACGCTTCCGCCCGCAAGCTCCGGCGCGTCGTCGTAGAAGCCGCGCAGGTGGAGACCCGTCCACGGCGCGCGACGCAGGCGCAGTACGACTTCGCGGCCAAGCTCGCCTGCCCCGACGATGCAGATATGGCGCAGGTTGTAGCCTCGCCTGCGCAGGAATCGCAGCGCCAGCCGGAAGCCCAAACGCATGACCGTCTGCAGCACGAAACCGCAAGCAAACCATATTGCCACCCATACCCGCGAAAAGAGGTCTCCGGACTTGGTGACAAATACCAGGAATACGGCAATGGCCAGCAGCGTGAGCCAGCCGGAGGCAAGCGAGCGCAAATCCTCGATCAGGCTTCCGCCACGTTGCGGGCGATAGAGCCCCGTTGCCGGAAACACGGCCAGGCTGATGAGCGCGACGGCGAGCATCGCGACCCAGTACGTCGGTGGCGCAACGTCGGTGCCCAGATAGACCCATTGCGCCACCCAGCCGACGACGACGATGATGACCGGGTCCGCAATGCGCAGGAGCTGAACGAGCGCGCTCGCGTTGGTCTTGAGCAGGTTGCGCGGACCACTCAGCATGGCTTGGGCTTCCATCGACCGCTGGCTCGAAATTCGTCTAGCGCGACGGAGACGTAATCGGCAAAGCTGTGGCGAAACACATCGGCCGCGAACCGCATGGCGTTCGCGCGACAGGATTTCGCGGTGATGCGATCCTCCGCTGCCTCGAACGCCGCCACCGCGCAGCGAATCGACGCGACGCTCTGCTCCCCGAAAAAGACACCCGTAGGCTCGGCGGTATCCAGTCCGCGTATGGTTTCCACGGCTGCGCCGCCGGCGAACGCGATCACCGGCGTGCCGGAGGCCTGCGCTTCGAGCGGCGCGATGCCGAAGTCCTCCTGCGCGGCGAAGATGAACGCGCGCGCAGCGCGCAGCGTGTCGCGCAACCTTTCGCGCGACACGGCGCCCAGGAAGCGGACGTTGGGGGGAGCACCTGCGCGTACCTTGCCGAGTTCGGGTCCACCGCCGGCGACAATCAGTCGACGCTGCGGCGTGTCGCGGAACGCATCAACGATGAGGTCGAGGCGCTTGTAGGGCACCCAATGCGACGCTGTCACGTAGCTTCGCTCCGCGGCGGCCGCTACCGGCGGGGTGAAAAAATCGACGTCGACGGGAGGATAAACGACGTAGGCATCGCGCCCGTAACAGCGCTGGACACGGTCGGCGACGTAGCGGGAAATGGCGAGAAAGCGCGTGACCTCGTTGCTGCACGCGACGTCCCAGGCGCGCAGTCGGTCGAGGACGCGATCCGCCAGCGCGCGCCGCCACCCGGCGGAGGCGCCGGCCGAGGCGAGGTAGGTTTCGCGCAAGTCCCAGGCGTAGCGCATCGGAGTCAGGCAATAACACAGATGGAGCTGATCGGGTCGGGTCCGCGCTCCCTTGGCGACGGCATGCGAGATCGAGATTACTACGTCGAAGGTCGACAGATCGAGCGAGGTGATCGCGCGCGGAAAAAAAGGCAGCAGCATGCGGAACGACCGTCTGGCGGCGGGAAGCCGCTGCAGAAAGCTGGTATGCGCATGTTTTCCCAGCAGACGCGGGCGCAGCGCTGGAGGCAGAAAGTCCACCAGCGCGTAAAGTTCGGCATGCGGAACGATGGCAAGCACCTCCGCCAGGACGTTCTCTCCGCCACGCCACGTATCGAGCCAATCATGGACAATCGCGATGCGGATGTTTGCGAATGGATTGCTGGCCGGCATCATGTGTGCAGAGTGCGTGCAGCATACCTTCATGGCGCCGTGCAGCGACCAGGCAGCGCTCGATCGGAGGCTCGCAAGGATGATACTATTCGCCGAGGAAAATAAGCCACGTTGGTGTGCGCGGGCTCGAGTGTCGCACAAACCGGCGACCCGGGTTTGAGGTGTCTGACGGCTCGCTTCGCTGTGGCCTCCGGGTTGGGTTGCGCTGGTGGTCCCGGCGCTGCGCGGACCTTCGGCTTCCGTGCGCAAGAAGCCACAAACCTGCAGCGATGCGCGATGCGGCGGGTATTCGTTTGCCGGCGGCGAAGGCAACGCGTGAATCGTCGAGCCGTGCCGCAATTTCCGTTCTGGGAGCGCGAAACGCCATGAAGGCGCCGAATCTCGGAAGTGCCTGGCGATATCGTTATTTCATCTTGTCGTCCATCCGAGCGGAATTTCGCGCGCGTTTCGTGCGTAGCCGCCTCGGCGGCGCCTGGATGATCGTGCATCCACTTGCCCAGGCGGCAATTTTCGCGTTGGTTCTGGCCGGAGTCATGGGCGCCAAACTGCCCGGAATGGGCAACGATCGATTTGCCTATGCACTCTATTTGTTGTCCGGCATGCTGGGCTGGTCACTCTTCGCCGACGTCGTAACGCGCTGTCTGACGCTCTTCATCGACAACGCGACGCTGATGAAGAAGATGATGTTTCCCAGAATATGCCTGGCGCTGATCGCCGCCGGCTCGGCACTGGTGAATAACGTCTTGCTGTTCCTTGCCGTGCTGCTGATTTTCGCCGTGCTTGGCCATGCTCCGGGTCTGTACACGCTATGGGTGCCAGGGCTGATGCTGCTCACGCTTGCGGTCGGTTTGGGCATCGGGCTGATGCTCGGGGTGTTCAATGTGTTCGTCCGCGATGTCGGGCAAGTGGTTCCTATTGTCTTGCAGTTCGGATTCTGGCTGGCGCCTATCGCATACACCAGCGAAATCGTTCCGGCGGCGCTGCGACCCTTCCTCAATCTCAACCCGATCACGTGGGTCGTCGAGGCTTATCACGACGCAATGCTCTACGATCGTGCACCCGAGTTCGTCGTCCTTGCCTGGCTGGCGGCAATCGCCGCATCGCTTTTGGCCGTAGCGTTGGTGCTGTTTCGTCGTGCCAGCACGGAAATGGTGGACGTGTTGTGACTGCCGCGGTTTTGACCGTAGAAGATGTCGGTAAGGCGTTTCGTACTTACGGCTCCGAGTGGTGGCGCGTGCTATCGTGGCTGGGTGTGCCGGTGGCGCCGTCCGCCGAGCATTGGGCGCTGCGCCATGTTTCTTTCGCCGTTGCGCCGGGCGAGGCGATCGGCATCGTCGGGGCGAACGGTGCCGGGAAGAGCACCCTGCTCAAGCTGGTTGCCGGCACCCTGCGCGCAACCGAGGGGCGGCTCGAGGTCCGGGGCCGCGTCGCCGCCATCCTCGAGCTCGGCATCGGCTTTAATTCCGAGTTCACCGGGCGCGAAAACGCCATGCACGCATGCGGCCTGATGGGCATCCAACCCGACGCCGTGCGTGAGCTGCTGCCGGATATCGAGGCGTTTGCAGAGATCGGTGAATATTTCGATCAGCCAGTTCGAACTTATTCGAGCGGGATGCAGGTTCGAGTGGCCTTTGCGGTCGCCACTGCGCTCCGCCCCGACATTCTGATCGTCGACGAAGCCCTGTCGGTTGGCGACGCCTACTTCCAGCACAAAAGCTTTGGGCTCATCCGCGGCTACCGCGAGCAGGGCACCGCGCTTCTTTTCGTTTCGCACGGCATGCAGGACGTCCGGATGCTGTGCGACCGCGTCATCCTGCTCGATCACGGCAAGACATTACGTGAAGGACCACCCGACGAGATCGTCGACTATTACAACGCTATGATCGCCGCGAAGGAGAACGCCGAGGCCAAAGTATTGCAGGAGCGGCAGGATGGCGGTTGGTTGCGCACGCGCTCGGGCACCGGTGAGGCCACGTTGGCTGAATTCGTGCTGTCCGATGCCGAGAGCGGCGAAGCCGTGAAGACCGTTCGCGTTGGTCAACGTGTCGCGCTGACGGCCCGTGTGATGATCGGAGCGGATCTTCCACAGCTCGTGTTGGGATACATGCTGCGCGACCGGATCGGCCACGTCGCCTGGGGTACCAACACGTGGCATACTGGACAGGTCGTGGACAGTCCTCGCGCGGGCGAGCGACTGGAATTTCGCCTCGACTTCACCTGCACGCTCGGGCCCGGCTCATATTCGTTTTCCCCGGCGCTGGTGAGCACCGACACCCACCTGGTCGATAATTACGAATGGATCGACAACGCGCTGGTTTTCGATGTGGTCAACGCGGACCGCAGCTATTTCATCGGCACGAACTGCCTTGACGCGGTGTTTGTGATCGATCGAGAGCCCAAGGCCTGATGTTTACCTCATACGCGCAAAACTTCGAGGACGTCATGCTCCGGCGCGCGCTCAATAACGTCGCGCGCGGATTCTATATCGACGTGGGCGCGCAGGACCCGATCGTCGACTCGGTGAGCATGGGTTTTTACGAGGAAGGCTGGCGCGGCGTCCACGTCGAGCCCGTGGCAAGCTATGCGGCGCGGCTTCGGGCGCAGCGGCCCGACGAGGTTGTCGTCCAGGCGGCGCTTGGCGCGCAGCGTGGAACACTGCGCTTTTTTGACGTCGTGGAAACCGGGCTCAGCACCGCCGATCCGAACGTCGCTGCGCGGTATCGCGAGTCGGGGCGCACCGTGCGCGAGGTCGAGGTTCCTTGCCTGACGCTTGCCGAATTGATGGCTCCTTACGCCGACATCGACGTTCACTGGCTGAAAATCGACGTCGAAGGCTACGAGACGGCAGTCCTGCAGGGCTGGACCTCCGCGGTCAGGCCGTGGGTCGTGGTGGTCGAGAGTGCTGCACCGTTGACGCAAGCCACTTCGCACCGCGAATGGGAAGAATTAGTGCTCGCTCACGGTTACGCGTTCGCGTACTTCGATGGTCTAAACCGGTTCTACATTCGCGTGGACCACGAAGAACTTCGTCCGGCATTCGCGCATGGCCCTTCCGTGTTCGATCGTTTCGCATTGAGCGGTACGGCGAGCTCGACCTACGCGTCTCGGCTCAGAATGGAGGTCGACTCCGCACGCGATCGCGCAGAGGAGCTAAAGCGCGAAGCGGACGCTTCCGAGCTTCGCGCGCGCGACGCAAGGCAACGAACGGATGCTGCGCTTCGACACATCGCGGCCATGGAGGCAACGATATCGTGGCGCGTGACTGCACCGCTGCGTTGGCTGAGTCGTCAGCGAAACGCCGCGCGTGAGCGCAGCGCGCGCTCATTGCAAGCTGCTGCGGCGTCGGTGATTCGCGCGGGCGTATCTGCCGCGCGGCGAAGCGGCTTGTACTCGCGCATTGCGCCGTGGCTGCGATCACGCTATCCGCGCCTCTGGCAGCGCGCCAAACGCGTGGCGATCGCTGCGCTGATCGGGATGCCACGCGCCCCCAACAAGCGTTATGTTGCGTCATTCGCCACCGGCCGCTGGGAGCCCCGCACGACGCGAGATGCGACCATCATTGGAGTGGCCGAAATTGAGCGGCTGCTGGAGGTCGAAATCCGGCGGCGGCGCAACTTGTGATCGCACGCGAGCCGCAAGCCGAGCAAGAGCACCGCTACTCGGCCGCGTACCGCGTGAGCGGTCGCGCGGCAATGTGCGCTGCCGAGCGGGATTGAGCGGCCATGCGGCTCGTTCTCGATGTGCAGGCCCGGCAAACAGAGGGGTCGGGACTCCGGGGCGTCGGACGCTACGCCGAAGGCCTTGCGATCCATATCGCCCGACAGCGCGGCGACGACGACCTGCGCATCTGTCTAAACGCCGCTTATCCGGACACGGTCCGAAGCATAAGCGCTTCGCTGCGGCCCGCGATCGGAGGACAGCACATCAGTTTCTGTCTCGACCCCATGTTCGCCAACCAAACATCGTTCGGCGCGGAGGACGACAACCTCGTCCGCGAAACGCTGATCCGGCGCCACTGGATGGCGCTGCAACCGGACGTTCTGCACGTTTCGCACGTCTTCGAAAACTTTGGCCCGCCCACCGTGGTACCGAGTGCGTGGCCGAAAATTCCCGGCATGGTGCGCTCGTCTACCCTATACGATCTCATTCCATTGCGTTACCCCGAGCACTATCTCGCCGACCCAGGGTTCAAGGCATGGTATCTCGCCAAGCTCGAAATCCTGCGCGATTGCGATCATCTGCTCGCCATTTCGGAAACGTCGCGCCTCGACGCCATCGAGCTTCTCGGCCTGTCTGGCGATCGCATTACCACGATTTGGGGCGGCATCGACGAAGAGAGGTTTCGGCCGCGCGTGCTAGCCGAAGACGAGATTCAGTCATTTCGTGCCCGATACGGCTTGAGAAAGCGTTTTGTTATCCATACCGGGGGCGACGACTATCGGAAGAATCTCGAAGGTGCCATCGCTGGATTTGCCGAGGTGCCAAATTCGGTACGGCAGGACGTGCAGCTTGCCATCGTTTGCCGATTGAGCGACGAGCGGCGTGCCGCGTTGACTAAGCTCGCCGCAAGAAAGGGCCTTGTTGCCGCCGACCTTGTCATGACCGGTTTCGTCAGCGACGACGATCTCGCGTGCTTCTACAACACTTGCGAAGCGTTCGTGTTTCCTTCGTTGTACGAGGGCTTCGGTCTGCCGGTGCTGGAGGCGATGAAGAGCGGCGCCGCTGTGTTGGGCGGACGCAATTCGAGCATCCGCGAGCTGATCGGGGATGACGATGCAATGTTCGACGCGCAGCAACCGGCATCCATGGCAGAGAAGCTCGTCCGCATGCTGGGCGACGAAGGCTTTCGACGTCGGCGGCGTGAAGCGGGCCTGGAGCGAGCCCGGTTGTTCACTTGGGAACGCACTGCGAGGCTCGCTTTGGAGGCTCTTCGCGCGGCTCGGGCTGCCGCCCTGCCACACGCTACGACCACACTTGTCGACGCACTGCCGCGCAGGCGCATGGCGTTGTTCACACCGTTGCCTCCATGCCGCTCGGGCATCGCCGGTTACAACGCGGCGTTTCTGCCGCACCTGGCGCGGCATTTCGCAATCGACATTTTCGTCGACGGGTATGCGACTTCGGACGCGCATCTGCGCGAGCATTTTGCCATTTTCTCGCATCAGGACTTCGAGCAAAGGTCGGCCCAATACGACGTGGTGGTCTACGAGATGGGAAATTCGGAATTCCACGGGTACATGTTGCCTTACCTTGCCCGCTATCCCGGCGTAGTCGTGCTGCATGATGCGTATCTCAGCGGTCTGTATGGCTACATCGACATTCAATGCGGTGAGCGCGGCCGCTACGTCCGCGAAATGCTAGGGGCGCATGGGCCGCGCGCCAGGCGCTATCTCGCGCCGGTCCAGAGGCATCCGGATCCGATCGGCGGCAGCATGGGCGAGCTACCCGCGACGCGCTCGGTGATCGATCATGCGATCGGTCTGATATCGCACTCGCCGTTCAGCCTGAAGGTGGCTCGCGACTGCTACCCCGAGGGTTTCGCTGCACCGTATCGCATCATCAAGCAGATGGTAAAGATTCCTGAGCCGATCGACGCAGCGACCAGGTGCGCCGCTCGGGTGGCGCTCGGTCTCGGCGAGAAAGATTTCGTGGTTGCGACTTTCGGGCACGTGGCCTGGACCAAATGCGGGGATCGCCTTCTCGAGGCCTTCTTGCGTTCGAGCCTGTCCAAGGACGACAATGCGAGGCTGCTTTTTGTTGGCGAGCTCGCGACGGATGCGTTCGGCAACGCCTTGCGCGAGCGCATCGGCAAGAGTGGCTTGGGCGAGCGCATTCGCGTGACCGGATACGTCGACGAATCGACCTACGCGCGTTATCTCATCGCCACCGATGTCGCCGTGCAACTGCGCACCCACAGCCGCGGCGAGACCTCGAAGGCGGTGCTCGACTGCCTCGCGGCGGCCGTGCCCGTAATCATCAATGACGTCGCAAGCTTTCGCGACTATCCGGACCATGTTGTGCAGAAGATCGCTGCTGAGCCCGAATCCGCCGAACTGGCGCAACGCCTCTCGTCATTGCTCGCTCAGCCCCGGACCCTGGCCCAATTCGGCGTTGCGGGACGAAGCTATGCCATCGCTGAACATGCGGGAGAGAGGATCGCCGCCGAGTACGCCCTCGTCATCGACGAAATGTTGCAGCGCCAAGCCGCCGCATCGCTAGCTGGGGGTATCCGTGATGTTGGCGGCCTCCTCGCAGCGAAGCCGCTGTCGGACGCGGTCGTCGCCGCCAGCGCGCGGGCGCTCTTCGCCATGCAGCCGGCGATGCTTTTTCGCATGCAGCGACTGCTGATCGATGTGTCAAACGTTGCGGAAACGAACCATGGAACCGGTACCGAGCGCGTCGTAAGCGCTATCGTGCGCCAGCTTTACGTTTCCAAGCGTCCCGGCTTCAGTCCCCTGGCGGTCCGACTGCACAAAGGCCATCTGATCGAGGCGACGGAGTGGCTTGACTCCCAAGGTTTGCTCACTGATAGCGAAGCGTCGACGGCTACGCCGTCCGCGGTCGCTATCGAGCGCGCCGATTGCCTGCTGATGCTCGATGCGTCCTCGAGCCACCGTGAGGAGTTCGCCGAGGTCTTCGCGGCCGTGCGCGCGGCCAACGGGGTTATTTACACGCTGATTTTCGACCCGCTCCCGGTGCCGACGCCGCCGAGCTTGCAACACCGCACGGGCCAAGCGGCTCACCACTGGCTCGAGCGGGTTATCGATGAGAGCGACGGCCTGGTCTGCAACTCGCGTGCGCTGGCCGACGATCTGCTCGATCTCGCGCGGTCGCATCCCGGTGCGAAGACCAAAGCCACGCGCGTCGGCTATTGGCATCCGGGCACGGATTTCATCGATGCCACCGGAGCGCGGACGGCGCCAAACGCGGCGACCGAGGTGGCCGCAGCCGCCGCGGGATCGGACGCCACACACAACCCTACCTGGGAGGAGAGTGTCGAGGCATTGCTCGGCGTCATTCTGGACGAGCGCTGGGAAAATCCACTGGACCGCAGTCCGGTCGCATCATGACGATGGCCTCGCGGCG
>DASXBW010000056.1:0-19809 GCA_036491495.1 Casimicrobiaceae bacterium
TGCGAAAACTCGCGCATCGGACATCGTGGCGCAGGGTGAAAAACTGAAAAGCGAAACGGTCGAGCAGGCGCGTATCGATGCCAAGACCGAGGCCGATCGCATTCTGGCCGCGGCCAAGGCGGAGATCGAGCAGGAAGTCAACCGCGCCAAGGAGTCGTTGCGCGCGCAGGTTTCCGAGCTTGCAGTCGCCGGCGCGGAAAAGATTCTCAAGCGCGAAGTCGACGCCAAGGCGCACGCCGAGCTCTTAAGCGCGCTGGAAAAGCAACTCTAGGCAGGGACATGTCCGAGCAGGTTACTATCGCCCGCCCGTACGCCGAAGCCGCGTTTGCGCTGGCGCGCGAGCAAAACGCGCTGCCTAAGTGGGCCGAGATGCTCAAGCTCGCGAGCAACGTCGCGAGCGATCCCACGGTGCGCGCCGCGCTCGACAATCCCAGGCTCGACAATGCGGCCAAGGAATCGCTTCTGCTGTCGCTGTGCGGCGATGCTCTGAGCGCGGAAGGAAAGAGCTTCATTCGCGTGCTCCTCGAATCCGATCGCATCGTCCTATTGCCGGACATCCGAGCCTTGTTCGACACCCTGAAGGACAGCGCTGACGGCGTAGCCCGGGCGCAGATCGTCAGCGCATTCGAACTCGAGGATGCTCAGCTCGCCTCGCTCAAGGCTGCGCTGGAAAAGCGCTTCAGCAAGACAATCGAAGCGACGGTGAGCGTCGATCCGCAGCTGATCGGCGGTGCGCTGGTCACCGTCGGCGACACGGTCATCGATGCGTCGGTCCGCGGCGAGCTCCAGGCCATGAGCAGCCAGCTGCGAGTTTGAAGACAAGCTAGATCCAACGAGACCCGGAACATAACGCGACCCATCACGGGAAGGCGCAAGGAAAAATCATGCAGTTGAATCCATCGGAAATCAGCGAGCTCATCAGGACCAAGATCAAGAACCTGGATGTCGGCGCGCAAGTGCGCACGCAAGGCACGGTCGTGTCCCTTACCGACGGCATCTGCCGCGTTCACGGATTGTCCGACGCGATGCAGGGCGAAATGCTCGAATTTCCGGACAACACCTTCGGCCTTGCAATGAATCTCGAGCGCGACTCGGTGGGCGCGGTGATTCTGGGCAAGTACGAGCATATTTCGGAGGGCGATACCGTCAAGTGCACCGGTCGCATTCTCCAAGTGCCGGTCGGCCCCGAGCTGATCGGCCGCGTTGTCGACGCGCTCGGTCAGCCGATCGACGGCAAGGGACCGGTCAATGCCAAGGAAAACGACGTCATCGAAAAGGTCGCGCCCGGCGTGATGTGGCGCCAGAGCGTGGCTCAACCGGTCCAGACGGGGCTTAAAGCGATCGACGCGATGGTGCCGATCGGGCGCGGCCAGCGCGAGTTAATCATCGGCGACCGGCAGACCGGCAAGACGGCGGTGGCCGTCGACACCATCATCAACCAGAAGGGCAAGGATCTCTTCTGCGTCTACGTCGCGATCGGGCAGAAGGCGTCGTCGATCGTGAACGTGGTGAAAAAGCTCGAGGAGCACGGCGCGATGGAGTACACCATCGTCGTCGTCGCGTCGGCGTCGGAGTCGGCGGCGATGCAATACATCGCGCCGTATTCAGGCTGCACCATGGGCGAATACTTCCGCGATCGCGGGCAAGACGCGCTGATCATCTACGACGACCTGACCAAGCAAGCGTGGGCGTATCGCCAGATTTCGCTTTTGCTGCGTCGTCCTCCGGGACGGGAGGCATACCCCGGCGACGTTTTCTACCTGCACTCCCGTTTGCTGGAGCGCGCGGCGCGCTGCAACCCGGAATGGGTGGAGCGCTTCACCAAAGGCGCGGTCAAGGGCAAGACCGGATCGCTGACTGCGCTTCCGGTCATTGAAACGCAGGCGGGTGACGTGACCGCGTTCGTTCCGACCAATGTGATTTCGATCACCGACGGACAGATCTTCCTGGAGACCGACCTTTTCAACGCCGGCATCCGGCCGGCGATCAACGCCGGCATCTCGGTGTCGCGCGTCGGCGGTGCGGCCCAGACCAAGGTAATCAAGAAGCTGGGCGGCGGCGTGCGTCTCTCGCTGGCGCAGTATCGAGAGCTAGCCGCGTTCGCCCAATTCGCATCCGACTTGGACCAAGCGACGCTCAAGCAGCTCGATCGCGGCCGTCTGGTCACCGAGCTGATGAAGCAGCCGCAATATTCGCCGCTTTCGGTTTCCGAGGAGGCGTTGACGCTCTTTTCGGTGAACAAGGGCTATTACGATGACGTCCCGGTCGAGAAAGCGCTCGCGTTCGAAGCCAGTTTGCGGCAGTTCGTCAAGAGCAAATACGCGGCGTTGATGGACAAGGTCGAGCAGACGAAGGACATGGACGCCGAAGGCGAGAAGGCATTTTCCGCGGCCATCGAAGACTTCAAGAAAAACGGTACGTTCTAGGAACTGCGATGGCAGGCTCCAAGGAAATCCGCAACAAGATCAAGAGCGTGCAAAGCACGCGCAAGATCACTAAAGCCATGGAAATGGTCTCGGCCTCGAAGATGAAGAAGGCCCAGGAGCGCATGCGCGCTTCGCGCCCGTACGTGAGCCGCATGCTCGCGATCGCCCGTCATCTCGCGCATGCCAATCCGGAGTACCGCCATCCCTTTGTCGTCAGCCGGGGCGAGCCGAAGAACGTCGGCCTCATTGTCGTCACATCGGACAAAGGTCTTTGCGGCGGGCTCAACACCAACGCCTTGCGACTCGCGCTGTCGAAGATCAAGGCGTGGCAGGCAAAGGGCGTCGGCGTGGAGGTCAGCGTCATCGGCAACAAGGGCCTCGGCTTCATGAACCGGTTGAAGGCCAACGTCGTGTCGCATGTCGTCGGGGTAGGTGACCGGCCGCGCCTCGACAAGCTGATCGGGCCGGTCAAAGTTCAGCTCGATGCATACATCGCCGGGCAGATCGATGAATTGCATCTGGTCTTTACGCGATTTGAAAACACTATGAAGCAGACCCCGGTCGGGAGACAGATCCTTCCCATCGCCGACCTCGAAGGCGAGGTCGAAAAGCGTGCGTTTCCGTGGGATTACATTTACGAACCCGACGCCAAGACGGTGCTCGAGGGACTCCTCACGCGCTACATCGAATCGATCATCTATCAGGCCGCCAACGAGAACATGGCCTCGGAGCAGAGCGCGCGCATGGTGGCGATGAAAGCCGCGTCGGATAACGCAGGAACGATCATCGACGAGCTGCAGCTGATCTATAACAAGACGCGGCAGGCGGCGATCACCACCGAACTGTCCGAAATTGTTGCAGGTGCAGCGGCGGTATGAACATGATTCTTGAATCGGGGAAGGCAACATGAACGAAGGTGCGACCGTCCAGAAAGAAGGAACCATCGTCCAATGCATCGGCGCGGTGATCGACGTCGAGTTCTCGCGCGAGCATCTGCCGAAGATCTATGACGCGCTGATTCTGGAGAGCGCCGGCCTTACGCTCGAGGTCGAGCAACAACTCGGCGATGGTGTCGTGCGGACCATCTGCCTTGGCTCCTCCGACGGACTGCGGCGGGGCATGAAGGTGCAGAATACAGGCGCGCCGATCATGGTCCCGGTCGGACCGAAGACGCTCGGCCGGATCCTCGACGTCCTGGGCCGTCCAATCGACGAAGCGGGCCCCGTCGTCGCCGAGAAGACCATGTCGATCCATCGCGACGCGCCAGCGTTCGAGGAGCTCTCGCCCTCGACCGAGCTCCTGGAAACGGGGATCAAGGTGATCGACCTGGTGTGCCCATTCGCGAAGGGCGGCAAGGTGGGCCTGTTCGGCGGCGCCGGTGTGGGCAAGACCGTGCTCCTGCTGGAGCTCATCCGCAATATCGCCGTCGAGCACAGCGGCTTTTCGGTTTTTGCCGGCGTCGGCGAGCGCACCCGTGAAGGCAACGACTTCTATCACGAGATGAAGGAGTCCAACGTCCTCGACAAGGTCGCGATGGTTTATGGGCAGATGAACGAGCCGCCGGGAAACCGGCTGCGGGTAGCGCTTACCGGTCTGACGATGGCCGAATATTTTCGCGACGAAGGCCGTGACGTCCTCTTCTTCGTCGACAACATCTATCGCTACACCCTTGCCGGGACCGAAGTCTCGGCGCTCCTGGGCCGCATGCCGTCGGCGGTGGGTTACCAGCCGACGCTCGCGGCGGAAATGGGCGCGCTGCAGGAACGCATCACATCGACCAAATCCGGCTCGATCACCTCGGTGCAGGCGGTCTACGTGCCGGCCGATGACCTGACCGATCCTTCCCCCGCGACGACGTTCGGCCACCTCGATTCGACGGTGGTGCTCTCGCGTGACATCGCCTCGCTCGGCATCTATCCGGCGGTCGACCCGCTGGATTCGACCTCGCGCCAGCTCGATCCCCACATCGTCGGCGAGGAGCACTACACGACCGCCCGGCGCGTGCAGCAGACCCTGCAGCGCTACAAGGAGCTGCGCGACATTATTGCAATTCTGGGAATGGACGAGCTCTCTCCCGAGGACAAGCTCGCGGTGGCGCGCGCGCGGAAGATCCAGCGCTTTCTTTCGCAGCCGTTTTTCGTCGCCGAAGTCTTCACCGGGGCGCCGGGGAAATTCGTCGCGCTCAAGGACACGATCCGAGGCTTCAAAGCCATCGTCGACGGCGAGTTCGATGAATTGCCGGAACAGGCGTTTTACATGATCGGCGGCATCGAAGAGGCGGTCGAAAAGGCGAAGACGTTGCAGTAGCGTTCTCGCACCGAGAAAACCTATGGCCAACACCATTCACGTCGATGTCGTCAGCGCCGAGGAGTCGATCTACTCCGGCGACGCGGAGTTCGTGGTGCTTCCCGGGGAGATGGGCGAGCTGGGCATTTATCCGAAACACACGCCGCTCCTCACCCAGATCAAGCCAGGCATTGTTCGCATCAAGGTGCCAGGGCAGGCCGAGGAGCAGATTGTCTTCGTCCAGGGCGGATTCCTGGAAGTCCAGCCAAATGTAGTGACGGTGCTCTCGGATACGGCGATCCGGGCACACGATCTGGACGAGGCAAAGGCGCTCGAGGCGAAGCGCCAGGCCGAGGAGGCCATGCAGAAGAAGACCTCCGAGGCTGACATCGCGATGGCCGAGGGCGAGCTTGCCAGCGCAATGGCGCAACTGGCCGCGATTCGCCGGCTGCGGCGACGAGGTTAGGTAGTGGCCACTCACTAAGGGCGGCAGTGCCGCCCTTTTTCATGCCCGCCACGGGTGTACGAAGCGCGCAACTGGCTAGCTCTGGCAGCGACGAAAGCGCATAATTGCTGCAACGCAACATTTCCCCTGGAACCCCGTCATGGCCAACCTCAACAAGACCATCGACCGCGCGGCAAGCATTTCGCGCGATGTCGCAACGCGCCTGGAGCGGCGCATGCGCAAGGCGTTCGCGACCTACGGTCAGCGTACGCAAGAGGCGCGCGCGAGGCATGTGGAGCAGGCGAGCCGTTCCTGGACGCCGTGGGATCTATGGCGGGAGGGCGCCGAGTACGCGGTCGATTTGGCCCAGCGGTCCGCGCTCTTTTGGGACACGCTGCGCCAACGCGGCAACGGTTACATCGAGCACGAGCGGGCCGGCAAGCCGCCAATGCTTGCGTATAAGTACGAGATGCTGTCCGACGGACGCAAATTCGACCATCCGGTGAACTACGCGCTGGTGCGGATCGTCGCACCCGCCGGCATCGTGACCGACGAGGCACTGCGGCCGTTCATCATTGTCGATCCGCGCGCCGGCCATGGACCGGGAATCGGAGGCTTCAAGGCGGATTCCGAGGTCGGCGTCGCGCTGTCAGCAGGTCACGCGGTCTACTTCGTAATTTTCTTTCCGGAGCCGGAAGAAGGCCAGACGCTTGCCGATGTCGTCGATGCCGAGGCGGAATTCGTGCGCTTGGTCGGAGAGCGGCATCCGAAAAGCCCCAAGCCGGTGCTGATCGGCAACTGCCAGGCCGGCTGGGCAGTGATGCTGCTCGCGGCAAGCAGACCCGAGCTCGTGGGGGCGATCGTGCTCAACGGCGCGCCGATGTCGTATTGGTCGGGCAACGATGGCGAGAATCCGATGCGCTATGCCGGCGGCCTCATGGGCGGTGCATGGTCGTCCTTGCTTGCGAGCGATCTTGGTGCCGGCAAGTTCGACGGCGCGCATCTGGTGCAAAACTTCGAAAATCTGAATCCGTCCAACACGTTCTGGGGAAAGTACTACCACCTGTGGGAAAACATCGACACCGAACCCGAGCGCTTCCTCGACTTCGAGCGCTGGTGGGGCGGCTACTACCTCCTGAACGACGAGGAGATACGGTGGATCGTCAACAATCTGTTCGTCGGTAACAAGCTGGCCGCCGGCGAAGCCAAGCTCGGGCCTGGGCGTTTCTTCGATCTCAAGTCGATCACGTCGCCGATCATCATCTTCGCCTCGATGGGCGATAACATCACACCGCCTCAACAGGCGTTCAACTGGATCGCTGACGTTTATCGCAACAGCGACGAAATCAAGGCCAACGGCCAGACCATCGTCGGACTCGTTCACGAGGACATCGGGCACCTCGGGATCTTCGTCTCGGGCGCGGTGGCGAAAAAAGAGCACGCGCAGATCATCGAGGTACTCAAGTACATCCAGCAACTGCCCCCAGGTCTGTACGGCATGGATATTCACGAGGCCGTCGGGCTCGACGGCGCGACAGCGTACGAGGTATCGCTCGCGGAACGCAAGGTAGAGGAGATTCGGCAACTCCAGAAGCGCGATCGCATGGACGAAAAACCGTTCGAGGCTGTCGCCGCGGTTTCGGAGCTGACCGAGCGCGCCTATGAATTGCTGGTGCGCCCGATGGTGCGCGAGATGGTTCCCGAATGGGCGGCGAGGACGGCGCGCGCGTTTCATCCGCTGCGCGCGCAACGCTGGATGTTCTCCGACAAGAACCCGATGCTCGCGGGCCTGCCGTATCTTGCGTTCTCGGCCAGATCGAGCCGCAAGGCCGCAAGCGAATCGAACCCGATGCGACAACGCGAAAAGCTCGCGTCCGACCTGATCGCGGCATCGCTCGATCTGTATCGCGACCTGCGCGATGCTGCGCGCGAAGCGGCTTTTTATCAGATTTATGGCAGCCTGGTTTCGCTGCAGGTGGCCGACCAGCGTGCGGAAATCCGGCGCGACGCCAAGTTCGACCCGCGTCAGGTTCCCGCCGTGCGCCAGGTGCTCGAGACGCTCGAGGACGGCGACTTGCAGGAAGGCCTGACGCGCATGGCCTTGCTGCTCGCCAAGGAAGGCGGCGGAACCCGCGAGCTGTCGCAGATGGCTCGTGCGCGCGAGATCCTGGCACCCGCGCGCGGCATCAAGCCGATGTCCGAAGATGAGGTTCGCCGGCTGCTGCACGAGGAGACCATCGTTACCGAATTCGAACCCGAGCGTGCGCGTCACTCGCTGCCGCGACTCATCCGTACGCGGGAAGAGCGCAAAATAGCGCGCGCATACCTTGACCGGGTCGAGTCCGGTTTGCCGCTGAACGATCGGCAGCGCGCATTGCTTCACGATTTTCGCGAGCGGCTGCCGGCGGCCCCCAAGATGCGAGCTACGGCGAGGAAGGTGCGACAACCCGCCGCGCGCATGGTGCGGCGCTAGCTTCCCGCGCGACTGGGCCAGTCGCGCCGAACGAAGACAGGCGCGATGCCCAAGCGCGCCGAAGCGGTTCTTGTTCTGAATGCGGGGTCGTCGAGCGTCAAGTTCTCGCTCTGTACCGACGCGCGCTCGGTGAGGCGCGGCCCCGGCTGCGCGGTCAGATCGAAGGTCTTCAGGCCTTGCCTACGTTCATCACAAGGGACGCGGACGATCAGCTCGTGCACGACCAGCAATGGAGCGACGCCGGCGCAATGAGCCACGGCGACGCGACGACTCATCTGCTGGAATTTCTGAATCGCGAACTGGCAACTACGCCGCTTGCCGCTGTTGGCCACCGCGTAGTCGGAATCCGGCCTGCTCGGCGTCTCCGGGATTTCAAGCGACATGCGCACCCTCCTCGTGAGCGAGCTGCCACGCGCCCAGGAGGCCATCGATCTTTTCGTCTACCGGTTCCGTCGCGAGCTGGGTTCGATGGTCGCCGCGCTCGACGGGCTGGACGCACTCGTTTTCACCGGCGGAATCGGTGAACATGCGGTATCGATTCGTGAACGCGTCCGCCGCGATGCTGCCTGGTTCGGCGTGGAAGTCGATGCGAGCGCGAATGCCACCTGCGGTCCGCGGATCAGCGACGCAAACGCACGCGTCTCTGTGTGGGTCATCCCTACCGACGAGGAACGGATGATTGCGCGCCACACCCGCGAACTGCTCAGGCTCGGCTGATTCTGCGACGGCTGGCCGTCAGCGTTGATCGGCTACCGACCCTTTACCGTACTGCCGGCGCCCAACTGTTGCTCCGCCAGGGTCACCCAGTAGCTCGCGCCGATCGCCAGGGCGTCGTCATCGAAGTCGTAATGCGGGCTGTGAATGTTTGGCGTATCGGGTCCCCTGCCCGCTCCTAGCCATACATAGCAGCCGGGCTTTTCCTGAAGCATGAACGCAAAATCCTCGCTGCCCATCTCCGGCATCGGGTCGGTGTCGACGTTCGCTGCGCCCACGATCGCCGTCGCCGCCGCAACGGCGTGCTGCGTTTCAGTCTCGGCGTTGACCAGCGCGGGATAGCGGCGCTCGTAGCGCAAGGTCGCGGACATCTCGAACGTTGCCGCGACGCCGGAGACGATAGCGCGCATCCGTTGCTCGATGGTGTCCTGCACTTCGCGCTTGAACGAGCGCACGGTCCCGCGCAAGACGACTTCCTGGGGAATCACGTTCCAGGTATCGCCTCCGTGCACCTGAGTGACACTGACTACGCCAGCGTCGAGCGGGTGCAGATTGCGCGCGACGATCGTCTGCAAGGCATTGATGACGTGCGCGACGAAGAGCATCGGATCCTTGCCGGTGTAAGGCATGGCCGCATGCGCGCCTTTGCCGGTCACGACGATCTCGAAAATGTCGTAAGCGCCCATCAGCGGTCCCACGCGCATGGCAAAAGAACCCAGCGGCTTGCGCGGCCAGTTGTGCATGCCGTAGACCGCGCGCATGGGAAACTTGTCGAAGAGCCCTTCCTCGACCATTACCCGCCCTCCGCCTTCATTTTCCTCGGCAGGCTGAAAGATGAAGTAGACGGTGCCCTCGCAGCTCTTCTTGCCGGCGAGCGCCTTGGCGGCGCCCAGCAGCATCGTCGTATGGCCATCGTGACCGCAGGCGTGCATTTTGCCTTCGTGGCGCGAGGCATAGGGCACGCCCGAGCGCTCATGCACGTGCAGCGCGTCCAGATCGGCGCGAAGTCCGATCGCGCCACCGCTGCCTCCCCTGCCATTGCCACGCAGAACGCCGACGACGCCGGTCTTGGCCATCCCGGTGTGCACTTCGAGCCCGAAGGCGCGCAACTTTTCGGCGACAAATGCGCTGGTCTCGGTTTCCTCGAAGGCCGTCTCAGGATGCGAGTGGATATGATGCCGCCACTGTCTCATTTCGGGAACGAGTGCGTCGATTTCAGGCACGATTTTCATGGAGGGGCGAGCGCAAAAGACGGGGAGATGAAGGCGCAATGTTAGCGTAAACGGCTCGCCTCGTCCGCTACGGTAAGATGCGCGCTACCCGAGCTAGCTGCGAGCATTATCGATGCCACTTCCATATCGAGCCATGTACGATCTCGCCATTGTCGGTGGCGGCATCAACGGCGCGGGTATTGCGCGCGATGCGGCGGGACGCGGCCTCACGACACTGCTGGTCGAAAAAGACGATCTTGCCGCGCATACGTCGTCGGGGAGCACCAAGCTGATCCACGGCGGTTTGCGCTATCTCGAGTACTACGAATTCCGGCTGGTGGCCGAGTCTCTCGCGGAACGCGAAGTGCTTCTCCGTGCCGCGCCGCATATCATTACGCCGCTGCAGTTCGTGCTCCCGCACGAGCCGCATTTGAGGCCCGCGTGGATGATACGCGCGGGCCTATTTCTCTATGACCACCTCGGCGGCCGCAAGAGCCTGCCGTCTTCCTTCGGCGTGGAGCTCTCCACCAGCAAGTGGGGCGCAGGGCTGAAGAATACCTTCCACCGTGGCTTTGTCTACGCCGACGCGCGCGTGGACGACGCACGCCTGGTCGTCTTCAACGCCATCTCCGCGCGCGAGAAAGGCGCGGACATTCGCACCCACACCAAGCTGATCGCGGGCCGCCGCGAAAACGGTCATTGGCGCGTGACCTTGCAGGAGGCGGGCGGCGAGACGCGGGAGGTCGGCGCGCGAGCGCTCGTCAACGCCGCGGGACCGTGGGTGAAGCAGGTGCAGGACGAAGTCAGCGCCGAGCCGGCCCAGGCGCTGGTACGACACGTGAAGGGGAGCCACATCGTCGTCCCGCGTGTCCACCCGGAAGAGCACGCCTACATTCTGCAGAATTCCGACCAGCGGATCGTTTTCGTGATCCCGTATCAGAACGATTTCTCGCTCATCGGGACCACCGATATACCGGTCGAAGCATATGAGCATCCCGAAATATCGCGTGAGGAGATTGCTTATCTGTGCAGTATCGCCAGCGCGTACTTGGCCAAGCCGATCACGCCCGAGGACGTTGTCTGGACCTACAGTGGCGTGCGGCCGCTGTACGACGACGGCTCCTCCGATCCCGCCGCGGTGACACGCGACTACGTGCTCAAACTTGACGCCGACGACGGTGCCGCGCCACTACTGTCCATTTTCGGCGGCAAGATCACCACCTATCGCCGCCTTGCCCAACAGGCGCTGCGCGAGATCGCGCCCTTCTTCCCCGAAATGAAACGCCCGTGGACGAAGGCCGAGCCCTTGCCCGGCGGCGACATAGTGCGCGGCGACCTCGCCGCGTACGAGCGCGAGCTCAACGCGCGATACGCCTCGCTCGATCCTCGGCTGCTTGGGGCGCTCGCTCGCCGCCATGGAACGCGTTCGTCGCGCGTTCTGGGCAATGCCAAGGTGGCGACGGATCTGGGCCGGCATTTCGGCGATACCTTGTTCGCGGCCGAGATCGACTATCTGATTGCGCAGGAGTGGGCGACGAGCGCCGAAGATATTCTCTGGCGCCGCACCAAGTGCGGTTTGCACATGACAGCGGCTGAGCGTGAAGCCGTGTCGCATTACTTGCGCGACAGACCGGTCGCCGTACCCAAGCCGACGCCGTGAAGCCGCTCGCCGCGCTTCCTGACATCGCACGACAGGATATTCGCTGCGTGCTCACCGACATCGACGACACGCTGTCGACACGCGGGCGGATCACGGCTGAAACGTACACCGCGATGGAAGAGCTTCACGCCGCGGGATACCTGGTGATTCCGGTGACCGGACGGCCGGCGGGCTGGTGCGACCACATCGCACGCATGTGGCCGGTCGACGCAATCGTTGGCGAGAACGGCGCGCTGTACATGAGGCACGATGACGGCGCGCGGGTGTTGAAAAAGCGTTTCGTAGCGGGCGAGGCGGAACGAAAACGCGATCGCCAGCGGCTGGCCGCGATCGGCGAAAAAATCCTGCGCGAGATTCCCGGTTGTGCTCTCGCCTCGGATCAGCAATACCGCGAAACCGATATCGCCATCGATTACTGTGAAGATGTCGTGCCGCTTTCGCGGGAGGACGTCGAACGCGTCGTTGCGATGATGCGATCAGAAGGCATGAGCGCCAAAGTGTCGTCGATTCACGTCAACGGATGGTTCGGCAGCTACGACAAGCTGGCGATGACGCGTACGCTGCTCGCCGAGGAGTTCGGCATCGATCTCGACGCCGAGCAGCGGCGATGTATTTTTATCGGCGACTCGCCAAACGACGCGCCGATGTTCGACTTTTTCAGCCATTCAATCGGCGTCGCGAACGTGCATGCCTTCGGCGACGCAATTACTACTCCGCCGAAGTACGTGACGGCGGCGAAGGCCGGTGCAGGATTCGTCGAGCTGGCGAAGTTTCTGCTTGGCTGAGTGGAACCTGAATAGCAACTGAGCGGCAACCGAGGCGCAGCGATCACTCTATTTCGCCGCCGTCACGGTCGCGAGTTTCCCGACGTCGAGCTCCTTGAGGGCGCCGGTAAGGACGCGGGCGTCGACACCCGAACCGTTGACGGTGATGCTGAAGCGATTGTTGAGGATGACGCTCACTTCGCCGCTTCTGGCGCGGCGGTCGTAGCGCTCATGGACGAGCTGGCCGTTGATCTTGGTCGTACGCTCATAGCCGGTGTCGGTTTCCTGCTCCATGCTGGGATCGAATTTTGCCGCGAGCCCGGCGAGGCCCGACAAGGAGCCCAAATCGGTGATCTCGACCTGAACGCTGGCATTCGCACCGTCACCATAGCGCGCGGTCGCGCTCGAGCCCTTGATGCCCATGGCTTCGCCGCTCTGGCCGGACGCCTCGGTGCGCTTCAACCCGCCGATCGTTTCGGGCAGCATCTCCTTGAGACGGTGAAAATCGACCGGCTGAACATCCTTGCCACCGGTCATGATCTGTCCGACCGCGTTGAGCGCGGTATTCATGTCGACCGCAGAGCCGGCTGCGGCGCCCGGGTCTCTCGCGCCGGAAGCCCGCGCCGCTTTTTCCGCGCGTTCCGCTTCTTCGCCCATGCGGCCGAGCTTGCCGATCGCCTCGCTAACACGCGCGCGATCGGCGTCTGATTTTCCGCCAAACATGCTCGATAGCACGCCGGCGGCAACAGCGGTATCGGCTGCACTATCGCTGTGAGAGCTGAGCTTGCTCATTGTGCCAAGGCCGAGCAGGCTCAACCCGCCGATCGCGCAGGCGCTAAGCACGCCGATCACGACCGCCATAACGATGGCGCAGAGCACGGTGACGATGGTGTAGCCGATGGACTTGTCCTGCGGACAGCGCATCAGAACCGGCAGCCCAAGGTAGAGCAGATACAAGCCATACAGGCCCGCAATGAAGGCAAGAATTCCCAGCATCGGAATGAGGTGGAAGATACCGGCGACCCACGCTGGGGTGTAGCTGTAGGCGGTGACCTTCAACGCTCGCAACGAATCGCGCTGACCGCCGAACGTCGGCGCCAGAACGTCGACCAGCCACGAAATCAGCCACACGATGACAAAGGCGAAGACAAACTGGAGCACAGCGGTCAGTATCGCGGCGATAATGCCGGTCCTGACGGTGCCGATGAAGGGAACGGTGACGCCGATCAGGGTGGTGCCAAGCAATGTCGCCACGACGCCGATCGCCACCAGCGGCAACACGTACCCCAAGTAGATCGAGCCGGCGGTAGCCGGCTCTGCCGCGATCAGCGGCCACTCGGTCGAAGGTGACAGCAGTATTCCCTTGATCCGTGCCAGCAATCCATGGGCCATGGCGGCGTCAAAACGTGGCAAGGGATCGGCGGGCGCGCCCATTCTGGGCGGTGGCGTGCCTCCCATCGATGCAGTAGGCTCGGGCGCCGGCCGGGGCGCGCCTGCATCGGACGCAGCGTAGTCAACCGGGGGCCGGGGCGCGCTCGCTACGCTCGGCGCCGCGGGCTCGACCGCCGGGCGCGGCGGCGGCGCAATCGGCGGCGCGGGTTCGACCGCAGGGCGTGGTGGAGGCGAAATGGGCGGGGCGGGTTCGACCGCAGCGCGTGGCGGAGGCGGAGCGGGCGGCGCGGGTGCGACTGGTGTTGGGCTTGCCGCTGCCGGCGTCGGGACCGCTGCTCCGCAGTGGGAACAAAACTTGGCGCCGTCGGCGATACGCTGGCCGCATTGTGCGCAAAACATGGAAAGCCTCCGGGGGAAACGCTGGAAATGTGGGCTGGCGCGATTGTGCGCCGGTCCAGCCAACGATTCAACGGGACCCGCGGGACAACGCGCGCTGCAGCGCCGCGGCGCCGGCGTAACGCGCGCCCGACGCTTCCTCGATGCGCAAACCCTCGTTCCATTTCGCCGTTCGCTCGCCGCGCGCAAGGGAGCCGACCTTGAGCTGACCGGCGTTCCATCCCACCGCGAGATGGACGATGGCGACGTCTTCGGTCTCGCCCGATCTCGCTGAAACGATGGTGCCAAAGCCTGCGCGGACGGCGGCCTGCAGCGCGGCCAGCGTTTCGCTCAGAGTGCCTGCCTGATTGGGCTTGACCAACACGGCATTGCACGCCAGATCGGCAGCCGCGGCATCGATACGCGCCGCGCTCGTGGTCAGATAGTCGTCACCGATGATCTGCACGCGCTGGCCGGCGGCGCTCGCAAATCGGATCCATGCTTCGCGGTCGTCCTCGGCGAAAGGATCCTCGATCGACACCACCGGGTAGCGATCGAGCCAACCGAGCAGGACTTCCGCCAGGCCGTCGCTGTCGAAATCGCGGCCATCGAGATCGAAGCGATAGCGGCCGCCGCGAACGAGCTCCGACGCGGCGATGTCCAGCGAAATGGCCACCTCGTCTCCCGGCGAATAGCCCGCACGCTCGATCGCGCGCACAAGCATGGTCAGCGCCTCTTCGTTGCTGGCAAAAGCCGGCCAATAGCCGCCCTCGTCGGCAACCCCAAAACGCGTGCCTGCCTCGTGCATCAAGTCGCCGGCCGCGCGATAGACCTCGGCGCTGACGGAAAGCGCTTCGCTAAAGGACGTCGCCGACATCGGAACCACCATCAGGTCCTGGAGGTCAATGCGCCCTCCGGCGTGAGCGCCGCCGCCGAAAATCTGGATCTCGGGCAACGGCAGTGAGACGGGGCCCGTGCCTGCCAGATAGCGCCACAATGCGAGGCCCTCGGATGCAGCAGCAGCCTGCGCGACGGCCAGCGAGACCGCAACCATGGCATTGCCACCGAGCCGCGCCTTATCCGGCGTGCCGTCGAGCGCGACGAGCGTGGCGTCGACGGCGCCCTGATCGTCCGCATCGAAACCAGTGAGCGCATCGGAGATTTCGCCGTTGACATTACCGACGGCGCGGGTGACGTCGTTGCCGCCGAGATGCGTCCCTTCGTCGCGGAGGTCGACTGCCTCGCGCGAGCCGCGTGATGCGCCTGCTGGCGCGATTGCGCGTCCGATGGCGCCGGTCGCGAGTCGGACTTCGGCCTCGACGGTCGGGCGGCCGCGGGAATCCCACACCCGCCGGCCGTGGATCGAGACGATCTCGCTGCCCATCAGGCTCGGTCCTCTTCGGCCCGGCGGTCCGCTTCCGCCCAGCGGTCCCATTTCGCCCACCGTTCGCCGATGCTTTCGAGTCCCGCCAGAGGAAGGACCAGGAGCGCGCTTGCGAATGCGCGCACATGCTCCTTGATTGCGGGCTCGGTGACGTATTCCACGGGTGACTTGCCGTCGATTCGCGCCAGCATCAGCGCCGGCAGCAGCGCCGCCACCCGCGTCTCCAGCCGATCGGATGGCTCCCATGTTGCGTGCAGGAGGTAGGCGCTGCAAAGCGCATTGAACGCCTCGACGTATCGCGTCTTCCACTGCGGGTGCCAGGCGCCTTTGAGGAGCAGGTGATTCAACACGAACGCGAGATCAAATGCAGGATCGCCGAACCAGGCACACTCGGCATCGACAATCACCGGGCCGGTGGGTCCGCACAAGATATTTTTCGGGCTGAAGTCGCCGTGGACCAGAGTGCGTTTGGTGTGCCGTGTGGTCTCGACCAGCTCTTCCAGCCGGGCCGCGAATTGCGGGTAGGCCCGTCCTGTCGCGACGAGATAGGGCTCGAGCCGGATGTCGTAAAAGATGTCGTCGGTTGCGAAGCGCGCGGCGACATCGCCGCGATCGGCGGTTGCCGCGTGAATGCGGCCCAGCGTGTCGCCGACTTGGGCCGCCTCCGCCGTGGCTATGGCCCCGGCCGCGAGCAGCGCCTTCCAGGTCGGATAGCGGTCGGGCGGAAAATATTCCATGGCGAAACAACCCGCGTCGCTGTCCTCGCCCAAGACCCGCGGAACCGCCGACGGCACGATCGCACCGGCCACCCGCATCCATTCGGCTTCCCATCGATTGCGGCTGATGGGCGCCAGCCAGTTCGCCGTGACCTTGAGCTTGGGAAGGGCCCGTTTAACGCAAACCGTGACGCCTGAGGGCAGGTCAACGCGATAGATGTCGGACGAGACGCCACCCTTGAGCGCTGTGACCAAAAAAACTCGACAGTGAGCGCCCACTATCCCCATATTAGCCAGTGCGACGCGAAGCCACTCTTCCCCGGGCGCGGGCGCTTGGCCGAGGGGCTGCGCCTCCAACCGGCTCACGGGGTCCAAGGACGCCTGCGGAACGATAATTGCATTCGAAACTTACGCTATCATCGCAACCCGAGCCGCTAAGCCCCTGATGCGGTGACTATAGGGCAGCAACAGCCGGGATGGGCGAATGCGCAAGACCGGGAGGGAATGGTGATGACGCGCTTCGGCTTTAACATCAAAACGCGCAGCGGGCAGCGCGTCGACAACATCTGCATCATGGCCGCCAATCGGCAGGATGCGGAGCGTCGGCTGCGCCAGATGTACCATCACTGCGAGGTCATCGCCTGCAACTCGGAAGCCGTTCGCCGCAGCGACCCGCTCGACCTTGAAGCCGTTATCGGCATGATCAGTAACGATCCCGCCACCGTGACGGGGGTCACCCGGTTGACGTTACGCAACAAATCCGGCGCCCACTAACTCTTCCACCAGCCCCAGGTAATCGCGTGCGCCACGGCTCTGCGGCGCATGTCGAAACACATCGAGCTGGCGCGCGGGACTCTCTGCCAGGCTCACATTCTCGGCGATTCGCGTCGCGCAGATTTCATCGGCGCGAAACGCCATCGCCATCAGGTCCGCCACTTCCGAGCTCATTTTACGGCGCGCGTCGAACCGGGTGAGCAGGTATCGTCGCGGCAGGCGCCGCTTGAACACCGGCTCCAGCGCGTTGAGGCTTCGTTCGACCTGCTGCGCACCCTGCAAGGCGAGGTAGTCGGCCGAGACCGGAACGACGATCAGGTCGCAGGCAAAGATGGCGTTGAGCGAGAGGATGCCGAGCAGCGGGCAGCAATCGATCACCACCGAGCCCGGAGCGACATCGGCTGTCTTGAGCGCGGTGCGCAGGCGGGTGACGACATTCACGCCTTTGCCGAGCAAGGTGTCGAGCTTGGTCAGCTCCAGATGCCCGGGGCAGAGGATAACGCCGCTGTCGGTGATTTGCGACACCTCGCCCAGCGGGCGCTGACGCATGAAGAACGAATAAACCGACTCGTCGGCCAATCGCGGGCGGATGCCGAAGATGCCCGACAGATGCGCTTGCGGATCCAGGTCGATGCCCAGCGGCCGTTGTTTGCGTTGCGCGATGCCGGCCAGAAGGTTCAGTGAGGTCGTCGTTTTCCCGACACCGCCTTTTTGATTGAAGACCGCGATAACCGTCATAGGCGGATTCTAGAGGATTCGACGGCGCACGAACGTCACTACGATTTCGGCCAGAATCACGACCACGAAAATCGCCAGAAGTATCGTTGCCACGCGGTTCCATTGAAACAGATTCAAGGCCGAGTCGAGGATTATGCCGATGCCGCCGGCGCCGACCAGCCCGAGGACCGTCGACTCCCGGACATTGATGTCCCACCGAAAGAGCGCGATCGACCGGAAGGCCGGCTTGACCTGCGGCCAATAGCCGAACGCCAGTCGCGACAGCCACGGCGCGCCTGCCGCGTCGAGCGCTTCGATCGGGCCGCGGGCTTGGTTGCCACTCTAGCCGTCTTCCAGGTGTTGTTCGCGACTGACAGTGCCACGTTCGCGGCGCCTGAAAATATCCGCGCGCGAAAATCCATCGATGAAGATCGCTCGAATGTAGGTGGCGAGGATTTCGCCGGTCATGATGAGCGCGATGATCGAAATCAGAATCGCGCACACGTAGTCGTAGTCGAATCGCTGAAAAGCAGCGAACAGTGTGCCGCCGATGCCGCCCATGGTCGAATTCCGCAGATTGGAATCGAGCTGATAGGTGCAGAAGCCGATAAAGCGGGCAAAGACCTGAGGGAGGGCGCCGTAGGCGAAAGGCCGTGAAATGCGGCTCTCGGCGTCATTTTCGCACACAAGCCTCTCGTGACGGCCCCGCCCGGCGGCAGATGGGCGCGCAGGCAAAAGATGCGATAATTCGAATGTCATGAAAATGCCGCTGCAAGTCGCGATTCTGGCCGCCGGCGAAGGCAAGCGGATGCGCTCTGCGCGACCGAAGGCGCTGCATCGGCTGGCCGGGAGTCCTCTGCTTTCGCACGTGCTGCGCGCGGTTCGGGCGCTCGAGCCGCGAGGCATTTGCGTGGTT
This sequence comes from Casimicrobiaceae bacterium, assembly GCA_036491495.1. Taxonomy (GTDB): domain Bacteria; phylum Pseudomonadota; class Gammaproteobacteria; order Burkholderiales; family Casimicrobiaceae; genus PALSA-1003. Next base: position 18,254 of record DASXBW010000056.1, read on the forward strand.
TATGGAAGCGGCGGGGACCAGGTCCCGGCAGCGATGCCGGGCGCTGATCTCATCTGGGCAAGACAGGAGGCGCTGCTAGGCACGGGAGACGCGTTGAAATGCGCGCTTCAAAACTTGCCGAAGGATGGCGTTACGCTGGCGATGATCGGCGATATCCCTCTCATCCGCGCCGAAACCTTGTCGCGTCTCGCCGCGGCGGTCGACGGCGATAAGCTCGCGGTGCTGACCGCGACGCCGCCCGACCCGTCCGGCCTGGGCCGAATCGTTCGCGATGGCGCTGGCAGCGTGCGCGCGATCGTCGAGGAAAAGGATGCGAGCCCCGAACAACGCGCGATTGGCGAAATCAATGCCGGCGTGCTCGCGGCTCCCACCGGGCGCTTCGCGCAATGGCTTGCGCGTCTGACCAGTGACAACGCGCAAGGCGAGTACTATCTCACCGACGTCGTCTCCCTGGCCGTGGGTGATGGCGTCCCGGTCGTCGCGGTTTCGGCATCCGACCCCACGGAAGTGCAGGGCGTCAACGATCGCGCCCAGCTTGCCGCCGCCGAGCGCGCGCTGCAACGGCAAGCCGCGCGGACCTTGATGGGCGATGGCGTAACGCTCGCCGACCCGGAGCGTATCGACGTGCGCGGAACGTTGAGCTGTGGAAAGGACGTCGCGATCGACATCAACTGCATCTTCGAGGGCACGGTGACGCTCGGCGACTCGGTGTCGATCGGCGCACACTGTCTTCTCAACAACGTCCGGATCGGTGCCGGAAGCGTCGTCGCTCCTTTTTCGCATCTCGAAGACGCGGAGATCGGCGGCCGATGCCGTATCGGCCCGTACTCGAGAATCCGGCCGGCGTCCGTGCTCGGCGATGAAGTGCACATCGGAAATTTCGTCGAGGTCAAGGCGAGCACCATCGGGGCACGGAGCAAAGCCAATCATCTCGCCTACTTGGGAGATGCGAGCGTCGGCCGTGACGTCAACGTCGGCGCCGGCACTATCACCTGCAATTACGACGGCGCCAACAAGCACCGGACCGTCATCGAGGATGACGTGCACATCGGATCGGACACGCAGCTAATCGCGCCGGTCACCGTGCGCAAGGGCGCGACCATAGGGGCAGGCGCGACCATCCGCCGTGAGGTGCCCGCCGGCGAGCTCACCATTTCCCAGAACAAGCAGGTCACCGTACCGGGCTGGAAGCGGCCCGTGAAAGCGCGGCACTGATCATGTGCGGCATCGTCGGCGCGGTCGCTCGCGACAATGTGGTCCCCACTTTAATCGAGGGCATCCGCCGCCTCGAGTACCGCGGCTACGATTCCTCCGGGCTCGCGGTGATCAACGGCGGCTTGCATCGGCTGGTCAGCACCGCCCGCGTCGCCGACCTCGCGGCGCGGGCCAGCGCAACAGGCATCGCCGGCACCACGGGCATTTCACACACCCGCTGGGCGACCCATGGCGCGCCGACAACCATCAACGCGCATCCGCATATCAGCAACAACGAGATCGCGGTGGTGCACAACGGCATCATCGAAAACTTCGAGCTCCTGCGCGCGCGGCTGCAGCAA
>DASXBW010000057.1:0-12142 GCA_036491495.1 Casimicrobiaceae bacterium
CCTGACGCCGTTGACGGGGGCCGGCGGATTCGATGGGCCGCGCATGCTGAAGGCGATGCAGGGAGTGATCGACGAAGTCAACGCGGCGGGAGGACTCCTCGGTCGCAAAGTCGAGCTGGTGGTCGAGGACGATCAAACCAATCCCGAATCCGCAGTGCGCGCCGCGCGCAAGCTCATCGACGTGACCAAGGTGCCGGCGATCATGGGCACCTGGGCGTCGGCCGTCACTACCGCGGTAGCGCCACTCTGCTGGGAGAGCAAGACGTTCCTGACCACCGTCTCCGGTGCGGATTCCATCACCAAGCTGCCGCACCAGGGCTACCTCATCCGCACTCAGCCCAACAATTATCTCCAGGCGGCCAAGCATGCGGAGTTCATCGCTGCGCTGGGCGTGAAGCGCTGTTTCATGATGTCGATCCAGGCACCGTTTTCGCAGCCGACGCAGGAGCGCGCCACCGAGGTGCTGAAACAAAAGGGATCGGAGATGGTGGGCACGCTCATTTACGACAAGGACAAGACCACCTATCGCTCTGAGGTCGATCAGGCGTTGAAGACGCAGCCGGACCTGATCTATCTCAATGGCTACGCGCCCGACGTCACCATTCTGCTGCGCGATCTCTACCGCGTGGGCTACACGGGCACGCGCTTCAGCCAATCCTACGCGGTGACCAGCAAGGTGCTGGAGTCGCTGCCCTCCGAAGTCACCGAGGGGGTCATCACGGTGCAGCCGTCGGCCGATGTTTCCTCGCCTGCCTACGAGCTCGCAAGGAAACGGCTCGGCATTGCCGAGCCGGATTCCTACGAGACCCAGGCGACCGATTGGGCAAGCCTGGTGTCGCTTGCCATCGCCAGGGCGAAGCTGGCAACGGGCACTGGCATTCACGACAACGTACGCAAAATCTCGCAAGGGAGCGGCACCAAGGTCTACAGCGCGGTGGAAGGCCTGAAGCTGCTTTCTCAGGGCAAGGAAATCAACTACGAGGGCGCGAGCGGCCCCTGCGATTTCACCGACATCGGCGATATCCTCGACTGCAAGTTTCGCTACAACAAAGTCAGCGGCGGCAAGTTCGTATTGCTGAAGGTCGCCTGATCGCTTTGATGCCGCCGTTGCTCGCGGAAGTAGCGCAGCTCGTCGTCAACGGCATGATGGCCGGCGCCATCCTGGCGGTGCCGGCCATCGGTCTGACCGCGATCTACGCGGTGCTGCGCTTTCCGAATTTCGCACTCGCATCGCACGCGACCATCGGCGCGTTCGCGGGCTACATTGCCAACGCCAAGCTGGGGCTGCCGATCCTGCCGTCGGTGATGGTGGCGTTCCTCACCGCCGGCGCGGTCGGCGTGGTGACCGACGAGACGGTGCTCAAGCAGTTCCGGCCTGCTGGATTCATCACCACCGCCATCGCTTCCATCGCGCTGACGATCGCGCTTGAGAACATCGTGCGTTTCGGCTTCGGCAATGAGCTCCGCGGATATGCCTTGCCGATCGAGCGCGATTGGCGCTTCGGGTCGATCCGCGTCGGCCCGCAGCAGGTGCAAAATCTTGCGATCGCGGCGGTCGCCATGGCGGCACTGTTCTGTTTCCTGACCTTTACCCGCACCGGCAAGGCGATGCGCGCGGTGGCCGACAATCCAATGCTCGCGAGCATCAAGGGCATCAACGCCGACATGATCAGCAGGCTGGTCAATTTTGTCGGCATGGGTCTCGCCGGCCTGGGAGGCATGCTGATCGGCCTCGACACCACCATCGATCCGCTGACCGGTTTCCGTTCGATCCTGTCAGTGTTCGCGGCGGCGGTCGTCGGCGGTTTGGGCAGCATTCCCGGCGCGGTTGTCGGCGCGCTGACAGTCGGCATCGGCGAGGAATTGTGCCTGTTGTTCTTGTCGCCGGACTATCGCAGCGCCGTGGGCTTCGTCGCGATTCTGCTGGTGCTGACGCTGCGGCCGCGCGGCATCCTGGGCCAGCGCGCGGACGGATGAAAAATCAGTGGAAAACTATCTGATCGCGATGGCCGTGTCGGCCGGCATCTATGCGCTCATGGCGCTGGGCGTCAATGTCATCTGGGGCCTGGCGGGCATGGTCAACCTCGGTCTGGTCGGCTTCTTCGCCGTCGGAGCCTACGTATCGGCATTGCTGACGTTGAAGCTGGGGCTGCCCATCGCGGTCGGCATGGCCTCCGGTGCGGTGCTCACGGCCGCGGTCGGCGTAACGGTCGCGCTCGTCACCGTGCGCTTGCGCGGCGATTACCTGGCCATCGTGACACTGGGCTTCGCCGAGACCATCCGCATCGTCGCCAGCAACACCCTCTGGTTGACCAACGGCACCGATGGGATTTCCGGCATCGCCGGCCCTTATCGCGGCAGCCTGTCTCCTGAAGCGTTCAATCTGACCTACCTGGCCATCGTCACCGCGATCGTTGCGGTGACCTACGTGCTGGCGGAACGACTGCGCGCATCGCCCTTCGGCCGCGTGCTGCGCGCGATCCGCGACGACGAACAGGTCGCCGCCGTTGCCGGCAAGCACGTCGCGTTGTTCAAGGTCAAGGCGTTCGCCATCGGCGCCGCGGCGCTGGGACTTGCCGGGGCGCTGTATGCGCACTACACATCGTACATCGCGCCCGACATCTTCGTGCCGCTGCTGACGCTTTACATCAAGCTCGCACTGCTGGCAGGCGGCCTCGGCAATAATCGCGGCGCCATCGTCGGCGCCTTCGCGGTGGTGTTCCTGCTCGAGTCCACCCGCTTCGTCATTCCTCTGGTGCCGGGTGTGAGCGCGGTGCAGGGTGCAGCGCTGCGCGAGCTCTTGATCGCGACCCTGCTGATCGTCATGCTGCGCTACAGGCCCAGAGGTCTGATCCCGGAACAACTGCCGCGAATCCCGGTGCCACCTTCAACGCCTCCCTCGGTGCCTCCTGCCGCGGCCGTATCCACCAGGGATTACCAACCGACCGCGTAGCACGGGCGCCGCGGGTCGGCGCCGGCGGAGATCACGCCTCGACTCCGATCCGCGCGCAATACGCAGACGGCGCCGGCGCGCCAAACGAATTCGGGCCAGTCCATGATCTTGTGACCGCGCGCGGCCAAGCCGTCGCGAATGGACTGCGACACGCGGCTTTCGACGTGCAGCACGCCGGGAGAATAACTGTGCGGCTCGAAGGCGTCGGGAAAGCTGTACGACGCGAACCGCGGCGCTTCGACCGCCTGCTGCGGGTTCATGTCGAACACCGTCATGTTCAGGAACACTTGCAAGACCGCTTGCGCCTGTACGTCGCCGCCGGGCGTACCGAGCGGCATCGGGCTGCCATCGGGCAGTATCGCGATCGCGGGACTCGGCGTCAGGCGCGGCCGCTTGCCCGGCGCGACCGACGACGCGTGCGCCGGGTCGGCCCAGCTCTGCGATCCGCGCGACGACGGACACAGGCCTGTGCCGGGGATGACCGGCGTGTCGTACGATGGATCGCTCGGCGTGGCCGAAAACACGTTGCCATTCTTGTCCATCACGCAAACGTATGACGTGTCATGCGCGCCCGCCGCCGCGGATTCCAGCGTCGGCACCGGCGCGCTGCGACTGGCGAAACCGGGGATTTCTCCGTAGGGAGGCATTTGCGGCCAGGCGCGATCGGATCGCACCATGGCGCGACGGGTTTCTGCGTAGGCGTCGGACAAGAGCGTCTCGATCGGCACTTTCACGAAACGCGGGTCGCCGTAATAGCATTCGCGGTCGGCGAAAGCGAGCTTGATGGCTTCGGTCACCACGTGCGCATAGTCGAGCGAGTTGTGACCCATGCCCTTCAAGTCGATGCCGTTCAGCACGCCGAGCATCTGCAGCAGCGCCGGACCCTGGCACCAAGGACCGCAGGAATACATGTCGATTCCGGCGAAGTTGGTCTTAACCGGCGGCTCGATGGCGACCCGAAACTCGTCGAGATCCTGCGCGGTCATCAGGCCGCCGTTGGCCTGGTGATAAGCGACGATAGCGCGCGCAATATCGCCACGATAAAACGCGTCGCGCGCCGCTTTCAGCCCGGCCGCGCGACCTTTGGTGGCCGCCTCCTTCTCCTCATCAACCATGTACTGCAGGCTGCGGCCCAGGTCAGCCTGAACGAAGATCTCGCCGCGCCGCGGCGGGCGCCCGTTCGGAAGATAGACTGCTGCGCTCGACGGCCAACGTGCGTAGTCAGCGGCATGCATCGCAATCATCTCCGACATCAGCCCGTACATGGGAAAGCCGGTGCTCGCAAAACGGATCGCCGCCGCCGCGCAATCGCCGAAGCTCATCGTTCCGTAGTTCTCTAGGGCCGTGATCCAGGCGTCGGGCGCGGCGGGAACAACGGACCGTAGAATGCCTGCCGGGATCTTGCCACCGTGCCGCTTCTGGAAAAGATCAGGGGTCACGGCGCGCGGCCAGGTACCCAAACCGCTGATGGTCACGACGTCGCGCTTGGCGGCGCGGTAGATCATGATCGGCGCCACGCCGGCGACGTTCACCAAGTCGCTTTGCAAAACGCCCAGCGCGACGCCCGCTGCAACGCCGGCATCCACGGCATTGCCGCCGGACTCCAACGCGGCGAACGCGGCATGCGCGGCGCCGTAATGTCCGGCCACGGCCATGTGGCGAGTTCCAAGCAGCAGCGGGCGCAGGCTCTCGATGCCGGCAAGGGGCAAGGATTGAGAGATGGAATCGCTGGGCATCTCAGTAAGTTGGTACCTTAGCTGCGACATCACTCGACACTTCTGCCCTCACTTGCGGACGCGTCGCTAGCGCGCGATCGATAACGGTCGTCGCCTCGCGCAGTTCCTCGCCGGAGAGCGGCAATCGTGGCGGCCTGACACGGTCGCTTCCCATCCCGACCCGCTGCTGCGCAAGCTTGATCAGCTGCACGAACTTCACCACCGTATCCATGCGCAACAGCGGCAGAAACCACTGGTAGAGCGCAAACGCGTCCGCCTTGCGCCCTTCGATCGCATAGCGGTACAGCGCCACCGATTCGGCGGGGAAGGCGTTGACGAGTCCCGCGATCCAACCGATCGCACCCGCATCGATCGCCTCGACGATGGCGTCGTCGACACCGACCAGGACTTGCACGCCCGCGCCCGCAAGCGCGCGAATAGCCATCACTCGCCGCAGGTCGGCGCTCGATTCCTTGACAGCGTGCAGGTTGGGAAGCTCGGCCGCGAGCTCGAGGATCTGCTGGGGCAGGAAATCGGTCTTGTAGGCGATTGGGTTGTTGTAGAGCATGCAGGGAAGATCGGTCGCCGCGATCACCGCGCGGACATGCGCTTTCATTTCGCGCCAATCGGTGCTGTAGACATACGGGGGCAGCACCATCAAAGCGCTGCAGCCGATCGCTTTGGCGTCCTGCGCAAGCTTGACCGCCTCGGCGGTGGAAAGCGCCGCGATGCCCGGAATAACGGGCACCCTGTCACCCACCGCCTTGACGCACGTCTCCATAACCTTGCGCTTCTCGGCAGGGCTCAGCGTGGCCGATTCTCCGAGCGAGCCGATCGGGACCAGGCCCACCGATCCCTGGTCGACGAGCCAGCGCGAATGCTTTGCGAGGAAGCCCTCGTCGATGGTCAAGTCGGCGTTGAATGGCGTGGTAATGGCTGGAATGACGCCTTTCCAGTTCACTTTCATGGCTTGCTCCTCACATTCATTGCCGTGTCACGCATAGCGGTCGGGACTCAAGCCTTCCATGCTGCACGAAATCGGCTCACCCGACAGCATTTCAGCCATCAGTTTGCCGGTAATCGGCCCGAGACTCATGCCCATCATCGCGTGACCGGTGGCGACCGAAAGATTGGCAAATCGCGAGACGCGGCCGACGTAGGGCAAGCCATCGGGCGAACATGGGCGCAGACCCGTGCGCACCGTCGCCTGCTTCAGATTTGCCGCCGTGATGTCCGGATAGTATGCCGGGATCGAGTTGACGATCCCCCGCACGCGCGCGGCATCGATCTGCTCGTCGAGGCCGGTCAGCTCCATGGTCCCGGCGAATCGAAGCGAGCTGCCCATCGGCGTCACCGCCACGCGCGCTTCACTCAAGATGGCGCAGACGCGCGGCAGCGATGTCGGGTCCTCCAGGGTCAAGCTGTATCCCTTGCCGGCTTGCATCGGAATCCTGACGCCGAGATCGCGAACCATATTCTGCGACCAGATTCCGCTACAGACGACGTATTCGTCGGCCACGAGTTCCGTGGCATCGGTGCGGTTCGTGCGCACCGCCTCGATCCGATCGCCTTTCGAGCGCCAACCGTCTACGCCGGTATCGTACGACACCTGAACGCCCGCCCGCTCGACCTCGCGCGCAAGCGAGGCCATGAGCCTTCCCGGTGTCAGATAGCAGTCCATGGGAAAGTACACCGAGCCCGCGATGTCCATCCGAAGGTTCGGCTCGAGCTCCGCCGTCGCCGAGGAGGTCAGCACCTCGGCGGCAATGCCGAGCCGGCGCGCGTATACAGCCGCTTTTGTCTCCTCCTCGAGACCGCGTTCGGTGTTGCACAGCATCAGCATACCGCGCTCGGTCAGATTGAAGTCGTTGTTCCAAAGCGTGGCCCATTCCCTGTAGCAATCGCGGCTGGCGAGGTGAAGATCACGAAGAACCGGCGCCGCGCGGTCGACGTGAGCCTGCGTCGCCGCCCGATGGAATTTCCAGCTCCAGCTCAAGAGATCGGTGCTCAAGCGCGGCTTGAGGTAGAACGGGCTCTCGGGATTCCACATCCACCGCAAACCGAGTCGTACCATGCCTGGACTGGCCAGAGGAACGATGTGGCTTGGGACGAGCATGCCTGCGTTGACGAACGAACAGCCGTCGCGGTTCGGGCCTCCCCGCTCGATGAGCGTAACGCGATGCCCTTTGCGCAAACAGTAATAGGCGACAGACAGGCCAACGATTCCGCCGCCAACGATGAGCACATGTTTGCTCACACGTGTTGGTTGAGGCCCCAGCACAACGGGTCCGCGTCGTCGAAGATCAGCGTCGCTTCGCCGGTGACGTAGGCCGCCCCGGTGATGTGAGGCAGCACTCGCTGGCGATTATTTTCGTCGACAGTGAAGGACGCGTCGAACAGGGTGCCGATCACGCTTTCCTGCCGCCAGACTTCACCCGGCTGCAGTTTCCCGTCCGCAAACAGACACGCCAGCTTGGCGCTGGTGCCGGTGCCACAGGGCGAGCGGTCGTAGGCCAGACCCGGGCAGAGCACGAAATTGCGGCTGTGCGCCTGTGGTTTAGACGGGGCACCGAAGACTTCGATGTGATCGATCTCCGCGCCGTTCGCGCCGCGAACACCGCTTGCGTTCAGCGCTTGCCGCACCTGACAGGCGAAGCGGGTGAGTGCGGCAGTGTTGTCCGCGGACACGGGAAGATCGCCCGCTTCGACCAGGAAGAACCAGTTGCCTCCCCAGGCGACGTCCCCTGTCACCTCGCCGTATCCCGGAACGTCGAGCCTCACCCCCAAGGCGAAGCGATAGCTCTGCACATTGCTCACGGTCACGCGGGCGCGATCGTGCAACCTCGCGGTCACGATGCCGACAGGGGTTTCGATGCGATGAGTGCCGACGCCAATCCTGCCCAGATGCGCGAGCGTGACAACGAGACCAATCGTCCCATGGCCGCACATGCCGATCGGTCCGATGTTGTTGAAGAAGATCACCCCGGCTGCGCAGCTCGCATCGTCAGGCTCGCACAGCAGCGCTCCGACCAGGACATTCGATCCTCTGGGCTCGTTGACGATGCCCGATCGAAAGCGATCGTAATCGGCCCGAAAGCGCTCGCGACGTTGCGCGACGCTGCCGCCGCCGAGGTCCGGGCCTCCTTCGATGACTACCCGTGTGGGTTCGCCCGCGGTATGCGAGTCGACGACCCTTACTTGCTTCACGCTCATGCTAGTGGCGCCTTCAACGGTATCGGATTCGATACAATATCCTAACCCGCATCAGCGCGGAGCCTTAGCGGAGATCGGCAATGGCAACCTACCTTTTGCACGGCGGAAAATTTCTCGATCCGCGCAAGGCCGACCTCCAGGAAGGGATCGAGGTCCTGGTCGAGGACGATCGAGTCAAGGAAGTTTCCAATCGGCCGATCAGTGCCGCCGGCGCCAACGCGACCCGCGTCGACCTGCGCGGGCGCACGCTGATGCCGGGATTGATCGACGCCCATGTTCACATCTTTCTCGCCGAGGTCAATCTCGCGCTGCTCGAGGGCATGCCGCTGACGCTGCTGACCACCAAGGCGGTGGTCAACGCGCGCAACATGCTCATGCGCGGCTTCACTACCGTACGCGACACCGGCGGTTGCGATCAGGGCACCAAGGTCGCCGCCGAGAGCGGGATCATGGACTCGCCGCGGCTTTTCATCTCCGGCATGCCCATTAGCCAGACCGGTGGACACGCGGATTTCCGTCGCCGCAATCAAACCGTGATCGAATGCTCGTGCTGCTCGGGACTCTCCTACATGAGCCGCATCGCCGACGGCGTGCCGGAGATGATCAAGGCGGTTCGCGACGAGCTCAGGAAAGGCGCGGACCAGATCAAGATCATGGTCTCGGGCGGTGTGGCCTCGCAGACCGACCCGCTCGAAAGCATTCAATTCCGTCTCGACGAGATCGAGGCGGCGGTGGAAGAAGCCACCCACTGGCGCTCGTATGTGCTGGCGCACGCCTATTCGGCGGAGGCGATCCTGCGCGCGGTCAGCTCGGGCGTGCGCACCATCGAGCACGGCAATCTGATCGACGCTGCCGGCGCCAAGTTGATGGCCAAGCGCGGTACCTACCTCGTGCCGACACTGGTTGCCTACGATTGCCTGAAGCGGCGTGGTCCCGGCTACGGACTGTCCGCCTACAGTCTGGAGAAGAACGAAATTGTTCTTGACGCGGGCTTGCGCTCGCTAGAGCTTTGCCGTGCGGCCAGCGTGAAGATCGGCTTCGGCAGCGACCTGCTCGGCCAGATGCAGGATGACCAGTGCCGCGAGTTCCTGATCCGGTCGGAGGTGATGAAGCCACACGAAATCATCCACTCCGCGACCATCGTCAACGCCGAGATCATCCAGCGTCCCGGACAACTCGGCGAGATCGTCCCGGGCGCCTACGCGGATCTGCTGGTCGTCGACGGCGATCCCTACAAGGATCTCGGCGTGTTCCAGGACCAGGGCGCGCATCTGTCGGCGATCATCAAGGGCGGTCGCTTCTACAAGAACCAGTTGCAGCGCTGAAGGGCGCGGGCCATGGTACCCGGCACGCGACTCTCAGAGCGATTCGGACGCATCTCGTTCCAGGCGGCGGTCGCCGGTGCTTTCGTGTTCATGGTCCTTCCCATCGCGCTGGTGCTCTGGCTCTCGTTCTTCAGGAACGAAATCCTGTCGCTGCCGCCGGAAGGGTATTCGCCGCGCTGGTACTCCGAAATGTTCGCGCAGCGGCAATTCATCAGCGGATTCTGGACCAGCCTCAAGGTCGCGCTGCTGGCGACTGCGTGCGGGCTGCTGGTCACCCTGCCGGCGAGCTTCGCGCTTAGCCGCACGCAGTTTCGCGGCCGCGAGGCGTTTCTTCAGCTCCTGATGTCGCCGCTGATCGTGCCCGCGATCGTGATCGGCGCGAGCCTGTATATGGCGTTTGTCGAGTTCGAGGTCCTGACCGGACTGCCCGTCGTCGGCTCGGTCTGGGGATTGGCCGTCGGGCACGTCCTGATCACCATTCCATGGAGCATGCGACTGATCACCGCCAACCTGATCGGCGTCGATCGCTCGGTCGAGGAGGCCGCGTTAAGCCTTGGCGCGTCGCCGCTGGTCGCGGCGCTGAAGGTCACGCTGCCGCTGATCTGGCCGGGGATGGTGGCGGCGGCACTGTTCAGCTTCGTGGTCAGCTTCGGCAATCTGGAGATCTCCTTGCTGCTGGTCACTCCAGGACAGACGACCCTGCCGATCGCGATCCTGCAGTACCTGCAATGGAAAATCGATCCGACCATCGCCGCCGTGTCCGCGCTGCAAATCGCCGTCATCGGCACCGGCCTTTTGATCACCGATCGCTTCGTCAGCCTCGCCAAGATAGTGCAGCGTTAGTGGCCACGGTCACGCTCGATCGCGTCAGCAAGCGCTTCGGCGAGGTTCTCGCAGTGGACGATTTTTCGCTCCAGGTCGCGGAAGGCGAGCTTCTGGTCCTGCTCGGACCCTCCGGCTGCGGCAAGACGACGACGCTGCGCATCATCGCCGGATTCACCGACGCGAGCGCCGGCACGGTGCGCATCCGCGAGCGCGATGTGACCCGCGAGCCGCCCTATCGGCGCAACATCGGAGTCGTGTTTCAGAACTATGCGTTGTTCCCGCATTTGAACGTGTTCGAGAATGTCGCCTTCGGACTTCGCCGCCGCAAAGCGTCCGAGCCCGAGATCGCACGGCGGGTGGAGCGCTCGCTGTCCTTAGTCAAGCTCGATTCGTTGGCCCAGCGCCTGCCGCGGCAGCTTTCCGGCGGACAGCAGCAGCGGGTCGCGGTGGCGCGCGCGCTGGTCATCGAACCCGACGTGCTGCTGCTCGACGAGCCGCTGTCGAACCTCGACGCCAAGCTCCGCCACGATGTACGTCAGGAGATGCGCCGGCTGCAACAACTGCTCAAGATCACCACCATTCTTGTGACTCACGACCAGGACGAGGCGATGAGCATGGGTGACAGGCTGGTGGTGATCAACGGCGGACGCATCCAGCAGATCGGCTCGCCGCAGGAGCTCTATCGGGCGCCGCGCAACGCTTTCGTTGCATCGTTCATCGGCCAGGCGAATTTCATCGCGGGACGGCCCGAGCGCGACGGGTCGCTGTTCGTGACTCGCTCCGGGCTGTCGATCGCCTGCGTTTCGTCTCCGCCCGACGCGAGCAGCCTGATGATACGGCCCGAGGCAATCGAGCTGCTCGATGCGCCGGCGGCGGGCGCGAACGTATTTCCAGCCACCGTCGAAGTGGTAACCTATCTGGGCTCGACCTCGGAATTGATCCTGCGCTTGACGAGCAGCGAGACCGTCATCGTGACCAAGCCCGCGAGTGCGGCGGCGCCGCATCACTGGACGCCGGGTCAGCATCTTTATATCCGCGTCGACCCGGCGTCCGCGGTCGGCATTGCACCGGTTTAAGGGGAACACCAACAGAGGAGTCCAAGTCATGGTTCAGCAATTGACGCGTCGTCAGTTCAACACCGCGCTTGCCGCCAGCGTTGCCATTGGGGGTCTGGGCCTGCCGCGCGCGCATGCGGCCACCGGGCCGGTCATCGTCGGCACCTGGGGAGGCGACTATCAGAACCTTCTGCAGAAGTACATCGCCGAGCCGCTGCTCGCGCCCAAGGGCGTGGAAGTCATCTACGACACCGCCAACGACACCGTGCGCAAAACCAAGCTGATGGCCGAAAAGCGGCTGCTGCGCGGCTCGATGGATATCGTCGCGCTGACCGCGTCCGGCGCGTACGAGATGTGGAAGAACGGCACGCTGGAGGAAATCGATGCTAGCCAGATCCCCAATAGCAAATACGTGCTGCCCAAGCTCAAGACCAAGTATTCGATGCCGCACATTTACACCGGCAGGGTGATCCTCTACAACCCGGCGAAGATCAAGAGCAAGCCCACTTCGTATGCCGACCTTTGGAACCCGGAGCTGGCTGCCGCCGGCCGTATCGGCGTGATCGACATTCAATACCAGACGACCATCGAATCGGCGGCGATGATCAGCGGCGGCAGCCTGAACAACTACGAGCCTGGCAAGGCGAAGCTGCTCGAGCTCAAGAAAATGGGCGTCAAGATCTACCCGACCAACGAAGCGATGGCACAGGCCCTCAAGACCGAGGAGTGCTGGATGTGCATCATGTGGAAAGCGCGCGGCGTGATGTGGCAGAACGCCGGCATCCCGGTCGAGATCGCCAATCCGAAGGAAGGTATCGTCCTCTATGTTTCGGAACTGGCGATCGCCAAGAACGCCAAGAACAAGGATGCCGCCTACGCGTATCTGAATGCCATGCTCGAGCCGCAGCCACAGCAGGAATTCGCCAAGAACATGGGTTACAACCCGACAGCCAGCAATTCAGGGCTGCCGGCCGACCTGGCCGCGCGCATCGGCTTTGACAAAGCGATCGAGGACCGCTTCATGGTCCAGGACCAGGAATACCTGGCCCAGAACGA
>DASXBW010000058.1:0-1854 GCA_036491495.1 Casimicrobiaceae bacterium
ATTGAACGGATAGGCGGCGTTGCAGCCGCTGTTGTCCGAATAGCATTGATTGAACGCAGCGTTGTGCGGGATCGCGTACCAGTTATGCGCGGGGTCGCCCGACCAGCACGGCCCGTCGGCCCAATCGGCCTGCGCGAACCAGGCGAAATTGGAGTCGGGGATCGTCTTCAGATTCGCGCCGACGATCTCGACCGACGAGCCGGGCGCGACTAGGTACCAGCCGCTCTTGCGCCAAGGCTGCCCGCTGCAACCCGAGTCAAACCACAGGATCGCGACGTAGACCGGGTCGGTATAGCCGTTCTGATACCAGAGGCCCATGGATGTGTTCCTCCCTTGGCGAACAAATTCAGCGTGCGCCCTTCTTTTTGCGGGGCTTCTGCTGCGCGCCGGCCGGGAGGCCGTGGCCGACCTCCTGAGCTTCGCTCGGCGGGCGGGTGAACAGCAGCGCCGAGATCTTGGCGGCCATGTCGTCCCGAGAGCGAATCGGAAAGACCGAATTCGGCATCAGGTGCAGCCAGGCCAGCGCATAGGCCGGCGACAGCCGCTTCGCTTTCGTCTGCGTAGTTGGAGCTGCGACGCGTTCGGCAGGTCTGCGTACGGTCCGCGGCTGAGGCCCTTTTGGCGGCATCTGCGTCCTCCCGAAATTGACGGTATGTACGTTACCACCAATGGTAGCACGTTGGATCGGTCAGGATCCGCGGGTCACCGTAACCGCTGCCTAGCGGTCATTGCGTCGATCTAAGCGAAGGACGGCAACGGGTCCGAACGCGGTCATTGAGTGAAAGGTGATTCAATTTGATCGGTCATTATTTATCCGGTCGAGCTGGAGACACGAGAATCAAGAACGCCGGCGAGTCGTCGCCCAGCTCTCCAGCACGGCGCAAACGCAGGCGGTGTCCGCTTCCGCGAAACCGAGCGCCATGGCCGCGTTGTAAATGGCTGTCGTCGCGGCGAACAGGGGCGTCGGGCAGTCGAGCTCCCGCGCGAACTCGGTGATGATCCCCATGTCCTTCTGCCAGACACCGACCTTCATCGCTGCGTCGGCATAATCGTTGCGAGCCATCATCGGGCCGCGCACCTGCAGCATGCGCGACGAGCCGGCGCCATCGCCCAGCACCTTGACCATCGTCGCGGGGTCGAGCCCGGCTTTCATGCCGAGCACCAGCGCTTCGGCGGTGGACACGTTGTGAATCGCGACGAGCAGATTCGCGAGGAATTTCATCTTGGAGCCGGCGCCGAACGTTCCGAGGAAATGATGCGTGCGCGCGAACGCCTCGAAGACGGGAATGCAACGGCGATACGCGCTGCGCGAACCGCTCGCGTAGACGGCGAGATCCTTGACTCGGGCTTGCGCTCCGGTGCCACTCAGCGGGCAATCTAGCAACGTGATTTTCTGGCCGGCCAGGAGCTTCCGGGCGTGGTCTTTGGTCGCGATCGGCAGGGTGCTGGTTTCGATGACGATCTGATCGCGATGGCGGGCACCCGCAAGCTCGGCGGCGACAACGTGCAGGGCGTCCGCCGAGGGTAGCGATGTGATGATGATCGGCGCCCTCGCGGCAAGGTCGCGAACGTTTCGCGCCGCTTTACCGCCGGCTTTCGACAACACACCGCGGCGCGCTGCCAGCACGTCATAACCGAGCACGCTAAATCCGGCGCCGATGAGATTTTCCGAGATCGCGGATCCCATGATGCCGAGACCGATAATGCCCACAAGATCGCGTGATGCCATGGTCACGTCCCCTTTGAATTGCCAAGAACACCCACCGCCGCGAACAAGGCTTCGATCGATTGACGCGGGATATTGCGCACGATGAATACAATGCGCGAGCGAGGATCGGCATCGTGCCCGCTCTC
>DASXBW010000059.1:0-72090 GCA_036491495.1 Casimicrobiaceae bacterium
TCCTTCGGCGTGTGGACCCGGTGTCGATGGCTTCCCGGCGGAAAAGCAAATTCTACCGCAGCATAGACGGCTGA
The DNA here is from genome assembly GCA_036491495.1 of Casimicrobiaceae bacterium. Classification (GTDB taxonomy): domain Bacteria; phylum Pseudomonadota; class Gammaproteobacteria; order Burkholderiales; family Casimicrobiaceae; genus PALSA-1003. The sequence goes on from DASXBW010000059.1 coordinate 75, forward strand.
TCAGTTTGATTCGCAACGCCACCATCGAGGCCGGAAGGCAGAACGCATCCGCGCTCACGAGGTCTTAAGGGCGATACGATATTCTTCAATGCATCGGACCTAGAACCCGTGCTGACGCTCTTCGCCAAATACAAGTGGCGCTCGCTCGCCTTCCTCGCCGCCGCGGCGCTCGGCGCCGCGAGCTCGGCGTCGAGTGCCGATTCGATCTTCGAAGTACCGCCCGTGGCGCTGCCCGGTCCGTTCCCGGTGGCATGCAGCAATGTGGTGCAGGATTTCACGCGCGTCGGCTCCGGTGAAAGCGCGAGCGACTATTGGGAAGGCATTCCCCGCGCAAGCGGCGGGTCGCGCTATGCGACCGATCTTCTCGCCGATCCCGCAAACACGCTTTCGGTCGCCGTCACCGCGCCTTCCGACGGCAGTCTCTTCAGCTCCTTCGCCGGTCGCACGATTCCCTACGTCGTCGTGGTCTGTTATCCGACGGGGAGCGCCAATTCGCGGCCCGATTATGTGCTGCCGACGGGCAAGGCGCTCCCGCATATGCAGCGTGGCAACGAAGCCCCAGTGTTCGCCGACCCAACGGCGCGCTATCCGCTGCTCCTGTTCTCGCACGGCTACGGCGGCAGCCCGCTGTCCAACGACTACATCGATCCGATCATGGTGTTCGCCAGCTTCGGCTACGTCGTCGCCGCGCCGTTTCACGGCGACCCGCGCATTTCCGACCTTGTCCCTGAAAACATCGTCAATCTGTTCTACCTCGTTGCGCACCTGGATAATTTCAACGCGATGCAGGCGCTGCGGCCGCTTGCATTGTCGGCGACACTCGATTTGCTGCTCTCCGATGCTCGGTGGTCGCCGCATATCGACGCGGCGAAGATCGGCGGCTTCGGTGCCAGCCAAGGGGGCGAAACGCTCCTTCTGATGGCCGGCGCCGGGCTCACCAAGACCATAGGCCTGTCCTCGTCGCGAGTGACCAATGACCCCCGGCTGAAGGCGGCGGTCGGCTACATCCCCTATTTTGGTCAACCGATCTTCCCGGCCTTCGGCCGGGATCAAAACGGTCTCGATGGCGTTACGCTCCCCTACCTTGCGATCAGCGGCACCGCGGATACGACCGCGCCGATCGCGCAAACGTCGCAGGGCATCTCCCGCCTCGCCGGTCCGCGGGAACTGGTTGCGCTCAATGGCGTGGATCACCATTTCGACGTCGCGTCGACCAACGATATCTACACCTGGACCCTCACTTTTCTGGACGCAAAGGTTGGTGGCGATCCGGTCGCGCTGGAAACGCTACGTCGAATGACCAGCGTCGCGGGCGGCGGCGACGATCGAGTGGTCATACCCTACAACGAGCCGCCATCGAATAATTTTGGTGGCCTGTGGTGGAACGCTCCCGCCGGTTCCGAAGCAGGCTGGGGCATCAGTGTCGCGCACCAGGGCGACGTGATCTTCGCGTCGTGGTTTACCTATGACCTCCAGGGCAAGGGCTGGTGGCTGGTGATGACGGCACCGAAGACCAATGGCAACACCTTCGCGGGCACCTTGCTGCAGGTTACCGGTCCGGCATTCGACGCCGTGCCATTCGATCCGGCGCAAGTGACCGCCACCGCAGTGGGCACAGGAACACTCGCCTTTAGCGACGCCGACAACGGAAGCTTCGCCTACACCGTCAATGGCATCTCGCAGACCAAAGCCATCACTCGCGAGGTGTTCGGGCCGCCGCCGTCGTGCATCTTCGGCGCGCAAGCGGATCCGGCGCTGGCAACCAATTATCAGGATCTATGGTGGAACGCGCCAGGCGGGTCGGAATCGGGCTGGGGCATCAACCTCGCGCATGAAGGCGATGCCATCTTCGCCACCTGGTTCACCTACGATCACGATCGCACGCCGATGTGGCTGGTGGTGACTGCGACCCGGACGGTGCCGGGGACCTACGCGGGCACGCTGTATCGGACCACGGGTCCGCCGTTCAACGCGCTACCGTTCAATCGGGCTGCCATCGTCGGAACTGCGGTCGGCAACGTAACCTTCACTTTCGCGAATGGCAACAGCGCGACCTTTGCCTATACCGTCAACGGCGTCTCACAGACGAAGACGATCACCCGCGAAATCTTCCGCGCGCCGGGAACGGTGTGCCAATAACGACTACTGCACGGCCAGCGTCTAGTCATTACCTTGCCAGAAGCATTGCACCGAGAGCCGCGCCGATGGCGGCGACTCCAATGGCGAGGAGATCATGGTTGCCTTCGCTTTCGTCGCTCCGCCCCTGATCGAGGAACGCGTCCAGCTGCAGATTGCTGAGCGCTACGCTGGTTTGCTCCTGTGTGGCGGGCGAAGTAGAGGCCGGCCCCATCGTCAGGTCGTGCACCGCCTTGGCGACGCCGTCGGGATCGATGAGGGCGATGGGCGCGCCGCAATGCGTGCACGCCGTGTCCTTGGACAAGTCGATCGGACCCCCACATTGGGAACAGGAAATCTGGCGCACCGTCTCACGCAGCTTGTTGAGCTCCGCCAGCGTCGGGCTGCGAATGAAATTCTTTTCGCGCAGGAACATATTGAAGGTGAAGAGCTGGCCGTGATCGTTGGCGCAGCGCCAATACGTGAACCGGGTGCTGCGCTGTAGATCGTAGGTCAATGCCAGCGTGTCCGAGCAGCGCGGGCACCGATAGGTAGAAGCTAGCGGCGTTCGCGCTGCTCCCGCGGCGGTCCCTATGTATTGGAATAGGCCGAGTACGGCTCGCGGGGTGAGGCCGATGCTTCCGGACTGATCGAACCAGAGCAGATTGCAGGCGGCACAGCTGCCGACCCCGAGCCGCCCTGCTCCACTATAGGTTTCGACCGCCTGATCGGTCATTTCGACGTGGCAATTCGGGCAGGAAATCACGCGGCTATTCTAGACGACATCGGTGAGCCATGCCGGTGATGCGGCTCTCGGCGGGGTTACCTCGCGCGAAGCGCCGCCGCTAGAATCGTGCGAAACTTGACAAGTGCAGCTGAGGATCCTCGCCCAATCTGGAGTGCATCGCATGCAGACCAACCCGTTCGGCGGCAAAAGCAGCGTACGTTGCTGGCGAATGTACGTCGCGATCGCCACGATCGCCATCGCCGGTTGTACCTCCATGGCCGCGCGCACGGTAGCTGATTATGATCGCGGCAGCGCACCTGCTGAAAAGCTCGCCGAGGATGCCGATGCATGCGCGAGGCAGGCGGAAGCACATCAGAAGGAATACGGCTTGGGGCCCTACGATCCGACCCATGGCTCCTACAACTGGATGTACGACTCCTGCATGCAAGCTGGCGGTTATCCGCGTAAGAAACCTTGAGAGCTCGACGGCTCTCTATCGACGCAACGCCGTGTATCAGGCTATTGGCGACCTCCTCGCGGGAAGACCGCAAGCGCGCGTCTATGGCCGATGGCGTCACCGATTGTCGCGCCATGGGGACACAAGCGGAAGGCCCTACTGCGGAGGCTTTAGGTGCCTGGAGATGCGCTGAACGCCTGAAGCGTCGCGTGTCGCCGTTTCATTCCTTGCGTGCGGAAAATCGGGCGCTGCCATTGACCACGCCTCGCAGACGACCTCGCCGGCCGATTTCCAACGCAATTTCCATTGATCCGGATGGCGAAAAACCAGCTCTCCGCGTCCGCCACCGGCGCCATACAACGCATATCCGAGCTGCTCTTCGTTTGGCAATCCGCAGAAATGGACGCTCGGGTTCCATTGCGCGAGCCTCGTTGAAGCCGCGAGAAGCGCTCGCTCGAGTAAGGCGTTCCGGCCGAAATTGAGCAGCGGCGGACGGCGTGGGGCTCCCGGGAAGAGCGTCTCCAGCTCGGCCCAGGCGAATTTTGCGGCGGACGGCCAATCGGGAAACCGCAAATCCCGCCGGCCGTAACGCGACGGCAATTCACGGGGCGCGCGCGCGATCATCCGTCCATCCAGGGCCACCAGTTGCAGCGCACCCGGCGGCGCATTGGTGAGGGATTCCTTGCGCAACACCGGCTCGCCGTCCGGTTTACAGCCCAGCGTAAGACATGTCTCGGCGTCGCTTACCGCGGTCAGCTCATAGCCAAGCAGCTCTTCTTCCAGAATCGGGACCATGTCGAGCGAAAACCCGAGCGGCAGGCTGCGGCGCCCTGCCGCCTCGGCAAAATGGCCGCGCACCAAGGGCAATATCGTCGCCGCTTGGGAAAGTAGTGGGTAAAGAGCTTGCGGCACGATCAGATAGCTTGCGCTAGTTAAGCGAGCGCTGCTGCTGACTCAGCACACGGGCCGCCGCACCACACTCGGGCGAGACCGTCCAGGAAAAACCGGGACGAGCACAGGAGATGAGGGACCCGGCCGGCTGGCCGAGCAACACGTTACGCGCGCGCACGTGCCACCGTTCGGGAAATCGGGCGAGTTGCGACAACCGGACTCCCCTGCGCCTTCGGGAGATCGTGAAACTGCCGTCAGTCAACGCTCGCCGCGTTTGCACGGCGCCGAGTATGGCACCGTCGTATCCCTCCGGTATGTCAGGTAGCGGACATAAGCGTGCGCGCGCAGTCTTGTGTTGTTGGAATGCCTCGCCTGGTCGCGTCTCGAAAAACGGTGCGATGGCGTGCCGTATAGTTCCAATACTGATCCGAATCCGGAGGAATCTTGGAGCGCCCGTCAATAGCAAGCGTCATGAAGGCCGAACGGCCGCTGGTCACCCCGCTCGCACACGATGCCCTGTCGGCGCGCCTCATTGCGAGGACGGGCTTTAAGGCATTCGCGATCGGTGGATCCGCGCTTCTGGCCGCGCGCTACGGGCTTCCGGACATCGGGCTCATCGGCGTATCCGACATGACCGATGGCATTCGCGACATTGCCGTCGCGACCGAGCTGCCATTTTTCGCCGACGGCGACGACGGTTACGGCGACGTCAAGAGCGTCGCGCGGATGATCGAGCTCTACGAGCAAATCGGGGTGAGCGCGATCCTAATCGAGGACCAGCAGCGCGAGCACAAGCAGCAGCGCGCGGACCACGCCGTCGGAATAGTGGATCGCGCGATCATCGAGGGCAAGCTTCGCGTGGCGCTCGCGGAACGGAGCAATCCGAATACGTTCATTATCGGCCGCACCGATTCGTACGGTGTCCTGGGGCTCGACGAAGCACTGCGCCGCGCGGAGCGATTCCTCAAACTCGGCGTCGACGGTGTGTTCGTCGCAGGACTCAAGTCCATCGCCGATTACGAGCGCGTTGGACGCGAATTGCGCGGTGCCCGGCTCTCCGCCGCGATCTTCGAAACCGCGGGCATGCCGTGGCCGACGCCCGCGGAGCTTGGTGCGCTCGGCTTTGCTCACGTCTCGTACCCGGCCACGCTCCTGTTCCGCATCACCGCCACCATGCATGCGGCGCTGACGACGCTTCGCCGTCATGCGACGGGCGTCGAGCCGATGACGGCCGATCGCGCGGCCGACGCCTCGCGCCAGATACTCGACGACGCCCTGGAACTGGCCCGCTGGCAGGCGATCGAAGCTGACGCAGCGCGCGGCTCCGGTCCGGCGGAAGAGAACGCATGAGCTGGTCATCGATTGCGCAGGTTGCGTCCGAGCATGCGCGCGCGGTATCGTCCTCGCTGTTGCAAGTCCGAACGACCGCTGGCCAGAGCGCAGGAACCGTGCGCCGCCACGAACCTACAACCTGGAGAAGAACCATGATGACCTGGCGTTTCTGGCTGGCCGCCGCGTTCCTCGCGGCATGCGCGGTGAGCGGCAACGCGGAGGAGATCGCGGTCGGAAACTATGGTGTGTCGGCCAACGGCATGCCCTTCGGCGTCGCGCTGGTCAAGGGCTACTTCAAGGACGAAGGGCTCAACATCACCGGGCTGATCTCGTCGGCGGGCGGCGGCACATCCCTGCGCAACATGCTCGCCGGCGGAGGCGTTCCCTATGGCGAAGTGAACCCCGGCGTGGTGGTGTCGGCCATTCTCGCCGGCGCGGATCTTAGAATCGTCAGCGACAACGCGCTCACCGTGGCGGAGTTCGTGTGGGCGGTGAAGCCGAATTCGCCGATCAAGACCTTGAAGGACCTCAAGGGCAGGAAGATCGGGTACACCAATCCGCGCTCGACCAGCCAGGCGCTCGCGGCGATGCTGCTGCAGATCGCGGGTTACAAGCCCGAGGATGCCGAACTGGTGAAAACGGGCGGCTTCGGCGAGGGCATCGCCGCGCTCGACTCGGGACAGGTCGACATCGTGCCGATCACCGAGCCCCTGTGGTCGAAATACAAAGACAAGTATCGCGCGGTGATCGTCGCCAGCGACGTGCTGCCGGCGCTCGACAACGTCGTCGGCGTAACGACCGTCGAGATGGCCGAGAAGCGCGGAGACTTCATCCGCGCCGTCATTCGCGCACGCCGCAAGGCGGTCATTTTCATGCGCGAGCACCCCGATGAGGCCGCCGAGATCGTCGCCAAGCAGTACAACATCGAGCCCGCGGTGGCGCGTAGCGCGATACGTAACCTGACCACGAGCATGACCAAGGGCGTGCCTTACTGGGGCGAGGGCGAGATCCATCTCGAGGGCTTGAAGCGCATGATCGAGGCGCAGCGCTCGGTGGGCGCTATCACCGGCGAGGTCGATTACAGCAAGATCATCGACACGCGCTTCCTTCCGGACGATCTGAAGGCGCTGAAATAGCACCCGTGATCCGGGCCGCGTCGTGACAGCCCAGGTCACGCTCTCCAACGTCGGCAAGACGTTTCCGGCGAGTCCGACGACGGCCGCATTGCACGCGCTCGGGCCGATCGACCTCGAGTTGCGGCGCGGCGAATTCTTCGCCGTGGTCGGACCTTCGGGTTGCGGCAAATCGACGCTGCTCGAGATCATCGCCGGCTTGACTCCGGCCACGCAGGGTAGCGTCCATTTCGAGGGACGGACCATCGCCGGCGAAGCGCCCGACAGCATCGGCGTCGTGTTCCAGGAGGACGCCTCCTTGCCGTGGCTCAACGTCACCGAGAACGTGGCGTTCGGTCTGCGCCGGTCCAAGCTTACCAAGGATGAACGCGACGCGCGTGTACGCGATGCGTTGCGACTGGTGGGCCTCTCGGATTTTGCGACGAGCTATCCCGCCCAGCTCTCCGGCGGCATGCGTCAGCGCGTCTGCATCGCACGGACGCTGGTGATGCAGCCACGCTTGATTCTGCTCGACGAGCCATTCGGTGCGCTCGACCAGCAGACGCGCCTGCTGATGGGCGACGAGCTCCTGCTCATGTGGCGCGCGACCGGTGCGACGGTGTTCCTGATCACGCATGCGCTCGATGAAGCGACGATGCTCGCCGACCGGATCGGCGTGATGTCGGCGCGGCCGGGGCGCCTGATCGACGTCGTCGAGACAAACTGGCCACGCGAACGCGACAGCCGCATCGTAGAGCGCAGCGAATTCGGAGCGATCACCGCGCGCTTGTGGAAGACGCTGCGCGAGGAATCGCTGAAAACCATCGGGCGCGCCGTCCCGAAACCGACTGCGGACGCATGAACCGATTGCTCGCATACCGGCTAGCGGTCATCGCCGGCGCGGTTGCCTTGCTCGAGGTGCTCTGCCTGACCGGCGTCATCGACAAGATCACCATGCAGCCGCCGCACCTCATCGCGCGGGACCTGTATCGACTGCTGGCGTCGGGCAGGATGAACGGCGCCATCTGGAAGACGCTGACCAATACGCTGCTCGCGCTGGTGCTCGCCCTAGGGGTGGGCGTAGTGGCGGCCGCCCTGCTCCATCGCCTGCGCGCCTTGCGCGAAACGCTCGACCCGCTCTTCGCCACCTACTACGCGGTGCCGGTGTTCGCTTTCTATCCGTTCTTCATCGTCGTATTCGGCCTGGGCGATCTGCCGCAGATCCTGATCGCATTCATGCTTGGAGTCGTGGCGATGATCGTCAACACCTTGAACGGGCTGGATCGCGTGCCGCCGGTATTGCTCAAGACCGGCCGCATCATGCGCCTTACCCCCGTCGACACCGCACTGCGGCTGACACTTCCGGCCGCGGCGCCGTACATTCTCACCGGCGTGAAGCTCGCCGTCGCGTACGCCTTCATCGGCATCATCGGCTCCGAATTCATCCTCTCGCGCGGCGGCATCGGATACGAGATCAACTTCGCGTACAACAGCTTCGACAACGCGACGATGTATCCGCTCATCGTCCTGATTCTCCTTGCGTCGGTCGTGATCAACTCGGTCTTGACTCGGTGGGAGAAGACACTGCTTGCGCGGCGAGGCGCGCGATGAGTGCACGTCGCCGGCACGGGGGACGCAACGCGCTGCTGCTCGTCGCGGCGCTGTTTGCGCTCTGGCAGGCGATGTACTGGGCGGTGGGCGACACTGCGTTGTCGTCACCGCTTGCGACGCTGCGCTACACGGCGCAGCTTGTAACGGGCGAGGATTTCAGAATGCACCTGTTCGATACCATGCGCGCGTTCGCCATCGCCTTCGTGTTATCGGTGGTGATCGGCCTGCTGGTGGGTTTCTGGCTCGGCTTCGATCGGCTGTCCGGCGACGCTCTCGAGCCGATGATCGTGACCGTATACGCCATCCCAAAGCTCACGCTGTATCCGATTCTCCTTCTGGCATTCGGCCTCGGCTTGTCCGCCAAGGTGGCGTTCGGGGTACTGCACGGCACCATACCGATCATACTTTTTACGCTGGGCGCCGTGCGCAATACCCGGCCGATCCTGCTCAAGACCGGCCACGTGCTGAAGCTCTCGCGGCCGCAGATGGTGCGCTGGATCCTGTTTCCGGCGGCGATACCCGAGATCTTCACCGGCTTGCGCGTCGGCTTCTCGCTTACGTTGATCGGATCGTTGCTTGCCGAGATGTTCGCGTCCCAGCGCGGCTTGGGTTACCTGCTGATGAATGGCATCGGCCTGCACAACATCGAGCTCGTCATGTCGGTGACGCTGCTGATCGTCGTGTTTGCGGCAGCGGTCAGCACGCTGCTGCTGCAGATCGATCGGAGGCTGCACCACCAGGGTTGAGGGTCGCGTCAAATCGCGGTCATATTCGTCGGGTATTGTTGTGCAATAGGGAACGTCGCTTTCCCTGCGATTCAAGATGCCGACAAGCGAGCGCACCTCCTGCCACCGCCATGGAGAATGTATGGAGCCAAAGAGTCCGGTCAAGAGCAGAGAACTCAAGGAAGTGCTGCCGCCGGCGGTTTTGTATCCGACCGATACCGAAGACTACTTCGAACTCGCTTGCGAGGATGACGAGTTCGGCGTGCACATACCCGACCAGGCAGACGACAAGTAGATAGATATGTCAGCTGATCGGTGAGCACATGACGGTCTGCGACGGCGGGCTGCCATAGCCCTCTTGCGTCCACCCACTATCCTGAATGATCGAATCTCGCACATCGACTTCTGCCGTATAGCGGTGGTGCAGGCCATTGACGTTGTTGAGAAAGCGAAAAATGGCACGCGTATTTGGCGGACAGGCACCGGTTGCCGGGTTCGGGAGCTGGATATAGAAAAGCGCAGGACTTTCCTCTACCCAGGTTCCCGCAAACTTTATCGCGGTGGCGCCGCATTCCCCCGCATCGGCAGAGTAAAAATGCGAATCGCCTGCCTGCGGCAGCACATAGAACCGGCACACAGCGCTCGCGCCGGCGGGCGCGACGCTGGGATCGGAATAGGCTAGAAACGTCAGCCCGGTTCGCTGCCAACCGGGATGGGCACCGTTGTCCAAGGCCTGGATTTCGGCCTGGTTCGCGGTAATGAAATAATCGTCGTAGCCGGCGTAGTAGTACTCGACGACCAGCGTCTCCTTCGTGGGATTGGCGGCGTTGGGCGTGAGGTACTGCCTCAGCATGGGCAACGCGACATCCAGGCGCGAATACGTGTCGGTCCCGCCCTGATGTCCGGCGCCGCATGCTGAGTCGCCGCCATATAGGCCCCCACGAAGCTCATAGTAGTTCTGGTTCGGGTTGTAGGTGAACAAGCCACTGCCGCTGCTGCCCGGTTCGGTCACGCCCTGTATCCACTGCATCGTAATAAAGCTGCTTCCATCGTCAAAGGTCTCGAAGCCCTGCGTTGTCCCCTGGCTTACTTTCTTCAGATCGCCCTCGGGATGATGGATACCGGTGGCTGCCGTGCCTGCCTCGGAAAGCGGCGACGCATTCCATGCCGCGAATGTGGCGCCCGCAGGCGGCGCGTTGTTCAGGCGCACCAGAGTCCAATCAAAATCGACGCCGCGGCCGAGTAGTTTGGCCCCGCCTGCAACCAGGGTGAAATTGACGTTTTTGGCGGTGTCCTGTCCGCAGACCGATGTCTGGAAGAACCAATAAGTATTGATCGTGGCCGCAACAGCGGCCGGTTGAGCCTTTGACGCCCCAACATCGGCATCCCCATTGTCGAGGCAGTGATTGGCCGTGAAAAAATAGGGCGTGGCGGAAGTAATCGAGTCGTTGACCAGTGTTCCGCTGCACAGGACAGTCTGTCCGTGGTCAGTAAACACCATGCGGGCAACTGCGTTCACGGCGGAAGCGGCCTGCTGCTTGAGCGTAGTGGACATGCACGCAACGTCGACTTCGCACGCTCCCGAGCGCCCGATCTCACCCAGAGGATCGGCCTGCCGAAGCGCGTTAGCGGCGACGACCAGGTGCGAGATCATGGGCAAAGACACCATGCCTGCGGGGCTCACAGCGGCGGGCAATGTGAGCTCGATGATCCCCGTCTCACCTTCGAGCACCGGGGACCAGTAGATCGATTCATGCGCAAGTTCTGCCGGATAAGGACCAAAAACCTGCGCAGTGCTGCTGGCACCCTTGAAGCGCATCTCCAGCGCGGCCGGCGCTGCCGTCAAGACAAGGCCAATCCGAATTGCAGCCGCGCCGGATGACGTCAGACTGATATGTGCTGCCTGGGTGCCACCCTCGATCTGCGCCCAGGCAAGATCGGACAAGTTGATCGATCCCTGCGCAGCGGGCACTTCTCGCGCGAAGCCGATGATCAGCGGACCACGCTTGGGGACGATGCCGTCCTTGGAAGTCCTGGTTGCGACTTTCGGCGTCAATGCCGCGCGCTCTGAACTGGTCGGTGCCGACAGTACGATGCTGCGCGCCGCGGCATCCGTCGGAAGCAGCAGCGCCGGTTCGACTTGCGCCTTGGTCGGCGTTGCGGGCCGAAAGGTCGCGGGTGGCACCGACAACTGTGCGTTTGCCGAGATCGCAATCGTCAGCAGAGCCAATGCAGCGAATCGGGATAGGGGAGTCAGCATGTTAGAACCTGTGATCTTGCATATGAGCGCCAAGCAAGGATGAGAGCCTACAACATCCAGAGCCTTATGACTGGAGTCGGGGCCTTCCAAATCCTCAGTTTACGATTTGTTACAGACCGGCTTCGTCGAGGACCGCAGGCGTGTTTGTGCCCGGTTGCTCATCGGGCAAGCAGCAAAATAGCTCGAGTTGCAATCACTTGAGTGCCGTAGCTATAAATTCCTCGCTGTCTGGCGACGGCAGGAGCACATTGGTGAAAGTGAGAAGCGATTTCATGGGCCTCCCCCTTTTGACTCGTCGACTGTCGTGGCGTTCCGACCTGATGACGTTAGCCCAATGCTACTCTTCTTATGGCGTACGGTATCCTTGATACCGGCTTGCGGATTCAACGCTGATGGACGTATTCGTCACTGGCGGCACCGGGTATCTCGGTCGCGCAATGATCGGCGCATTGCTGAATCGCCGGCACGCCGTGCGAGCGCTCACGCGGCCGGCGTCGCTGGATCGAGTGCCTGCAGGCGCGGCGCCGGTGGTCGGCGACGCGCTCGGCTCGGCGACGTTTGCGGACGCATTATTGACCACGACCACGCTCGTGCATCTCGTCGGAACGCCGCATCCCGGGCCGTCCAAGGCGATGGAGTTCGAGCGTGTCGACCTCGCGTCGGTCCGCTCGAGCGTCGAGGCGGCGCGTCGCGCGCAGATCGGGCACCTCGTCTATGTCAGCGTGGCGCAACCGGCGCCGGTAATGCAGGCCTATGTCGCTGCCCGGGCAAAGGGCGAGGCGGCGATCGTGGAAGCGCGACTCACGGCAACGATGCTGCGACCCTGGTATGTCCTCGGGCCTGGCCACCGGTGGCCGATGGCGCTGATGCCCATCTATTGGCTGGCGGAGCGGCTTCCCGCGACGCGCGGGGCCGCGCGGCGCATGGGCCTCGTCACGCTGGCGCAGATGGTCGCCGCGCTCGTGCAAGCGGTGGAGGATCCGCCTGCCACCGGCACGGTTCGCATCGTCGACGTTCCGGCGATTCGCGCGGCGCGACTTTCCTAACGGCTTGGGCCATGACTGACCAGAATCGCAGCCTGCTCATCGTCTCCAAAGGGTCATCTGAACCGCCGGAGGTGGAGGTTGTGATCGAGGTTCCACGAGGTAGCTTTTTGAAGCGCGGGTCCAATGGCCATGTCGACTTCATCTCGCCCCTGCCATGCCCGTTTAACTATGGATCTGTGCCGAGTCACCTGGGTCTTGAAGGTGATCTCCTGGATGCAGTGGTGCTCGGACCGCGTCTGCCGCTGGGCACGTGGATACGGGTCAAGGCATGGGGGGCCGTGACGCTGATGGATCGCGGGATGTCGGACGACAAGCTCATTTGCAGCAGCCGCCCCTTGGACTTATCGGAGCGGCGGAAAGTACTGCGATTTTTTCATTTCTATGCGAAGTGCAAGGGACTTTTGAATCTCTGGCGACGCCGCCCGGGAAAGAACGCGTGCGAGGGCTGGATCGGGGCCGTTGAGGCGCTCGCTCGCGCGCGGCCACGGGATAATACGTGGCAGGGGCCGACGGTTGAGTTTTGAGCGAATAGGCATCGTCGCTCGACACCCCTCCAGCAACCATTGAATGCAAAGAGGCATTCGGTCCAGGCCACCATGCGCTGTTTTTCGAAAGGCTAAGCCACCAGCTGTCGTACTGGCCGGCCGCGACCCAAAGGCTTAACATTAGCGACGATCGGGAAAAAGACGTAGCAGTAGAATATCCAGTTGGTTGGCTTCGCGCGAGAGGTAACAACATGAGTAGTCTATCCACTCCCCGTACACAGACGGTCGCTAACAGCGCCGGTGATTTGATCGTCGCGCTCGGCCAGGATGCAGAGCCAGCGAGCAGCCCAACGTCTCGTGTGCACTTTGATATCTGTTCCACCTGGCTAGAGCTTGCCATGCGTCATCTCTCGGATGCGCAAGTCGCACAGGGCGCACGGATCGAGACATGGAAGGATGCGGACGAGCCCAAGAAGACAGGGGCCCTGGAGTGGGAATTCGGGGCGTCCATAGAGGCGATAATGGCTTGCGGCATTGCGGTCGACGCCTTTTACGCTGCGGTGCAGAGCAGAGTCCATCTGCCTCAATCGCTCATCGACGAATGGCGAGACAAGGACACTCCGCGTTACATTCAGGTCTCAGAGCTCATGCGCAGGGCATTTTCGTTAGAGCCCAAGCATGTGAGCAGCTTGCGTCAGAATCTGGCAGAAATATTCAGGTTCCGCGATTTGGCCATCGATCCTTCCGGAAAGATGAACGCTCAAATCTTGCATCCTGAACTCGGCGTCGGCGTCGAGTGGCGATTTGCTTACTTCCGGTGCGAGAATGCTTTATTGATCGTCAAGGCGACACTACGACTTATCGCGGAGCTCGCCGGAGCTGGCAAACCGAAGGATGCTAACCTCCAGACGTATATTGACGCATTACGTTCAAGCGTTGAACCACTGCAGAACGCGATGCTCGCGACTTCCATGTTGCAGTCCACGAAGCGGACGCAAAGATCCGGCGGCTGAGCAGGTGGCCTCGAATGGATGTTCGAAGGACGAGAGCGCGCTTTCTTCCTGTTTTGCGCTGTGGGTACGGGAGCGAGCAAAATGAGATCTGGGAAGCCCTTATCGGAGCGCGACTCGGCGCGTCCACACCATGACGGTCTGGGGCGGCCAAACCGCCGCGAGCGGGCGAATCACCATGACTGATCTGTCCAAATCGCAGCCGGCGCCGGTCCGCGTCGAGACAAGCATCGGCGCGCTGTCGCTGTTTCCGCAACGCTTCGAAGACATCGGAGCTTTTTCAAAACTTCCACTCGACGAGCCGTCGTCAAACCGACTCCGGCTCTATCTGCCATACATTGCAGCGCGCTCCGACGCACTCAGCAAGGATGGCGACTGTCCTAGAATCGACGAAGCATCCAGCCAGCAGCTTCCCGACGAAGACCTCGAGCGCATTGCCGAGGCGTACCTATCGATGCCGGAAAGGCGGCAGATCGGGGAAGGCACTGGTCCTCTATCGAGTCCGATTGTGCGCGCGGACGGTGAATCCGCGACCGCGTATCTCGATCGCCTGTTGAGGGCGGATCATGAGCGGCAGATGGAAGATCTCAAGGGAACCTATGAATCCCTGCGCAACAAGCCCGAGCAACCGCTTTCGAGCGCGCTCGCCGATGTCGACAGGCATGCTTCGTCTCTGAGGGACGTGGCGACGAGCGTAGTGCAGGATCTCGCCAGGCAGGAACACCGTTCCGAGCTTGGCTCAAACGCGATCCCGAGCTCACTCGAGGGCAACCGACCGTTGTTGTCCGACGCCAAGATCACGCAGAACGAGCGTCTCAAACGCGTGCCCGACGAAGAGATTGCGCTGACGCGAAGCATCTGCATCGTGACGACGCAATCGGCTCTCCTCGTCGCGAGCCTGAGTGAAACTGCAACCCGGTTTATTCAAGAGTTTTCCGAAACGACTCAAAAATCGGAAGAGGCCACACGCACATCCTTGCGGACGGTGCTGGTCACAGTCCTGATAATGGGAGCCTTTGCTTTAATTGCAGCCTCTGCAGCGATTGTCAGCTATCTCCAGGAGCGAGAGAACAGGCAGGTAAGGGACCAATGGCAGGAGTCGGTGCTGCGGTCGATGAAAGAGACCGCGGCCGCGCAAGAGGCGCAGATCAAGTCTCTGGACGACAGGATTCGCGAACTGACCGATCGGCAGAACGCGCTGGCCGCAGCGCAGGCACCTGTGCCGGCAACCGACGGCGCGTCACCGCAGACTGCCACCGAAGCTGAAGCGCAGATCCAGCGCTCGCCAAAACCCTCCTCGCCCAAGCGAGGAAGCAAACGCAAACCCAGCCATCCGGCAGCCGCCACCTAGGGCAGCGCCGCTGCGCGAGCTCGTTGGGGGGTTGCTTCAGAGCGAGTGTAAGGCTCTTCGACGCAAGCGAGCCAGGCCAGGAGGCCTCACAGGAATGAAACGACGCATTTGGTTAGTGGCTGAGGGAATTATTTTCATTGCAGGTATGGGGCTTTCACATGCGGCGCAGGGGGACTTCGAACTCACCGCTCCAGACGGCCGGCGCCTGCTGCTAAAGGACAACGGCACCTGGCGGTATCTGGAAGCAAAAGGCAAAGAAGCGGCCGACGACCAAATCAAGGAGGGCGAGCTGATTCTGACCTTGGAGCGCAAGATGGAACGCGGCAGCAATTGCCGCTTCGGGGTGCGGCTCACGAACAACGTGCCCTACGAGGTCGGCAGCCTTGTACTGTATTACTCCGCTTATCGCGCGAATGGTGTGATGTACGATACCGTGTCCTCGGGATTTGTGTCACTGAAGCCAGGTAACACGCAGACCCGGGAAATCGAGTTCGCACAAATACCCTGTCAAGCTATCGTTCAGGTGCGTGTGGCCGGCGGAGATCGATGCGAAATGGGCGATCTGAATAAGTGGTCTTATGCGAAGGGCGAGTGCCTGGCGCGGGTGCGCGTCATGGAGAGCGACCTAGTACGCTTCGAGAAATAGCCGTTGTGCGTACCACCCGCAAAATCGGGCGGACATGGGAGAATGCCAGCAGCAGCTGGAAGGCTATCAGCCTGCCGTGGAGTTTCGTAATCTGACGTGGTCCGAACTCAGGCACACAGCTGCTCACCATCACAATTCAGCCGCCCGGTCGCCCGGGCGGCGTGTGATGGTGGAGGCGGCGGGAATCGAACCCGCGTCCGAAAACGCTACACAGTCGGGACTACATGCTTAGCCACGTCATTTAGCTCTCGCCCCGGCGCCGCTGATGGGCAGGCGACGCCGGAACCAGTCACCTTGATTTAGCGTGTCGTCCAAGTGACCCGGACGCACGCGATCGCTCGAAATGTCCTCGCTGTGACAGTTACATCACCCGGGCTGAGCGCCGCCCGGTGCGAGGTCCGGCGGGGTTAAGCCGCCAGAGCGTAGTTTTCGTCGTTCGCAGTTAAGTTTGCGATTGCAGAGGATTCACAAGGTTCTGCACCTTGGCATGCCCCGCGCTGCTTCACAGTCCCCGTCGAAACCAGGTCGCCCCCGGTAACCGGTCCTGCTGCGCGCCACGTTCCATGGCTCGCGCTGGAGTGTCAATGATACCACCGCATGCCCTAACGCTTCCCGGCGGTCGTTGACATGGTCATAGTTGGGGACTCGGTATCCCGCGTGCAAGAGCACGTCAGGCCTCGACGATATGTTTCCAGGGCTCCGCCTTCGGTTCGATGCCGAGGCCGGCGCCATAAGGCAACTCGAACCGACCGTCGACGCAGCGAATGCCGGTATCGACAAAGCGTAGATTGGCGTCGAACAGCACCGAATGCTGATGCTCGTGAAACGGAACACTAAGCAGGCTTGCGCTTTCACTCGGACCCGAATGGGAAAACAAGGGGGTCGCTGATACGGTATCGACGCTCTGCCCATCAGTCAATACGACCGCAGTGTTCGGGTACAATTCGTACCTTCGCGACTTCGACTTGCACAAGGCTCTCCTCGTGGCACTTATACCCATCATCCTTTCCGGCGGTGCCGGCACACGGCTGTGGCCGTTGTCGCGCGAGTCGGCACCGAAGCCTTTCATGCCGCTGCCTGACGGCGAGACGCTGCTTGCCAAAACGATTCTGCGGGCCGTCGCTCTGCCCAACACAGCAGCGTTGATCACCGTCACCAATCGCGACTACTACTTTCACACCAAGGATGTCTATGCTGGCGCAGGCATCCCGCCGCCACAGGTTGTCTATCTGCTGGAGCCCTTCGGCCGCAACACCGCGGCGGCGGTGGCACTGGCCGCGATGTATGTGGAGGCGACCATCGGTGCCGACTCGACGCTGCTTGTGTTGCCCGCCGATCACCTGATTCGCGACGCCGCTGCATTTGCGACCGCAGTCGAAGGCGCCGCATCGCTCGCCCACAAGGGATGGCTGGCGACATTCGGCATTGTTCCGACGCATCCGGAGACCGGCTACGGCTACATTCGGTTTGCCGAGGCGCTCGACGTCGCGAACACGTTCCGCGTCGACCGCTTTATCGAAAAACCGCCGCTGGCCGACGCAAACAACTATGTTGCGACAGGCCGACATGTCTGGAATTCGGGGATGTTCTGTTTTACCCCGTCCGCGATTCTCGAGGCATTCGCGCAACATTCGCCGGCCGTGCTCGACCCGGTGCGCCGTGTTTGGCAGGAGCTGCGATCGCAGACCAACTCCGCGATGATGGAGATCGACCCCGCGCTGTTCGCTGCGGTACCCGATATTTCGATCGACTATGCGGTCATGGAAAAGGCCGGCAATGTGGCCGTCGTGCGCGGCGCGTTCGATTGGAGCGACGTCGGGTCGTGGCAGGCAGTGTCGGCACTGTGCGAGCCCGATGCCGAAGGCAACCGCGGACAGGGTGCGCGGGTGGCGATCTCGACCCGCGACACCTTTGTCCATGCCGAAGATCGCGTGGTTGCCACGGTCGGCGTCGAAAATCTGGTCATCGTCGACACCCCCGACGCGGTGCTGATCGCCCACCGCGACCACTTGCAGCGCGTGCGCGAAGTCGTCAGCGAATTGAAGGCCCGTGGTCACGATGCATACAAGCTGCATCGCACGGTCGCGCGGCCCTGGGGTGCGTTCACGGTGCTGCAGGAGGGACCCGGCTTCAAGATCAAGCGCATCGAAGTAAAGGCCGGCGGGATGCTGTCGCTGCAGATGCACGCTCATCGCAGCGAGCATTGGGTGGTGGTCAGCGGCGAGGCGCGCGTCACCAATGGCGAGCGCGTTTATCCGGTACAGGTCAATGAATCGACTTTTATCCCGTTGAAAACGCGGCACCGCCTGGAAAATGCCGGCGCGGATCCCTTGGTGATGATCGAGGTTCAGTGCGGTGATTACGTCGGCGAAGACGACATCGTGCGCTTCGATGACCAGTATGGCCGCGTGAAAGCCTGAACGGGCACTCGCGACACCTATCGCCGGAGCGAGAGGCAGTGATTGCCATTGAAAGTGACGGCAGGCGGAATTGCAGTGCGCATTTGTCCAAGGCAAAACGCTTGAGTCACCCGTCGCCAATGATCGCGCTGCAGATTTAGTGGCTTCGTCGAGAGCGTGACGGCTGCACGATTCCATCCACTCGACGCCGTATAATTCTCTTTTTTGCGCCCGTCGTCGGCCGGTCACTGTTGTCCTCTCTCGTCCCGCCGCTCGTTTCTTCACCGCTCGCTTCCCTTCCGGCCGCGCTGCCGAGATTGCTGCCGGCGCCACCCGATACAGGCCGCAAGGTCTCAGTGCCGCCGCTGGCCGGATCGGCCGACGCGCTGGCGCTCGCCCAGCTTGGCACCGAGGCGGCATTGCAGGCGCGATTCGTCGCCATCGTGTGCGCCGAGGCCGCGGCAGCGCAGCGACTCGCTGACGAAATCGCCTGGTTTGCACCGGCGCTGCGCATCGCGGTGCTGCCGGATTGGGAAACGCTACCCTACGATCATTTCTCTCCGCACCAGGATCTGGTATCGGAGCGACTGGCGACGCTCTACCGCGTCTCGCGTGGCGAATGCGACGTGCTTCTGGTCGCCGCGACGACCGCGCTCTACCGGCTCGCGCCACCTTCCTATCTCGCGGGCTTCACTTTCTTTCTCGCGCAGGGAGAGGTACTCGACGTCGGCGCCTTGCGCGCACAGCTCGCCCTCGCCGGTTATCAACACGTGACGCAGGTGGTTTCCCCCGGCGAATTCAGCATTCGCGGAGGACTGATCGATCTGTATCCGATGGGAAGTCCGCTGCCGTTCCGTATCGATCTGTTTGATCAGGAAATCGAATCGATCCGAACGTTCGACGTCGACACGCAGCGCACGGTGTATCCCGTGTCCACGGTGCGGCTGCTGCCGGCACGCGAATTTCCGCTCGACGACGCTGGACGCGCGCGCTTTCGCAGCCGTTTTCGCGAAGTGTTCGAAGGCGATCCGTCGCGCTCTCCGCTATACAAGGATATTTCGAACGGCGTCATCCCCGCGGGCATCGAGTACTACCTGCCGCTTTTTTTCGAGGCGACCGCGACGCTTCTCGAATACCTGCGGCCGGACACCGTCGTCGTGCTTCACGGCGACGTCTCCGCGGCGATCGTCCACTTCTGGCAGGACACCGAGGCGCGTTATCGGCTGCTGCGCGGCGACACGGCGCGGCCGCTGCTGCCGCCGCCTGCGTTGTTCGTGCCGGAGGACGAGCTCAATCGCCTGCTGAAACCGTTCGCCCGCATCCAGATTCCCAGCGAAAGCGCGGATCCGGCACCCGACACCGGGCATTCCAGGTCGCTGACCCGCGCCGTTCCATCGGTCCAGGTCGACCGCCGCGCGAGCGACCCGCTGTTGTCATTGAAGCGCTTCGCGACGGCCACCCGCGAGCGCGTGCTCATTGTTGGCGAGAGCCTCGGCCGCCGCGAAACGATGCAGCAATATTTCGCCGAATACGGATTCAAGCCGTCGCTGGTCGAGGACTGGGCCGCGTTTCTCGCCAGCGACGCGAGCCCGGCATTGGCGGTCAGCCCGCTGCATCGCGGCTTTGTCTGGTCCCACGGCAATGTCGCCCTAGTCACCGAAGCGGAGCTTTATGCCGACGTCGCCCGGCGCCCCGGCAAACGCGAAGGGCGCCGCAGCAACGTCGACGCGATGCTGCGCGATCTGTCGGAGGTGCGGATCGGCGATCCCGTCGTGCACGAGCAGCACGGCATCGGTCGCTACCTGGGATTGACCACGCTCGATCTCGGCGACGGTGCCAACGAGTTCCTGCATTTGCTCTACGCCAACGACGCCAAGCTCTATGTCCCGGTGTCGAGCCTGCACCTGGTCAGCCGCTACAGCGGAGCGGCTCCCGAAGCCGCGCCCCTGCATGAGCTGGGAAGCGGCCAATGGGCGAAGGCAAAAAAGAAGGCGGCGCTGCGAGCGCACGACACCGCAGCGGAGCTCCTCAACCTGTACGCACAGCGAGCGGCGCGCGAGGGACATGCATTCAAGTTCGACGTGCACGATTACGAGGCCTTTGCGGCGGGTTTCGGTTTCGAGGAGACGCCCGATCAGGCGGCCGCGATCGAAGCCGTGGTCGGTGACCTGACCTCCGGCAAGCCCATGGACAGGCTGGTATGCGGCGACGTGGGCTTCGGCAAGACCGAGGTGGCGCTGCGGGCCGCATTCGTCGCGGTGGCGGACGGCAAGCAGGTCGCCGTCCTCGTTCCGACGACCTTGCTGGTCGAACAGCACTTCCAGACCTTCTCCGATCGTTTCGCCGATCTGCCGGTGAAGCTCGCCGAGCTGTCTCGGTTCCGCTCCACCGCCGAGGTCAAGACCGTGCTCGAGGGGCTCGCCTCGGGACAGATCGATCTGGTCATCGGAACCCACAAGCTCATTCAGCCGGATGTCGAATTCAAGCGGCTGGGACTGGTCATCATCGACGAGGAGCATCGCTTCGGGGTGCGCCAGAAGGAGCGCCTGAAGCGGCTTCGCGCCGAAGTGGACGTGCTCACGCTCACCGCGACGCCGATCCCGCGGACGCTGGCGATGTCGCTCGAGGGGCTGCGCGATTTTTCGGTGATCGCCACCGCCCCGGAGCGGCGGCTGGCGATCAAGACCTTTGTCTCGCAATACTCCTCCGGCATCGTGCGCGAGGCGGCGCTGCGAGAGCTCAAACGCGGTGGACAGATATATTTTCTCCACAACGACATCGACACCATCGTCACCATGGGCGAAAGGCTCGCCGCGCTGGTGCCCGAGGCGCGCCTGGCGATCGCCCACGGCCAGATGCCCGAGCGCGAGCTGGAGCGCGTGATGCGCGACTTCTATCAGCAGCGCTCCAACCTTCTGCTCTGCTCGACCATCATCGAGACCGGCATCGATGTACCGACCGCGAACACCATCCTCATTCATCGCGCCGATCGATTCGGCCTCGCGCAGCTTCACCAGCTGCGGGGCCGCGTCGGCCGCTCGCATCACCAGGCGTACGCCTATTTGCTGACGCCGCCGGAAGAAGCGCTGTCGGTGCAGGCCAAGAAGCGCCTCGAGGCGATCCAGTTGATGGAGGAGCTGGGATCGGGCTTCTACCTTGCGATGCACGATCTCGAGATACGCGGCGCGGGCGAAGTGCTGGGCGACGAGCAGTCGGGCGAGATGCAGCAGATCGGGTTTCAGCTCTACGCCGACATGCTCAAGGCCGCAGTCGACGCGTTGAAGGAAGGCAGGGAGCCCAACCTGATCGATCCGCTCGGCGTCACCACCGAAATCAATCTCCACGTACCGGCGCTGCTTCCCGAAACCTACTGCAACGACGTGCACGAGCGGCTGGTCCTGTACAAGCGGCTCGCCAACTGCGACAGTGCCGCGGAGCTGACCGAGATGCAGGAGGAACTGATCGACCGCTTCGGACTGCCTCCTGAGCAAACCCAGGCGCTCCTTGCCTGCCACCGGCTGCGCCTGGTCGCGCGACCCCTGGGCGTTACCAAGGTCGACGCCGGGCCCGAACGCACGCAGGTCCAGTTCGGGCCCGATCCTTCCGTCGATCCGGGCAAGCTGATCGCGCTGGTGCAGCAGGACGGACGCTACCGCTTCGCCGGCCCGGATCGAGTCAGAATCGAGCGCGCCGCACCAACGCTCGAGGAGCGCGTCGCTCTGGTCGAAGCCTTTCTCGGACGGCTGACGTAAAATCTCAACATGCACCGGCCGCGGCGCTGCCGCCGCAGATGCATGTTTTCATCCGCGACTGGCTGTGGTCGAACAACGTGCTGCTCAAGGGACGCGGCGGGAATATTCTGATCGGACTCCGGATATGTCCGGCACGTGCCGATGACACTGGCGCTGCTCGCGACGCCCCAAGGGCTCGCCAGTGCGCCACTTGCGAGGAGCTCGAACGCGTGGGCGCGGTGCGGCGCGAAAACGGGTGGCTGCGTCCTGCGTGAGTGACGGAAGGAATTAAATACCGGGGTCGATCTGCACCGTGGCTCAGTGCGCGATGCGAAACGGCCCGTCCCACACCGGCGCGACTGCCGCGCCGTCCGAAACCACCGCGTGAGCCGGTATCGCCTGCCCCGTTGGCACTAGTGAAACTGTGCCGCGATGCTTTTGATGCCGCCGAGCAGCATCTCTACCGCAACGGCGGTCAGCACCAGTCCCATGAGCCGCTCGAAGGCGCGCACCGCGCGCTCGCCGAGCAGCCGTTGCAAGCGATCAGCGGCCAGCAGCACCAGCGTGGTGACGATCATGGCGCCGCTCAGCGCCGCGGCCCAAATACCGAGCTGGCTCGGATCGCGCGATCCCATCAGCATCACTGTCGCAAGCGCGGACGGCCCGGCAATCGCCGGTATCGCCAGCGGAACGATGAAGGGTTCGGCACCGACCGTGTCACCGAAGATGCCTTCAGGATGCGAAAACACCATTCTCAACGAGATCAGAAACAAAATCACTCCGCCCGCGATCGACAGCGAGGTTTCCGACAGGTGCATCAAGTCCAGAAAGGCATGACCGCCGAACAAAAACACCAGCAGTACCGCATACGCGATCAGACACTCGCGCAACACCACCCGCACGCGGTGGGGCCCCGGCATCGCCTGAAGCGCGCTCACCACCAGTGGCACGTTGCCGAAGGGATCGATGACCAGAATCAGCAGAATGGTGGCCGAAAGCAGTTCTGATTGCATCGCTTCCGCAGGGTTTTCCGAGAAACGCCGAAGTATATCGCTCCTCCAGCGAGACAAGCCGAGGAAACGAGTGGCATGAGCGGCCAAAGGAATACAGCTGCTACGGCTAATGCAGCTTTACGCGAGGCTCCATGCGCCGCCGCAGGAAACGGCCGATGGTGTCGAAGGCGACGCGAACATAGCCGTGAATCGAGAGCTGATGCATTTTGTAGAGCGATACGTACATCCAGCGTGCGATCAGTCCCTGGATCAACATGCTGCCGCCAATCAGCCTGCCCATCAGGTTGCCGACGGCGGTCAGCTCGCCGAGGGACACCAGCGAGCCGAAGTCGCGATAGCGATATGCGGGCAGCGTCTTCCCCGCCAGCCGCGCGAGCATGCTGCGGCGAAGCAGCGATGCCTGCTGATGGGCGGCCTGCGCCCTCGGCGGCACCATCCGCCCGTCCTTCCCTCCACCGGGCCACGGGGATGCTGCACAATCTCCGAACGCAAAGATGTCCGGATCGCGCGTCGTCTGCAGGGTTTCGGTCACCACCAGTTGATTCAATCGATTGACCTCGAGACCGTCGAGCGTAGCAAGAACGGCAGGTGCCTGGATGCCCGCCGCCCAAACCACCAGATCGGCAGGCAGAAAGCTACCGTTGGCGGTGTGCACCCCGCTGGCATCGACGGCGGTGACGCGTTCCTCAGCACGCACGGAAACATCGAGCCCGGCGAGAAGCTCGGTCGCGGCGCGCGCGATTTTTTCGCCGAGCTGCGGCAGGATGCGCGGCGCGGCTTCGAGCAAGGTCAGGTGGATGTCTTTTTCGGGGTCTAGCTTGTCCAGTCCGTAGCCGACGTGCGCGCGGGTGGTCTGGCGAATCTCGGCCGCGAGCTCGACGCCGGTGGCTCCCGCGCCGATGATCACGATATCGACATGCCCGGGCTTGCCCTGCGCTGCCTCGTCGTCGGCACGAACACAAGCCGCCAGCAGTCTTCGGTGAAAGCGGTCGGCGTCGATCGCCGTATCGAGCGAAATCGTGTTTGCGGCCACACCGGGCACGCCGAAATCGTTGGTCGTGCTTCCGATGCACAGAACCAGGGTGTCGTACGCCAGGACGCGCTCGGGCAGCATCAATTTGCCCTCGTCGTCGTCCACCGCTCCCAATGTCAGCTTCCGCCGTGGCCGGTCGAGTGCGACGATCGCGCCTTGCCGGAAACGGAAATGATGCCAATACCCCAGGGCCAGATAATCGATGTCGTGTGCGTCCGCATCCATTCTTCCCGCTGCGACTTCGTGCAGCAGCGGCTTCCAGAGATGCGTTTCGAACCGGTCGACCAGCGTGATTTCGGCGGGCCCCTCTTTTTTGTCACCTAGCTTGTCGCCCAGCGCGGTCGCCAGCGGAAGGCCGCCGGCACCGCCGCCAACGATCACGATGCGATGCACTGGTCGCGAAGTCCTCTCTTCCATGTCAGCGACAGCACGGCGCTCTCACGCCCGCTTTGGCGACCGGATCGCAGGCGTCCGCACCACGCCACATGGTCGTTGCGGCATTGCTCACGTCGAGGATCCGCCGAGCGACTCGGTCATCCGTCTCATCGCCGCGGCTTGCGTCTTCAGCGCGTAGTCGAAGAGCGCCAGCCGCTGTCCCATCAGTTCGCCGCTGAGCGACGCCTGGTCCGCAGGCGCGAGCTTGAGAAACGCCTCGGCTTCGCCGGTATCGACGCAGATATTCATCCCGGATTTCTTCGCGATGTGCATCATTGCCGCATTTTCCGAAAGACAATGCATGTACATCCGCGTGACAAAACGGTTGCGCGCGTGCTCAACCGCGCGCGCGAACAACGCACTTCCGATCCCGCGCGAGCGATGCCCGGGAAGAACCGATATGCCGAGCTCGGCGCCATCAGCGCCGAACGCGACATGGGCCGCGGCGGCGAGACCCAGCTCATCGTCGTAGACGCCGAAGACGGCGTCGGTGCCGAAATCGATTCCCTCGACGTACGCCGCGATCGCGTCGGACCCGAGCGGCGACCCGAACCGCAATCGAATATCCTCGGTATCGAGGCGCAGAAAATGTTCGAGCAATTTCGGCCGCGCGGCCTCGGTGAGGCGCTGGACGGGAATGGTGCTCATCCCGGCTCCGATAAACAGGCTGCACCCATTCTACCGCGCCATGAAGTGCCTGGTGCGCGTCGCGCGGTTGCGCACGGCACGATTCGCCGGCATGCTGCGTGTCGTGAGCCGATCTCTCGTTCCTGACCCGGTCGAACGCTATGTCGCCGTCGAGATCACTCGCGAGACCCCGTTGCAACGGCGTCTTCGCGAGGAGACCTCGCACCTCCCCGAAGCCGGCATGCAAATCGGCGCCGATCAGGGCGCCCTGCTCGAAATGCTGGTGCGATCGATAGGAGCGCGGCGGGCGATCGAGGTCGGCACCTTCACCGGGTACAGCGCGCTTGCTGTCGCATCGGCGCTGCCCGCCGACGGCAAGCTCGTCTGCTGCGACGTGAGCGATGAGTGGACGAGCGTCGCCCGGCGCTACTGGCAGGAAGCCGGTGTGGCTAAACGCATCGAGCTCAAGCTGGCGCCGGCAACCGAGACGCTGACTGCGTTGATTCGAGACGGCGGCGCGGGAACATTCGATTTCGCATTCATCGACGCCGACAAGACCAACTACGACGACTACTACGAATCGTGCCTGAAGCTCTTGCGCGCCGGAGGTCTGATCGCGCTCGACAACATGCTGTGGTCCGGCCGCGTGGCCGACCCGCACGTCCACGATGCCGACACCGACGCGCTACGGGATCTCAACGCGAAGATCCGCGATGACGCGCGCGTCGACGCCTGCCTGCTGACGGTAGGTGACGGCGTCATGCTCGCGCAAAAACGTTCGACACCATAGCCCCCTCCTTCGATCGTCGAAGCAACCGAAAGAGGTATCGCGGCGCGCCGCCTTATCGGCTGCGAGGCGCTTTTTCCGCCTTTTCCTTTTGCGGCGGCGCGGTCGACTCGGCTGACGGGGGAGCGGGTTTTTCCTTGGGCGCGCCGAGGCGCAGCAAGGGGTTGTCCTTGATCTTGCCCGTCACTTCGCCGACATCGGTCACGACCTTTTTGGTTTGGTCCTCGATGGCGGAGAACTTTTCCAGGATCCTCGGCAGCTGGTCGAGAGCGCTGGTGAGGCTGCTCTTTTCCGAGGCGATTTCCGGGATCTGGCCTTCTGGCGTCACGGCAGCCAGGGTTTGCGCGTTGGGAGCACCGCCGTTGAGCTCGATGAAGACGACACCGGTGATGCCCTTGAGCTTGAGGCTCGCTTTGGTGTCGGTCCTGACCGGCGCATCTTTGCGCAGCCTCACATCCACCTGCACCTTGCGCGGATCGGCAACGTCGAGGGCCATGGCCTTGACCGTTCCGACGTCGACGCCGTGAAACTTGACCGGATCGCCGAGTGCAAGCCCGCTGACGGACTCGTTGAAATGAATGCGGTAGAGCACGTCGTCGCGATGACCCGAGGTCTGCAGCCATACGAAAAAAAACGCGGCGGCGATCGAAATGCCGATGATGAACAAGCCCTCGATGAAATAATGTCTATCCGTTTCCATGGCCATGCTTCCTCGCGGTCATCGCGCCTTGCGCCCGCGGACCGTGCAGAAATTCGTGTACCCACGGTTGGTCGGACCGCATCAGCTCGGCGAGCGTTCCGACAATGATCTTCCTGTCGACCAGCACGGCGATTCGGCGGCAGATGGTAAAGAGTGTCGTGAGATCGTGGGTGACGATGACGACGGTGATGCCCAGGCTCTGGTTGAGCTGCTGAATCAGCGCATCGATGCCACTGGCGGTCAGCGGATCGAGGTCGGAGGTCGGCTCGTCGAGAAACAGTATCCGCGGGTCGAGCGCGAGCGCCCTCGCAAACGCCGCCCGCTTGACCATGCCGCCGGAAAGCTCGGAGGGCAGCTTGATGCCGCTGTCGCCCGACAAGCCGGCAAGCTCGAGCTTCATCGCCGCGATCCTTTCCTGGTCTTCGGTCGGCAGATCGGTGTGCTCGCGCATCGGCAGCATCACGTTCTGTGCTACCGACAACGAGGAAAACAACGCCCCCTGCTGAAAAAGCACTCCGATGAGCGATGCCTTTTCCGCCGGGCCGATGGCATCGATGCGCTTGCCATCCAAAAGGACCTCTCCCGCATCCGGACGATGAAGGCCGGTGAGCGTCTTGAGCAGAACCGATTTGCCCGACCCCGATCCACCGGCGATGCCGATGACCTCGCCGGGCAGTATGTCGAGGGTGACCTTGTCATGCACCACCTGCTTGCCGAAGCGGTTGACGATACCTCGCGCGGTCAGAATCGGCTCGCCGTGCTTCTGCGTCCGCGCGCTCATATGCCGAGCTTCTCGAACAGGACGGAAAACAATGCATCGAGCACGATCACCACAAAGATCGCCTTGACCACGGCACGGGTAGTCTCTCCACCGACGCTTTCCGCCGATCCTCGTACTCTGAGTCCATGCATGCAGCCGATCACGGCGATCAGGAAGCCGAAGATCGGCGCCTTGAAGAGGCCGACGAACAAATCGCGCGCGTCGACCGCCTGATGCACGCGATCCACGTATTGCACGGGCGATATATCGAGAAGAAATCTGGAGATCATCGCCCCGCCAAACAATCCCATGACGTCGGCGAAGAAGGTCAGCAGCGGCAGCGTAATGATCAGCGCGATCAGGCGCGGGACCACCAGCATCTCCATCGGATCCATGCCCATCACCTTCAGTGCATCGACCTCGTCGCGTGCCTTCATCACGCCGATCTCGGCGGCGAAGGCCGAGCCCGAGCGCCCCGCCACCATGATCGCGGTGATCAGGCCGCCCATTTCGCGCAACATCGACACCGCCACCAGATTGATGGTGAAGTCCTCGCCGCCATAGGGACGCAACTGCGCCACACTCTGGTAGCCGATGACAATGCTGATCATGACCGCCATCAGCCCGATGATCGGCAGCGCATGAATGCCGGTCTCTTCGATATGGCGCGAGATCGACGGCAGCCGCAGGCTGCGCGGGTGTATCAGCGCGTGGCCGATCGCACTGGCAGCGCGTCCGACGAAGGTGATGACGTCGAGAGTGTCATGCCAGGCGTCGTCGGCGCCCTTGCCCAGCTGGATGACAAGCTGCCGCCACCTTGGAACGGACGCCACTCGCGGCAGCGGCTTCAGCTCGAGCCCGCCAATGAGATCGAGCAGCGCCCGGTGGTCGGCGCTGATGCCGGTCAATTCGACACCCTTGTTGCGAAGCCCGCACAGAAACAACGCGCCGGGCGTATCGAGGCCACTGAGGTCCCTTAGATCGAGTGCGCCCGACTTGCGCTTCTTCGGCCACTGCCCCAGGGATTTCTCCGCCTCGCCGAGCGTGTGTATGTCGAGCGAACCGTGAAGCGCCGCGCGATCGCCTTCCTCGCCGACGTCGACCGTCAACGCGGATGGCGCGGAAGATTCAGCGTTCATGTTTGCCGGGACATCTGCGATACTCGGCAGCTCCCGTTCGCGTCTGACATAGAACGCGGCTCAGCGGTTTCACTTTTTCGTTATACCCGGCGCAGCGCCTCCGGTCGATGGGACGAGCGCCGAGCTGTATCCCGGCGCGCCGGTGGTATTCCCGGCCGGCTTGACCGGTGTGGCCGCCGCGGCGACCGGCGCACTTACGGAGGCAAGCGCCGGCGGCGTGACCACGGTCGGCGCAGCTGTCCGAACCGCTGGCCTGTGGTCGAGGCCATAGGTCGCAAGCAGCGGCACGATCATCAGCGCCACGATGTTGATTATCTTGATCAGCGGGTTCACTGCCGGCCCTGCCGTGTCCTTGTACGGGTCTCCCACGGTATCTCCGGTCACGGCGGCCTTGTGCGCATCCGAGCCCTTGCCGCCATGATGCCCGTCCTCGATGTACTTCTTGGCGTTGTCCCAGGCGCCGCCTCCCGTAGTCATCGAGATTGCCACGAACAGTCCGGTAATGATCGTGCCCATCAACAAGCCGCCAAGCGCCTGCGGTCCGAGCACGAGGCCGACGATGACCGGAACCAGCACTGGCAGCAGCGAGGGAATCAACATCTCGCGGATCGCCGCCTTGGTCAGCATGTCCACCGCGACGCCGTATTCGGGCTTGGCGGTGCCGGCCATGATGCCCGGAATCTCCTTGAACTGCCGTCGCACCTCGACCACCACTGCGCCGGCCGCGCGGCCGACAGCTTCCATCGCCATCGCGCCGAAGAGGTAGGGGATCAATCCACCCAGAAACAGGCCGACGATCACCATGTGATTCGAGAGGTCGAAGCTGACGTCGATGTGCGAGCCCTCGAGCGCGTGGGTGTAATCGGCGAAGAGCACCAGCGCGGCCAGACCCGCGGAGCCGATGGCATAGCCCTTGGTCACCGCCTTGGTGGTGTTGCCTACCGCGTCGAGCGGATCGGTGATGGCGCGCACCGCTGCGGGAAGGTCCGCCATCTCCGCGATGCCGCCCGCGTTGTCGGTGATGGGTCCGTAGGCGTCCAGCGCGACGATGATCCCGGTCATGGAAAGCATCGCCGTCGCGGCGACCGCGATGCCGTAGAGCCCGGCCAGCCAGAATGACGCGAGGATTGCGATGCAGACCGAAATTACCGGCCAAGCCGTCGACTTCATCGACACGCCGAGCCCGGCGATGATGTTGGTTGCGTGCCCGGTAGTCGATGCCTCGGCGACGTGGCGCACCGGCTTGAATTCGGTGGCGGTGTAGTACTCGGTGATCACTACCATCGCCGCGGTCAGCGCCAGCCCGATCAGTCCCGCGCCCCAGAGATGCATCGTGGTCAACTCGGGATGGCTCGCCGCGACGCCGGCCATCATCCGGTCTGTAATGAACCAGAAACCGATCGCCGAAATGCCGCCGGCGACCATGAGCCCCCGATAAAGCGCGTTCATGATCTTGCCGCCGGCGCGGGCCTTGACGAAAAAGCAGCCCACGATCGAGGCGAGTATGGAAAACCCGCCGAGCGCCAGCGGATAGGTCACCGCCGCTTCGGCGTTGCTCGGCAGCAGCAGCGCGCCGAGGAGCATGGTGGCGACGATCGTCACCGCGTACGTCTCGAACAAGTCGGCCGCCATGCCGGCGCAATCGCCGACGTTGTCGCCCACGTTGTCGGCGATGACCGCCGGGTTGCGCGGATCGTCTTCGGGAATGCCGGCCTCCACCTTGCCGACGAGATCGGCGCCCACGTCGGCGCCCTTGGTGAATATTCCTCCCCCCAGCCGCGCGAAAATCGAGATCAGCGATCCGCCGAAGGCGAGCCCCACCAGCGGCTCGATGGTCGCATGCAGGCCCTCGCGCATCATGTTCGGCGCGTACGTCGCCGATTGCACCAGGAACAGGTAAAAGCCGGCCACGCCGAGGAGCCCCAGTCCGACGACCAGTAGCCCCGTGATCGCTCCCCCTCGAAACGCCACGGCCAGCGCTTCATTGAGTCCCGTGCGCGCGGCTTCCGCGGTGCGCACGTTGGCGCGCACCGACACGTTCATGCCGATGAAACCGGCCAGCCCGGACAGCACTGCACCAACCGCAAATCCCGCCCCGGTGCGCCCGCCGAGCGCCCAGGCGATGATGACCAGCAGCACGATGCCGACGATGCCTATGGTGGTGTACTGCCGATTGAGATACGCCTGCGCGCCGGTCTGTATCGCGGCGGCAATCTCGCGCATGCGCTCGTTGCCCGCCGGCTTGGCGAGAATCCAGCTTATCGACCAGCCACCGTAGACGAGCGCGGCGGCCGCGCAGACGAGCGCGAAGATCAATGCGGTTGACATGAACGTCCCCTCAAAGTGGCAAACAACGGATCGTGACGACCGGATCGCTTGGCTGCCGGTCATTTTTGTCGTGCGCTTTACGCCCGGTCCGGCCGGGTCGCTGGCTGCCGCGGGTCTCTTTGCCGCGATACTTCAGGAAATCGCGCCCGAGCCCGAAAACACGCTATTTTGCCAGTGCACGGTCCAAAAAGTCGAGCCGGTCTTGTCCCCAGAAAGGCTCGTCACGATAAACGTAGGTCGGCGCACCGAAGATCTGGCAGTCGATCGCCTCCTGCGTCAACGCGTCGTAGCGCCCTGCCGAGCCAGGCGAAGCCGCGCCGGCCGCCAGCCGCGCCGGATCGAGTTGCTCTCCGGCGGCGATGCAGGCGAGCGTCGGTTCGTCGGATATGTCGCGATCCTCGGCCCAGACGGCGCGCAACAGGGCCCCGGTCAGACGCAACGCGTCAGTGTCACCTCGCAACGCGTCGGCGTCGCCGCGGCCTGCCTGCGCGGCAATGATCCATCTCGCCGCCGTGTCGGCGGAAACAGGAAAGAATTTCGGCTTGACGTTTAGCGCCTTGCCGAGGTGCTTGGACCATCGCTCCAGCTCGATCATCCGATAGGCCTGGCGTTGCGGCGCGCGCTGCTTGAGCGGCAGGCCACCCGATACCGGAAAAATGCGACCGTAGTCGACCGGCTTGACCGCGATCGTCGCGCCATGCCTGGCGGCGATCTCGAGCAAACGCTGGTGCCCGAGGTAAGTGTAGGGAGATACCGGCGTGAAGTAATAGTCGATGAGCTTGGCCATCGCGAGTTCCCGGGGGCGAATCAGATCTTGAAATCGGAGGCGAGCTTCCTGGGCACCGCGGCATTCTTCAGTCGCACGTATTGCGGCATCCCGTCCTTGAACGGCGGAAAATCCTCGCCTCGGATGAGCGGCGCGAGGTAGGTACGCGCCTTGGCGGTGATGCCGAATCCGTCGGTGGTGATGTAATCGCGCGGCAGCATCTTCTCGACGTTGGCGATCTTGTCCAGCGGCGCCACACCGATCTTCCAGCGATACGGCTTGTCGGAAGTGCGAATGATCGCCGGCATCACCGCGTTGTTGCCAGCGAGCGCCAGTTCCACGGCGGCCTTGCCGACAGCGTAGGCGTGCTCGACGTCGGTTTTCGACGCCAGATGCCGCGCCGAGCGTTGCAGGTAGTCGGCTACCGCCCAGTGATACTTGTGTCCGAGACGGTCTTTGGCCAGCGTCGCGATCATCGGCCCCACGCCGCCCAGCTGCGCGTGACCGAATGCGTCTTTGGTCCCCGCCTCAGCCATCAACGCACCTTCCGCGTTCTTCAGTCCTTCGGAAACGCCGATACAACAGTAGCCATATTTTTTCACTTTGGCATCGACGAGGGCGAGAAATCGGGCTTCGTCGAAAGCGATTTCGGGGAACAGCAACACCAGCGGGATCGGGGTCGTCTTGTCGTCGGCGAGACCGACCGCGGCCGTAATCCATCCGGCGTGCCGGCCCATCACCTCGAGCACGAAAACGCGGGTCGACGTCTTGGCCATCGACGCGACATCGAATGCGGCTTCGCGCATCGAGACCGCGACGTACTTGGCGACGGAAGCGAAACCCGGACAACAATCGGTGACAGGAAGATCGTTGTCGACGGTCTTGGGCACGTGCACCGCCACGATCGGATAGCCGAGCCGCGCGGAGATTTGCGACACCTTGAGGCAGGTGTCGGCGGAATCGTTGCCGCCGTTATAGAAAAAATAGCCGATGTCATGGGCGCGGAAGACTTGGAGCAGCCGCTCGTATTGCGCGCGATCCTTGTCGATGCTGGCGAGCTGATAGCGGCACGAGCCGAAGGCGCCCGCAGGCGTGTGCATCAGCGCCGCAATCGCCGCCGATGTTTCGCGGCTGGTATCGATCAGGTCCTCGGTCAGCGCGCCGATGATGCCATTGCGGCCGGCGTAGACCTTGCCGATCCGGTCCTTGTGCTTGCGCGCAATCTGGATTACTGCGCAAGCGGTCGCATTGATCACCGCGGTCACTCCGCCGGACTGGGCATAGAACGCATTTCGCTTTTGCATGCATGGCCTCGCACGAATCAAAAGGAACGGGAACGACCGCTCATCGTCCGGGTCGAACCGCGAACATACGCCGCCTCAACTCTTCAGCGCAGCGAGCACCCTGGCCCGGGTAGCATCCACCGGTCCCGTGCCGTCGACCTTGCGGTATTTCGGCGCATTCGGGTCGCTTGACGCCGACCACTTCTCGTAATAAGCGACCAACGGCTCGGTTTGCTGATGATAAACCGCGAGGCGCTTGAGAACCGTTTCTTCCTTGTCGTCGTCGCGCTGGATCAGCGGCTCTCCGGTCAAGTCGTCGCGGCCGGCGACCTTCGGCGGGTTGAACTTGACGTGATAGGTGCGGCCCGATGCCGGATGCACACGCCGCCCGCTCATGCGCTCGACGATGAACGCATCGGGAACATGGATCTCAAGCACGTAGTCGAGCGGCACCGGTGCATTTTTCATGGCCTCGGCTTGAGGGATGGTGCGCGGAAACCCGTCGAACAGGTAACCGTGCGCGCAGTCCGGCTGTTTCAGCCGCTCGAGGACCAGATCGATGATCATGCCGTCAGAGCACAGCGCACCCGAGTCCATCACCTTTTTTGCGGCAAGCCCGAGCGGAGTTCCCGCCTTGACCGCGCAGCGCAGCATATCGCCGGTCGAAATCTGCGGGATCCCGTAGGCCTCCGTCACGAAGGCTGCCTGGGTCCCTTTGCCTGCGCCCGGCGGGCCGAGCAGTATCAGTCGCATAGTGAGCGAATCGTGCGTGGAAGGAGCGTCTGGAATGACCGTGGGCAAAACTAGTTGCTTCCCGCACGGCGGGAAGGTCGAATCATGCCGCTAAACGCCCGGCGATTCTGTCCGGAATCGCGGCAGCGGTCAAACGGGCGCGGCGGCAAACCATGCACGCACCCGTTCAAGATCCTCCTCCGTGTCGACGCCCGGCGCCGGCGCGCCACGAGTGATGCTGACGATGATCCGATGTCCGTGCCAAAGCGCACGCAACTGCTCCAACGCCTCGAAGCGCTCGATCGTCGCCGGCAGGAGCGACGGGAAATGGCGTAGAAAGCTTACCCGGTAGGCATAAAGGCCGTAGTGGCGGTACAAGGGCAGACCGGGAGGAATTTTGTTTGGCGCCGCGGCAAAACCGTCGCGCGCCCACGGAATCGTGGCCCGGCTGAAGTAAAGCGCGTAACCGTCGCGGTCAAGCACGACCTTGACCACGTTTGGATTGAACGCCTCGGCAGGATCGTCGATCAGATGACATGCAGTTGCGATCGCCGCGTCGGCGTGAGCCGTCAGCGTGTCGGCCACAGTGCGGATCAGCTCAGGCTCGAGCAGCGGCTCGTCGCCCTGAACGTTGACGACGATCGAGTTGTCGTCGAGCCCAAGCTGCGCAGCGGCTTCCGCGAGACGATCGGTTCCGGTCGGATGCGAGCTTCGCGTCATCAGCGCCTCGATGCCATGATCGGCAACGGCTGCCCGGATGCGCTCATCGTCGGTGGCGACCACGACGCGCGCCGCGCCACTGGCACGCGCGCGCTCGGCAACGCGCACGACCATGGGCTTGCCCGCGATATCCAACAAAGGTTTGCCCGGAAGGCGCGTCGACGCGTAGCGGGCCGGAATCAGGACCGTAAACATCTCAGCGAAGAAAACAGCGTCCGGTTCTGCCGCGGCGCGCAAGCCGGGAAGGCTCGCGCGGAACCGGCGCTGCGCCTTCGCTGCTCTCCGTCATCCGCGGCTCACTCGTATTCGGCGGGTTCCAGTCTGCGCGCTTCTTCCTCGAGCATCACGGGAATGCCGTCGCGAATCGGGTACGCAAGTCGCGCCGACTTGGACACGAGCTCCTGCCGCTGTCGATCATAAACCAGCGGTCCCTTGGTCACCGGACAGACCAGCATCTCAAGCAGCTTGGAATCCACGGAGTTTTTCCTCGATGAGCGTCACCAGTGAAGCGTCGATGACCGCGCGGACAGGCAGAGTCCAGCAGCGGTCATCCGCGAATGCGACACATTTTACCGCATCTTTCTCGGTCATCAGGATGGCGGTCGCGTCCGCAAGCGCGAGATCGGCCGGGGTGAAGCGATAATGGTCAGGAAGGGCGTGACACGTTGCGTCGATCCCAAGCGATCGCAGATGCTCGAAAAATCGTTGCGGATTGCCAATGCCGGCGAGCGCGTGCACTCCCGCCCTGCGAAATGACGCCGCGGTGGTAACGATCGCGGGCGCATCGATGCGCACGAACGAGTCGCCGGAAAAAACCATGGTCGATTGTCGCGCGGAAATTCGCGTGGGAGGAGATCCAGGGGCATTCATCAGGCGCACGACCGCGTCAACCTCGTCCAGACGCGACGGGGCTTCCCTCAACGGACCCGCAGGCAGCATGAAACCGTTGCCCAAGCCGCGGCTAGCGTCGACCACCGCGACCTCGACCGTGCGCGCCATCGCGTAGTGCTGCAATCCGTCGTCGGCGATGATGACATTGCATTCTCGATATGCGTCAAGGAGCGAGCGAGCCGCCGCGGGACGGTCGCGTCCGACCCAGACCGGAAGCCCTGTCCGCGCAAGCAAGACCGGCTCGTCGCCCACTTCGTCAGGGGTCGAGGTCGATTCCACCGCGCGGGGCGAACGATCCGCGCCACCATAGCCACGGCTGACGATGCCCGGCCGCCAGCCGCGCTCCACGAGAGCATGCGCGAGCGCAATGGTGAGCGGCGTCTTGCCGCTTCCTCCGACGGTAAGGTTGCCGATGACGACGATCGGCACCGGCAGCCGTTCCGAGCGCAAGAGGCCGCCGCGATAAAGAGCCCGCCGCAGCGCTACCGCGCCACGGAAAACGACACTAAGCGGGACCAGCGCCGCCGTGAGCGGCGTCAAGTGCGGCGCGTACCAGGCGGCGACAAGGCGGTCGGCGATGCTCATGCAAGAGTGAGGCGACGAAAGACGCTGGATCCTCGCTTGGCCGTTGCTCGAAACTTCGCTCTTCGAGCTCGGTTTCGCAGGGATGACGCACTATTCCCGTCGTTGCCGCGGAAGCGGGAACCCAGTGGCGTTCGTTACGCTATCGCACCGTATCCAAAGACGCTGGATCCCCGCTTGCGCGTCACTTGGCGGTGGTTTGCGTTGCGAAAGTGATGTGAGTCAAGCCCGCCAGCCGCGCAGCTTCCATCACATGAATGACCGATTGGTGAGTAGCGTTGCCATCGGCATTGACGATGACGACGGCGTCCTTGGTGCCGGCCGCCGCCCGGCTCAAGGTTTCAGCGAGCGCGTTGACCGTGGTGAACTGGAAAACGGTCCGGTCGATCACATAACGACCCTGTGCGTCGACCCCGATGTTGATTTCCTTCGGACGCTGCTTCAATGGCTCTGCGTCGGCTTCGGGTAGCGTGATCTGAAGCTCGGCGACGCGCTGATAGGTGGTGGTGACCATCAGAAAAATCAGGATGACCAGCAGCACGTCGATCAACGGAATGAAGTTGATCTCGGGCTCTTCCCGCGGATGGCTGCCACGAAGATTCACGGTCGCTTTCGCGTCAGCGACGCTCGCCGTGCGCCAGCTCGACCAGCTTGATCGCCTGCTGCTCCATCTCGATGATGAGGTCGTCGACCTTGGCGCGGAAATGGCGATAGAAGATCATGCTCGGGATGGCGACGATGAGTCCCAGTGCGGTGTTGTAGAGCGCTACCGAGATCCCGTGCGCGAGCAGGATGGGATTCGAGCCGGCGGCGGTCTGCGATCCGAAGATCTCGATCATGCCGACGACGGTACCGAACAGGCCGAGCAAGGGCGACATCGCCGCAATGGTGCCGAGCGTGGTCAGAAAACGTGCGAGATCGTGGCTGACGATGCGGCCGACCTCTTCGATCGCCTCCTTCATGACCGGTCGCGGGCTCTTGGCGTTGGCGAGCCCCGCCGCCAGCACCCGGCCGAGCGGCCCCTGACGCGCGGTCTTGGTCAGCAATTCCTGGGTGACGCCGCCGTGCTTGTATTCCAACAGCACTCGATCGACCATTCCAGGAGGCGCGACGATGTTCTGCCGCAACGACCACATGCGCTCGAAGATCAGCGATAGCGCGATAACCGAGGCAAGGATCAGCGGCCAGATCGGCCAGCCGGCCGCTTGGATAATCGACCACACGTCAAAGGTCTCCGCCTAGGGAAAGCGCGACTCTAGCGTGGCCACCACGATTCGGCAAGCCGAGCTTGCCGCAGTTGGCCGCCGATTGGCTCATGCAACCGAAATCATCACGCGTGGCGCCGCCGGTTGCGCGTCTTGCCGCCGCGTTCGGCCAGTGTCGCCGTCACCGCGGCGCCGAGCAGCAGAATGATCCACGAAACATAGACCCAGATCAGAAAAAGCGGCAAAGCCGCGAGCGCTCCGTAGACAATCCGATAAGTTGGCACCTGCCTGATGTAGAACTTGAATCCAAGCTTTGCCAGCTCGAAAGCCGCGGCCGCAAGCAAGGCTCCGATCAGCGCGTCGCGCATCGGAACTCGTCGCGCGGGGACGAGCTTGTACAACATCGTCAAGGCCAGCGTCGCAATCGCGATTTCCACCGGCTGCACGAGAAGAGGGAGCGCCTGCGACACGCTGGGCACCGCGGCAATCGACTGCTCGATCGCCCACGAGGTGAGGTATACCGCACCTCCAACCATCAGCGGCACGGCGACGAAACCCAACACATACGTCACGATCCGCCGCGGCAGCGAGCGCGCTTCATAGATTCCCCAGATGGCGTTGATCTCACGCTCCATTTGCGCCACCAGCAACAGGGCAGTGACTATCAGAAACACCGTTCCGACTCCCTGGACGCCGGCAGCCTTGGTGGTGAATTCCGCCAGATAGTGGCGCACCGCGCTGCTGCTGTCCGGCAACAGGAACTTCACCAGGAACGGCTCCAGCGCGTCGAGCCATCGGTCGAAAACCGGAAATCGCGCGACATACTCGAGCGCAACGGTAAACAGCGGCACGATTCCCAGCAGCGTCGTGAATGCAAGACTGGCGGCCATGCGGCCGACGCTCGCCTTTCGCAGGCGCCGCAGGACCCAAAAGACGAACAGGCCGCCGCGTCCGATATGCGCCCACACGTTACGCCGCCCTTGCTATCGGCTGATCCACGTAGTGGTCGACGATCGACCGGATCATCACGCCGGTACCGATGGTATTGGCGACCTTAAGCCCAAAGACCAGGAACGCGACGAAGTTGAAGAACGCGGCCCAGGCTACCGCATAGTGCGGCCGCAGCACTCGCGTCGACACGATGGTCGCAATCGAGTTGGCGGCGTCGTGGAATCCGTTCAGAAAATCGAACGGGAGCGCTATCGCGTTGCAGCAACGCGATCGTTTGATGCGTAATGTGGTCGGCCTGCTTCTCGTAGCGCTCGATGTTCCGGCGCCGCAGCTCGAGCTCGCCGATGTCCTCGAGCAGCGCTTTGAGCTCCGCGGCGGCGAGCATCGCCAGGTCGGCGTGCTCGTTGAAGAAATCGAAGAACTTTCCTTCACGGCGCAAAAGGCGGGCCATCGCGGTCTTTACTCGCTCGCAGGGAGGCGCGATTATCGCACCGCGGGCACCATAACGCTCAATCGAATTCGGCCCGCCGCAAGGACCCGGCGGCGACCCGGTGTTTTGCCGGCAGCGCGAAGCGCGCTATCCTTTAAGCGGCAAGGCGAATGAAAGGGTGCGTCATGACAACGGCAGTGAATTCAACGCAGACCGCGGTGCTGGGCGGAGGCTGCTTCTGGTGCCTGGAGGCGGTGTTCGATCAGCTCAACGGCGTGCAGTCGGTCGAGTCGGGCTATGCCGGCGGGCGGGCACCTGATCCCAGCTATGAGGAAGTCTGCGAAGGGACCAGCGGCCACGCCGAGGTGGTGAAGATCGAGTTCAATCCCGAGATTTTGTCGTTTCGCGACTTGCTCAGGGTTTTTTTCTCGATCCACGATCCGACGACGCTGAACCGGCAGGGAAGCGATGTCGGCACCCAATATCGGTCGGTGATTTACTGCCAGAACTCCGAGCAACGCGCCGACGCGAACGCGGTCATCGACGAATTATCGCGCGCAAAGCTGTGGTCCCAACCCATCGTGACCGAGATTGCCGATGCGGCGCCGTTCTATCCCGCCGAGGCCTATCACCAGGAATACTTCGAGCGCAATGGTCGCCAGCCGTACTGTCAGTTCGTCGTCGCACCCAAGCTTGCCAAGTTTCGCAAACAGCATGTTGACCGCCTGAAACGGCCATAGCGCGACGAGCACTAGCGGCGCCGCGCGAAAAAGCCTCCGCCGGCGAGCGCCGCCCCGATCGACCAGAACACCGGCGCGAGCCCAAGGGTCGATCCCACCGCCCCAAACAGCAAG
This sequence comes from Casimicrobiaceae bacterium, assembly GCA_036491495.1. Taxonomy (GTDB): domain Bacteria; phylum Pseudomonadota; class Gammaproteobacteria; order Burkholderiales; family Casimicrobiaceae; genus PALSA-1003. The sequence goes on from DASXBW010000059.1 coordinate 39,209, forward strand.
GGCATGGCAAAGGTCGACGCGTTGATGATCGACAAGCGCACACCCACCGCCTCGCCCATCCGCCCCGCCGGCGCGATAGTGTGCAGCAGTGACATCACCATCGGCTGCGCGCAGCCGAGCGCCAGTCCCAGCGCGAAGGATAACGCTATTAGCGAGCCGACCTCCTTGACGAAAGGAAACAGGGCATAGGCGGTCGCGGCGACGAACAAGGCAGCGGCCAGCACCTCGAACTCGGAAAATCGCCGTGCGATCCAGCCCATGAATAGACGCACGATGAACGTTGCCGCGGCGAACGCGGCGAGAATGACACCGATCCGCGAAGCCGATAGTCCGATGGTGGCGCCGTAGATGGGGATGAAAAACGAATGCAGGTCCCACGCCACGGCCAGCAATGCGTTGACGATAAACACTCGCCTCAAATGCCGGTTGCGGAAAAGCACGGCGATGCCCCCCGGCGCGCTGTCCTCCGCCACGGGGCGAGGGCCCGGCAGCTTGAGAAGGTTCCACGACAAAACCGCCACCGGGATCAGCGGCAGCAGCGCCAGCATTGCGAACGTCCCGGCAAAGCCCGCATGGTCGATCGTCAGCCCGCTGACGAGCGGTCCGCAGAATCCGGAGACCGAATAGCCCATCGCCAGCATCGCGAAGTGCTTTGCGCGCTCGGATGGGGGTCCGAACAGCCCGGTCGCATGCTGCGTCGCAAGCTGAAACAGCATGAACGAAATGCCCAGCATAGCGGTGGTGACAAACAGCGGGGCGATCCCCGACATGACGCAGGGCAGCGCGGCCGCGATCGCCACCCCGCAGGAACCCACCAGCATCGGTTTGCGCAGGCCGACACGATCCGTGAGCCGACCCGCCGCCACCGCCAGCAACATCGGCAGAAACGCGTAGAGACCCATCAAGATGCCGACGACGAACGTCGAGGAGCCGAGCGAAAGTGCGTACAGCGAAATCGTGACCCTGCTGCCGGTGAGCACAGCGTGATTGAGGATGCCGAGGCCGATCAGCGCCGGGAATACGTAAGCGGGGGAGCGCCATGGTTCGGTCACGGCGCGAGCCGCTCGATGCGCCAATAGGCATCCTCGCGTCGGTACCGGATCCGGTCATGTAGCCGCGAATCGCGGCCTTGCCAGAACTCGACCATCGTCGGCAACAGCCGATATCCTCCCCAGCGCGGAGGTCGCGGAATCGAGTCCTGACTGGCGGCGAATCGCTCTTGCGCAGCGCTAAATTCGCGCTCCAGCCAGCCGCGATCCGGGATGGGATCACTTTGCGGAGATGCCCACGCACCGATGCGCGAAAGCCGCGGGCGGGAAGCAAAATAGGCGTCCGAGTCGGCGACCGAGGCCTTTGAAACCTCGCCTTCGACGCGCACCTGCCGCTCCAGTTCGACCCAGTGGAACAAGAGTGCGGCATGGGGATTCGCGGCGAGCTCCCTGCCCTTACGGCTGTCATAATTGGTGAAAAACAGGAAGCCTTCCGCGCCGACACCCTTGAGCAACACGATGCGCGCCGCCGGACGTCCATCCTCGCCAACGGTGGCCAGCGTCATCGCCGTCGGCTCCGCAAGCTCGGCTTTCACTGCCTCGCCAAGCCAGCGCTCGAACTGGGTGACCGGACTGGCGTCGACGTCGGTTTCGGTGAGCGTGGCGCGATGGTACTCGCGCCGAAGGTCGGCGGTGCTCATTTCAGGTGCGGGAACGCAAGGCTCCCTCATTATCGGTGATTTGGCTCTTGCCCGGTGAAACAAGGCCTCCGTCGACGTGCGATGCGGCGATTGCCCAACCTGCCGCGCCCGGATCGGGCGCCGCTCGTGCGGCAACGGCAGAGGCACGGCGGGAAACGGCAGCAGGAGCCATGACTTCCAGCAACGAAGGCGCATCCGGCCGGCCGCAAAGCGAGCGCGATCCCATTCTCGCCGACGCAACACCCAACCCGACACCCTTGCGCAACGACGCAGAATTTGCACACCACGCCGACGAGAATGCGGTATATTTGTCCTATGGGGCGCAGGGACCGTTGACAGGAGTTCCACCCTGACTCCATTTTCATCGCCGTCGCATCGAAGCGATCAACCACCAGGAAGGAGTGCAATGGCTACTGCCAAGAAAGCTGCAAAGAAGCCCGCCAAGAAGCCGGCCGCGAAGAAACCCGCGGCGAAGAAACCGGCAGCGAAGAAACCGGCAAAAAAGGCCGCGCCGAAAAAAGCCGCGCCGAAAAAAGCCGCAAAGAAGCCCGCTGCCAAGCGTAAACCCAACGCTGCATTCATGAAGGCAATGACGCCGTCCAGTTCCTTGGCCGCCGTCGTGGGCAACAATCCGCTGCCGCGCACCGAAGTTACCAAGAAGATCTGGGACTACATCAAGAAGAACAAGCTGCAGGACTCGATCAACAGGCGCCTGATCAACGCCGACGAAAAACTGAAACAGGTTTTCGGCGGCAAGCGTCAGGTGTCGATGTTCGAAATGACCAAGCTGGTCTCCAACCACCTCAAGTAATCCGCTTCGGTCAGCGCGCCGTTTCTCGACTGCGCGCATCCGTCCACACGGCCGGTCACCAGCTTAGCAGTGACCGGCCGTATGTTTTGCCGCTTTCGAAATGCCAAGCCATTGTCCGGAATTATCTCCGTCGCCCAGCTGTTTGCGCGTGCATCGAGGAGTGTCTCCCGTCGGCGGCTGGCGCGACCATGATCATCCACTTTGCCAAGGAGTCCGCGATGAATCGCACCGCAGCCAATGCGCTTTCCCTTTCGCTTCTAGTCTCGTGCCTCGCGCTTGCGCAGACGCCCGCGCCCACGCAACGCATCCGCGGCGACGTGGTGTCGGTCGACGGCCTCAATCTTCGGGTCAAGGAGCGCAGCGGCGAAATGCTTGCCATCAAGCTGGCTGAAAACTACGTCGTGACCGCCGTCGCGAAGGTCGGCATCGAGGCCATCACGCCCAATGCATTTGTCGGTGCGGCGAGCATGCCGCAGAGCGACGGCACCCAAAGCGCGCTCGAGGTTCTGGTCTTCCCGGAATCCGGTCGCGGCAGCAACGAGGGCCATTATCCCTGGGATCTGCAGCCAGGCAGCATGATGACCAATGCGACCGTGAGCGAGGTCGTCGCTGTCGGTCCGGGGCGGCGCATGACGTTGCGCTACAAGGACGGCGAAAAAGTCATCACGGTGCCGGCCAATGTGCCTATCGTGACCTTCGAGCCCGGCGACCGCAGCATGCTGAAGCCTGGCGCGCACCTGCTGGTGACGGCGACTCGTCAAGCTGACGGAAGCCTTACAGCAGCGCGGGTGGCCATTGGCAAGGACGGCCTCGTTCCGCCCATGTAGCTCGGCGGCACGTTCGCCCGGCTACGATTCGGGTCGGGTAGGCCAGTCATCTTCGTCGACCAGGACGCGGATAACGCGGGTTCGCTTGCCGCCGCCGTAGCGCTCCATTTGAACCAGCACCGGGTAGAGCTCGGCGAGCTTGGCGCGAGCCGCGCCTTCGTCGTCGAAAATCAGCGGCGCGCCATCGGCCCCGCGTTCATCGTGCCAGAGCCCCTTGTCGTCCTCGACTTCGATCTTGAATTTCTGGTCCTTGGCCATCCGGGTTTCCTTCGGGCGAGGTTGGTGAGCATGAACACGACGATGCGCTTCATCCTCTTTGCTCCAAATGCGCGCTTGGCGGGCCCAGTGTAGCGCGGCGCACAGGTCGGGAATAGAGAAAGGATGCGAGGAGCGCGATTGGCACGACGGGAACCGCGTCTCGCCGGATGTCGCCTGCTTCAGGATGCAGCGGGCCTGTGGCCCCACGAATCGCGCAGCGTCACTGCGCGATTGAATACCGCAGCTCCCGGACGTGAGTCACGCAGATCAGCCACAAAATAACCGTGTCGCTCGAACTGATAGCGCGTCTCCGGCGCGACCTCGGCCAGCGACGGCTCAACGTATGCGGCGATGACCTGCTTGGCTTGCGGATTGAGATCGTCGAGATAACTTCGCTCGCCGGCCTCTTCGCTGATCGTCTCGCCATCGACGTCGACGCCGAGCGACGGCAGCGACATCGTGTCAAGCACGTCGTGAGGACGTCCGGGCTGTGGGACCACGAACAAGCGATCGTAAAGGCGGACTTCGGCTTGCCGCGCGTGTCGCACCGACAGCCAGTGAATGTTACCTTTGACCTTGCGGGCCTCCGCGCCCGGGGTACCGCTTCGGGTATCCGGATCATAGGTGCAGTGGACAGCGGTTACCTTGCCGCTTGCGTCCTTGTCGACACCCACGCACTTGACCACAAACGCATAGCGCAGTCGCACCTCCTTGCCCGGCGAGAGACGAAAGTATCCTTTTGGCGGCTGCTCGCTGAAATCGTCGCGCTCGATCCACAGCTCACGCGAAAAGGGAACCGCGCGCTTGCCCAGCTCCGGCTGCTGCGGATGGTTGGGCAAAAAGCAATCTTCCTGCTCGCCGTCGGGATAATTGTCGATGACCAGCTTGACCGGGTCGAGGACCGCGATACGCCGCTCGGCGCGCGCATTCAGATCGTCGCGCAGGCAGTCCTCCAGCACGCTCATGTCGATCCACTGATCGGCCTTGGAGACGCCGATGCGTTCGGCGAACAGTCGAATCGATTCCGGCGTGTAACCTCGCCGGCGCAGCCCCACCAGCGTCGGCATGCGCGGATCATCCCATCCATCGACGTAGCCGCCTTCCACCAATTCAAGAAGCTTGCGTTTGCTCATCACCGTGTAGAGAAGATTGAGCCGTGCAAATTCATATTGCTGAGGTAGCGGCCGCTGCAACAGCCCGGCCTCCGCCAGGCGCTCAATGACCCAGTCATAGAGCGGCCGATGGTCCTGGAACTCGAGCGTGCAAAGCGAGTGCGTGATGCGCTCCAGCGCGTCGGAAATGCAATGCGTGTAGTCGTACAGCGGATACACACACCATTTGTCACCGGTGCGGTGATGGGCGATGTGGCGGATGCGGTAGATCGCCGGATCGCGCATATTGATGTTCGGGCTCGCCAAGTCGATCTTGAGCCTGAGAACGTGCGCGCCGTCCGGGAACTCGCCCTCCTTCATGCGTCGAAAGAGATCGAGATTTTCCTCGACCGAGCGGTCGCGAAACGGGCTGGCGTTTCCTGACTCGGTCAGCGTCCCGCGCAGTCGCCGCATTTCATCGGGCGTCGAGCTGTCGACGTAGGCTAAGCTCGCCTTGATCAGGTGCCGCGCGAACTCGTATAAACGGTCGAAATAATCAGATGCGTGATAAAGATGTGCTCCCCAGTCGAATCCAAGCCACTGCACCGCGGATTTGATCGAATCCTCATACTCGACGTCTTCCTTGACGGGATTGGTATCGTCAAAGCGCAGGTGACAGGCACCGCCGTTTTCGCCCGCCAGGCCGAAGTTCAGACAGATGGATTTGGCGTGGCCAATATGCAGGTAGCCGTTGGGCTCGGGGGGGAAACGGGTCACCACTCGGCCGCCATACTTGCCGGTGCGTAGGTCCTCGGCGATGATTTGCCGAAGGAAATTCGACGACAAGGCTGCGGATGAATTTTGTGGCGGTGCAGCACTCATCGACTTTGTTCATGAACAAATGGAGTAGGACAAGCATTCTAACCGGTGGCTTTGCACCCGTCATCGGTCGCTGTGCCAGAGGCGTTGAGCACCCCGCGCGTAGCCCGCATGCAGCAAGGCTCGCAAGCCGATGCCCGGTTTGAAACGAGCGCCGTTTTCCACAATATCTGTGGATAAAAGTGTGCATATCTTGTAAATTTATTTGCTAAGTAGCCTGCCGGGTAGGGATTTCATTGTCATGCTCAAATTATTGCCGTCTTTTTCTGTTGATTTTTCATATAGTTGTAATATTTGCGCGCCACCGGCATCGCCGCGTTTAGGGCGCCCAAAAAAGCGCGCCCGCATCATTTTCGCGCAAATCCTTCGCGACCGTTGTCATGGACAAACCGATTTCGGTGCCCGCAATGTCGAGTCATCGCGCACCGAAGCACCGAATTGGATCAGCGCATGAATCCTGCAATGGTGTTGCCGGTTTCGCTGCTGATTAGTTCCGCCCGGCTGCTCATCGAGCGCCACCTCGGTCTCGCCTGGATAAGCGGCGAGATCTCGAATTTCACGCGCGCGGCTTCCGGTCACTGCTATTTTGTGCTCAAGGATTCGGAGGCGCAGGTGCGCTGTGTCATTTTCCGCCATCGCTCGCAACTCCTCGACGTCGAGCTCAAGGACGGGCTGTCGGTCGAAGTTCGCGCGACGCCGACCATTTACGAAGCGCGCGGTGAATTCCAGCTCACGGTCGAGGCAGTGCGTCTGGCAGGCCTGGGCGCGCTCTACGAGAAGTTCGCTGCCCTCAAAGCAAAGCTCGATGCAGCCGGATGGTTCCATGCTGATCGCAAGCGCGCACTGCCAACGTTTCCACGCGCCGTCGGCATCGTGACCTCGCCTCGAGCCGCGGCCTTGCGCGATGTCCTGACCACCCTGCTCCTCCGCTTACCGGGCACGCCGGTTATTGTCTATCCAACCCCGGTGCAGGGCTCCATTGCGGTCTCGGGCATCATCGCGGCCTTAGCCGCCGCGAATGCGCGCGCTGAAGTCGATGTGCTGATCGTCTGTCGCGGCGGCGGCTCGATCGAGGATCTGTGGGCGTTCAATGAAGAAGCGGTAGCGCTGGCGATTGTTCAATCGCGCATCCCGATCGTCAGCGGCATCGGCCACGAGACCGATTTTACGATCTGCGACTTCGTGGCCGATTTGCGCGCGCCCACGCCCACCGGCGCCGCGAGCCTGGTCGTTCCCGATCGCCTGGCATTGCGCGCGAGCGCCGGCGCCGTGGCCGCCCGATGGCGGAAAGCCGTGGAGCGTTCGCTTGAGTCGCGCATGCAGGATCTGGATCTGATTTCGCGCCGACTCGTGCATCCGGCGGCGCGAATCCGGCAGCGACAGGAAGCACTGGCCAGACTCGCCTGGCGGATGGCGCGGGCGGCCGCGGCAGCGTGCGAGCGGCCGCGGAGCGCCCTGCTGCCGGCGGGCAGGGATCTCGCCCGGCTGTTCCGAACCGCGCTGCGACAGAGCGCGACTGTCGCCGAAGCTCGCCAGCGTTGGCGGCGCGCCGCAGGTGAACACGTTGCCGCGCTTGCGCAGCGCGTCGGCGCGCTCGAACGGAGCCTCCTACATTTGAGTCCGCAAGCGGTGCTGGAGCGCGGATACAGCATCGTCACCGGTGCGGACGGCGCGATCGTGCAGGATGCTGGCGCGCTTGCGATCGGCGAAACCATAGGCGTTCAGTTCGGGCGCGGCGCAGCCGAGGCCCGAGTGACGCGCAGCACGATGCCTTAGGCCCCATCGGGACAGGTGACGCGCAGTACGACGATATCTTGGGCTTCCTCGGGACTCGGGTGACACGCAGTACGATGCCTCAGGCTTCGTCTGGATCGGGGTTGTCGATGGCGCCCGGGGCGGACTCACGGGCGATCGCAGCGTCCAGCGCCGTGGCAGCGAGGCGTGGCGTCGCGCACTCGACATCGGCATTTTGCGCGCGGTGGCGCAGGGCGTGATCGATCAGCACCAGCGCCAGCATCGCTTCCGCGATCGGCGTGGCGCGAATGCCGACGCATGCATCGTGACGCCCATGCGTGTTGACGATGACCGGATTTCCCGCCTTGTCGACCGAGCGGCGGTCGAGTCGAATCGACGAAGTCGGCTTTACCGCGATCGATACTACGACGTCCTGACCGGTCGAAATACCGCCGAGAATGCCGCCGGCGTTATTCGAGACAAAGCCCTGCGGCGTCATTTCGTCGGAGTGTTCGGTGCCACGCTGCGCGACGCTCGCGAAACCGGCGCCGATCTCGACTCCCTTGACGGCGTTGATGCTCATCATCGCATGGGCGATGTCGGCGTCGAGTTTGTCGGCGACCGGCTCGCCCCAGCCTACCGGCACGTTCTGCGCCACCACCGTGATGCGCGCGCCACAGGAATCGCCGGCCTTGCGCAACGCATCCATGAAGGCTTCGAACTCGGGAACGATCTCGTCGTTGGCAGCAAAGAATGGATTGGTGTCTACGTGCTCCCATCCCTTGAAAGGGACGCGATGCGGTCCGAGCTGCGTCAAATGACCGCGGATCATCACCGAGAAATGCTCACGCAGCCACTTGCGTGCGACCGCGCCGGCGGCGACGCGCACCGCCGTTTCGCGCGCGGATTGTCGGCCGCCTCCGCGGTAGTCGCGAATCCCGTATTTCTGCCAGTAGGTGTAGTCGGCGTGACCCGGACGAAAGGTGTCGGCGATGGCCGCGTAGTCCTTGCTGCGTGCATCCTCGTTGCGGATGAGAAGCGCGATCGGGGTGCCGGTGGTCCGTCCCTCGAATACGCCGGAGAGAATCTCCACGGTGTCCGATTCGCGCCGCTGCGTCACGTGCCGCGACGTCCCCGGCTTCCGGCGATCGAGCTCGCGCTGGATGTCGGCGGCCTCGAGTAAAAGCCCGGGCGGGCAACCGTCGACCACACAGCCGATGCCCGGGCCGTGCGACTCACCGAAGGAAGTAACGCAGAACAGCTTGCCGAATGTGTTGCCGGACATGGTCGAATCCGTGAGCGTCCCGGGAAAGAGCGGGCGTCGCCTCCACGAGCGTAGCCGCAGTCTATCATCTGACCCAGGTGGTTCCGGGCCCGATCCGACGACACACACAGGTTTCGACGTGATGCAAGACACTAACCAGAGCAGAGGCGCAGCACAAGCCGCCCGAGCACTTGCCGGCTCGCGCGCTTTGGCGATACTGACCGGGGCGGGCATCTCCGCCGAGTCCGGAGTGCCGACATTTCGCGACGCTCAAACCGGCTTGTGGGCGCGATTCGATCCGCTGCAACTTGCGACGCCAACCGCGTTTGCGATTCACCCCAAGCTAGTTTGGGATTGGTACGCGTGGCGCCGCGAGCTCGTCGCGAGAGTGCAACCGAATCCGGCGCATGACGCCGTGGTCGATATCGAGCGACGCGTGCCGGACTGCCTGTTGATTACGCAAAACGTCGATGGTCTGCATCGGCGCGCCGGTAGCCGCAAGCTGGTCGAATTGCACGGCAACATCGGTCGCGTCAAATGCTCCCGCGAGGGCACTGTGGTGGAACACTGGGATTTGGTCGGCGACGAAGTTCCGCGCTGCGCCCGTTGCGGCGCCCTCCTCCGTCCGGACGTGGTCTGGTTCGAGGAGATGCTGCCACCCGAAGCACTCGCCGCCGCCGAAGCGGCGGCACGCCGCTGCGATCTCATGCTCGTCATCGGAACGTCGGCCGAGGTCTACCCCGCTGCTGCCCTTCCGTCCATCGCCAAAGCTTCCGGCGCGATCGTCATCGAGATCAATCCCGAGGCGACCGCGCTTTCGCCGACCGCGGATTACGCGCTGCGCGGGCCGGCAGGGAGCGTCCTGCCGGCATTGGTCCAAGCGGCCTGGCCCGATGCGCCGGCCATCCTGATCACGCCAGGCGGTCGTTGGGGGCCGCCTCGGACTTGAGCGATGTCGATGATGCGTTCAGCTGACGCGAAAGTTGCCACGCCATCCACGCCAGCGCCACGACACCGGAAATCAGCACCGCCCAGAGGGTGGCGCGCCGATATTCCCGCGGGGATTTCGCCTGCTCGAGGTGGCCGAGTGGCGCCGCGACTCCCACATGAGCAACCGCGATCGCGCCAAGCGGCTCGGCGGCGCTCGCATAGCCCGGCACCAGCGTGGTGACCGGGAGCGCGCTTGACGCCGCTGCAACGTTGCCGTAGGCGATGAGAAACGGTCCGCTTCCGCGCGCGGCAAACACTATTTCCTGGGGTACCCACCCGGCGCGCATTCGGGGCTGGCCGCGACCCAGCCCGCCGGATTTTGGATCGACGCGCAGCAGCCAGTAGCGATATCCGGCCGGCGTGACGGCGAGCGGCGGCGCGCTGACTTCGCCGGCGTCCTGACGCAACCGATAGGTCACCAGCGAGGTAACCGGACGCCACGGCTCCTCCGGCACCGTTCGCGCGAGAAGCTGCGCCGGTACCACCGAATTGAGCTCGGGCAGCTCGATCGCGACGCGGTCGACGGGCAGCGCTCCGCCAAGATCGAATTGGAATTCGTTTTCGTTGTCGGCGACCGCCGCGCCCGGTGCTTCGGTCCACTGACGAGGAGTCTCGAGCACGCGATCGCCGAACTCGGCACGCACCGCGTTGAGTTGAAGCGGCGCCTGCGCCGTCGGCCATGAGATGCGCAGGTATCTCGCCGAGACTTGCCGAAACTCGACCCGATCGCGCAGCAGATGCCGGCCTTCATATTCGAGATCGAGCAGCGGAGCCTCGCCGACGAGCGTCCGCCATAGATCCAGATCATCGCTGGTCTCGACACGGATGCGGGTATTCATCCCGCTCGATTTCGGGGCCCATGACAGGACCATCGCGGAAATCGGCTCGCGGGCATCAGTCGCATCCACCAGATAGCCGGCCAGACGCTGCGCCGGCACCGGCTGGCCGTCCTTGGTGGTCAGGTTTACGGATGTCTTGCCCGCGCTGCGGATGACGCTGAGCGAGAGCCCGCTCAAATCTCCGCTCTGTTCATCGACGCGCAGCGGAAAAATTGGCAACACCGTTGCCGACTTTCGCTCGTGCACGGCTGCCGGCGAATCGAGACGGGCGTAGGGAACGACGGCGTCATCACCGTTGAACACGCGCAGATCGCCTTGATCAGCGCGCGCCGAGCCCGCGTAAAAAGCTGCCGGCAATGCTGCCCGGTAAAAAGCGCTGTCCGCCTCGACCGTCAGCGGTATGCCGAACGCGAAGTCCTTGGGCTTTTCTGCTCCACTGGAGGTGGTGGCTGCCGATGCCGCGGCAGCAGTGAAAATCAGCGTCCGCATGACCATGAATGCGTTCATTTCGTATCCTCCGAGGTTCGCGGCGGCACCGGCGCGAGATAGCCGATCAGCAGCAGTAGAAGCCCGACGCCGATGAAGGACACGATGCGTTCCACACCGCCAGCCTGGCCCAAGTCGACCAGGAACAGCTTGACCACGACCGCGCCGAGCAGGGCGGCGCCGGCGACCCATGCAATACGCCAACGCTCGCGATGAGCGAGGAGCATCGTTGCCAGGGCCATGATCGACCACAGCAGCGAGAAGCTCGCCTGCACCAGCATCGAGTGCCACAGCGATTGAAAGTCGTACGGCACATCGAACCAGAAATGAATGGTGCGCAACACCAGCGCGTTGACCCAGATGAACAACAAGGCGGTGAAGGCGATGCCTGCGGCCGGTTGCGCTTTGGCAAGCAACGCGTCGTCAAAGCGCCTCATCGCAGCCAGCCAGATTGCCGCCGCAACGAAACCCAGGGCTTGCGTGAGATCGAGCGGGTTGAACAGCGGTATATAGTTCAGCGGCAGCGGGTCACCGTCACCGCTGAAGTTGGCCCTCAAGGTCCACAGCACTAGCGCAACGGCGAGCGGCGTGGCAGCGATCACGCGATACGCACGGCGATGCGCTGCCATTGGCCAGAATGCGCCCTCTGCCAAGCGTCCGACGGCGAGCAAGCCCAAAGCGGGCAGGAGACCCCAAGGCGCAAGGCTCCAGATGCCGTTGCCGTCGCCGACCGCGCGTCCGGCCCAGGCAAGCTCGTGTGCAGTGACCAGCAACAGCAACCACAAGGTGCCTGCGTGCCACAGACCGATGGGTATGTTCAAGGCACCCGCAATGGGCGCGGCGCGATCGAGTCGTCGCAGCAGCGCGACCACCACCAAGAACGCGAGCGGCCAGGCCAGATATCCTCCGTGGGCAAAAAGATGCGTCATCAGGCCGCGCGATGTGGCCGCGGTTCCGAGCGCAAGTAGCAGGAGCAGCGGTAACAGCGCGAGCGCGGGAATGCGCGCCATCGGCCAGGAAAGGCGCCGCTCGGCGAACGCGAACGCCACGGCGGAGAGCGCCAGAAACACCACCAGTGCCGCGAGCTGCATTTCCGCCGGTACCCAGCGGTCGATTTCCCGCCATCCTGCCGCGAGCCACCACGCGCAGCCCCACGCGAACAAGAGCGGCGGCGCCAATTGCTCCAACGGGCCTACCAGCGCGCGCTCGCGCCACAAGAGCCATGCGCTGTACAGGCCCGAGAGGCCAAGCAGCGTCGCCCCGACGAAATTGCTGTTGAGCAGAGGGACAAGCGCGATCGTGCCGGTCGCGGCCCAGAGCATGATGCCTCGTCCGAATGCCACGCCGGCGCCAAGCTGCAACAGGATACCGAAGGCGCGCACCTGCCAGCGGCGCTGACGGACGCCGGCCCATACCATTGCCGCGCCTTCAAGTGCCCAGGAAGCCGACGTCCACCGCGCGTCGAGCGCGAGCGGGATCGCCAGCGTCGCGAAGATCACGCCAAGACCCATGAATGATTCGACGAGCAAGCGCATGCCTTCGCCTTGGCGGGCGTACAACACGCGAGCCAGGAGCAGATAGATTGCGGACACTGCAAGCGCGCTCAACGCCATGCCAAAAGGCATGTCGCGCACCATCGCGCTCTGCAGCGCGGCCGCGATCAAGGGCGTGCCGAACACCAGGGTGGCATCGACGGGATTCTTCACTTCGACCGTCCGGCGCAGCGCATAGAGGACGGCGATGCCGACATAGAACAGAAAAAACAGGATCAGGAAAGGCTCGGTGGTCGCGAAGTCTTCCGGCCGATACCCGGTCACGCCCCAGAGCGTGCCGACGATGAACGTAAAGGCGAAGCCAAGCAGATTGAGACTGCGCCAGGCCTTGAACCATGCCATTCCAAAAACTGCGGCGTTGAGCACCTCGTAGTACGAGAACAGCAGGACATGGTCGCCGGAGTTGGTGGAGGTGAGTATCGGCGCCAGGAAGCCGCCGACGATGCCCAGCACCGCGAGGGCAATAGCATCCTGCATGATGGCAAGCGAGCCCGACAGCGCGGCAATCAGCAAGAGCAAAACGATGGTCGCCCACGGCGGCAAAACGGCGTAGAGCTTGAGCGCGGCAAAGACCGTCAGATAAAGCACTCCTACCGCGCCGCCCTGCAGGATCATGGCGTACGCACCGCGGCGCACGCGCAAGCGCCAGCCGACGATCAGCAATGCGATCGCGCCGGCAGCGACCGCGCTCAAGCGTAGCTCGATCGACACATGCACGTGTTCCGACGCGTACTTGAGGAGGAAGCCGACGCCGATGAACAGCAGCAGAATGCCGATCCGGGCCAGCGTATTACCACCCATGACCCATGCGAGCCACGCCGGCGGAGGAGACGGCGGCGATGGTGGACCGGGCGGCGACATTCGAGGCGGTACCTCGGCGGCACGCGTTGCGGCGCCAGCCTTGCCACCCAAGCGTACCGGCACCGCGGCCGTGGATGTTGCTTCGGTGGTGACTGTCTCGTCGGTCGCGCTCGCGCCCAGCTCGATCGACGACGCCGCTACCAACGCGGCCGCGGGCATCGCGGCAGGGACGATCTCTGCAGGCGCAGGCGATGGAGCTTCGGACGCAGCTTCAGCCGGCGCGGATGCGGAGGCCGATGCGGCCAAGGTGCTGGCCGGCGCCGGTGAAGATCCGCGCGCCACCGGCAAGCGTTGGTCGAGCGCATTGATCCGCGACTCCAGGTTCAGCATCTGCGACTCGAGCGTCTCGACCCGGCTCCTGACGCCCTTGCGCTGCTGGCCAACGACGATCCCGATGGCAAGACCGACAATCGCTCCGACGAACGCGCCTGCGCCTTGCGCGATCACCGCCCCTATCAACGTGCCGACGATCAGTCCCAACGCCCACATCTGGTTCTCCCCGCTGTGCTCGACAGTCTGGGCCGCGAACGGCTCCGTAGCCATCCGACGGATGGCCTAGCTGTCTAGCTATTCGAATAACCGCTCTATCGCCAATCTCCACGCAGCCCGAGAACGCTCTTCTGCAGCGCTTCCGGCGTCGCCAATTCCGGCGAGAACGGCGTTCCGGCCACCAGCGCGATGCGCGAAAACATTCCCCGCCAAGAGCGCATCGCCTTGCCCTGATGCGAACGGCTGAAAAAACTTCCCCATAGCCCTCGCAGCGCCATCGGCACCACCGGCACCGGCGCCTGTTCGAGAATCCGCTGGAGGCCGGGCCGGAACGCGTTGAGGTCGCCCGTCTCGGTCAGCCGTCCCTCGGGAAAAATGCCGACGATCTCGCCCGCCCGGAGCGCCTTGGCGGCTTCCTCGAAAGCGCGCTCCTTCATGCCGGGATCCTCCTTCGCCGGAGCGATGGGAATCGCGCGCATCGTGCGGAAAAGGAAATTCAAGAGCGGAATCTGAAAGATCCGATGATCCATCACAAAACGTACCGGCCGCCGCACGCACGCCGCAATGACGATCGCGTCGACAAAACTGACGTGGTTGCAAACGATGACGCAGCCACCCTTCGCGGGAATGCGATCGAGCCCCTCCTTGTGAACGCGATAGATGGTATGCACCAGAAGCCACGCCAGAAACCGCATCGTGAATTCCGGCATCAGCAGATAGATATAGAGCGCGACCAGCGCGTTCATCAGGCCGGTCGCCAGAAACAGCTGCGGGATGGTGCAGCCGGCCTTGAGAAGCCCGAGCGCGATCGCCGCCGATGCCACCATGAACAACGCGTTCAGGATGTTGTTGGCGGCGATGATCCGCGATCGAAACGCCGGATCGGAGCGCTCCTGAATCAACGCGTAAAGCGGCACGATGTAGAAGCCGCCGAACATACCGAGCAGGACCAGGTCGGCGACGATGCGCCAGTGCGCCGCGACGCGCAGAAACCCGTCGACACCGGTGAGACTGTTCGGGGCCAGACCGCGGCTCGCGAAATAGAGGTCGATCGCGAACACCGACAGCCCGATCGAGCCGAACGGGACCAGTCCGACTTCGACCTTGTGTCCCGACATCCGCTCGCACAGCAGCGAGCCGACCCCGATGCCGACCGAGAAGATCGCGAGCATCATGGTCGCGACGTGCTCGTCGCCACCTAGAACGTCGCGGGTGAAATTGGCAAATTGCGTCAGGTACGTTGCGCCGTAGAACCAGAACCAGGAAATGCCCAGCATCGAAAGCCAGACGACGCGGTTGCCCTGCGCGAAACGCAAGTTGCGCCAGGTTTCTGTAAACGGGTTCCAGTTGATGCGAAGGTCGGGCGCGGCCGAGGGAGCTTTGGGAATGCCGCGGCTGACCACGTAACCGGCGACGGCGATCGCGATCGTAGCCGCGCCCGCATACAGCGGGCCGTCGGGCTTGATCGCTATCACCAGTCCGCCAACGACTTCGCCGAGGAGAATCGCGACGAAGGTGCCCATTTCGATCAGCCCGTTACCGCCGACCAGCTCGTCGCTGCGCAGCGTCTGCGGCAGGATCGCGTATTTCACGGGTCCGAATATCGTCGAGTGGACGCCCATCAGCCCAAGCGCCAGAAAGAGCAGCACAAGATCGCGGCGGTAAAACCCGATGGCCCCGACGACCATGATCGCAATCTCGAACAGCTTGACGAACCGGATCAGCTGGGATTTCTCGTACTTGTCCGCGAGCTGGCCGGCGGTCGCGGAGAAAAGTACGAAAGGAGCGATAAAAACGGCGGCCGCGATGTTAACCAGATCGTTGGATGAAACCGCGGTAAGCGTCGCGGCCTGGAACGCCACAAAAATGACCAGCGCATTCTTATAGACGTTATCGTTTCCGGCGCCGAGAAATTGAGTCCAGAAAAACGGCGCAAAGCGGCGCTCCCGCAAGAGCTGAAATTGACTGTGTTCGGCCATCGATCGCTCCGGTGGTCAAAAGAATGCGGCATCCGATTCGCTGCCTCTCGCCCGCGTGTCATGACCTGGCAGAGCGTCCGGCAACGAACTGGCAAACATCGCATGGAACCACAATCCGGAAAAACATTCTGCCGCCTTCAGTGCTTTCGGCTGCTGGCGGTCGCATTCGCTGCCACTAGTGCTGCTTTACATACTCCCTTACTGCGTCCAGCGCCTGGCCAACGGTATCCGCATCGGGCCAGAAATAGACTTCGCGGCCGGTTTTCTCGCTTTTGAGCACACCCGCCTCCCGCAATACCCGAAGATGGTGCGTCACCGCCGTTCGCGACAGCGTGGAGGCCGCAACGATCTGGCCAATGTTGAGGCGCTCTCCCGGCTCGAACATCAACACGATTCGCTGCCGATGCGGGTCACCCAGCGCCACAAAAATCCGGGCGACGCGTCGCCATGCCTTTGGAATTGCCTTGCCGTAAGCCTTAATCACAGCTATATGACTAGTTATATAGTTGTGTTACTTTACGCTTCGCCAGGCCGTTGTCAAGGACTTGCCCAAACTGCCGACGAGCGGTCGGACGTTGCGTCGCGTCGGAAGCGGCGCGCAGCACGACCTGCAGCATCGGATACAATGGCAACGCGTCTTTAGAGCGCCTGCCATGCGTCCCTACCTCGATTTCATGCGCTACGTGCGCGACCACGGATTGCGCAAGGACGATCGCACCGGGACCGGCACCCTGTCCGTGTTCGGCTATCAGATGCGCTTCGACCTCGGTGCCGGTTTTCCCCTTCTGACCACGAAAAAGGTGCACACCCGCTCCATCGTCCATGAGCTCCTCTGGTTTCTCGCCGGGGAGACCAACGTGCGTTACTTGCGCGAAAACGCAGTGACGATCTGGGATGAATGGGCGGACGAGAATGGCGACCTGGGGCCGATCTACGGACGCCAGTGGCGCTCATGGCCCGCGCCGGACGGGAGGCAAATCGACCAGCTCTCCGATGTCGTCGCGCAGATTGTCAAGAACCCGGACTCAAGGCGCCTGATCGTATCGGCGTGGAACGTTGGCGAGCTTCCCCGCATGAAGCTGCCGCCATGCCACGCATTTTTCCAGTTCTATGTGGCCGAGGATAAGCTCTCGTGCCAGCTTTACCAGCGCAGCGCCGATATCTTTCTGGGCGTCCCGTTCAACATCGCGTCGTACGCGTTGTTAACGCACTTGGTCGCGCAGCAGACCGATCTTGGTGTCGGAGACTTCGTATGGACCGGTGGCGATTGCCACTTGTACTTGAATCACCTTGAGCAGGTCGACACGCAGTTGTCCCGCGACCCATACCCATTGCCAAAGCTGGCCATAAAGCGCCGTCCCGCGTCGCTTTACGATTACCGTTTCGATGACTTCGAGTTCGTCGACTACCGATATCATCCGGCGATCAAGGCTCCGGTCGCCGTCTGAACGTCATCGCTAGGTGGCGGATATTGCCGGGTTAGGCGGCGGCCCGATCAGCCGGGCGCACTAAGCGCCGGGCAAGCGGTCGATACCGGACAGACCCGGCGCGCCGCACCGGGACCTTCGAGGAGTAGCGATGATTCGAAAACTCGCGTCGGGACAATTCCGCCTTTATTCGCGCAAGACCGATCCCAAGACCGGCAAAAGGAAAAACCTGGGAACCTTCAAAAGCCGAGCGGCCGCAGAGGCTCACGAACGTGCGGTGCAGTATTTCAAGCGGCACTAAAGACGAGCCGGCCGGGTGATCACCGCCAGGCGGCGAAGTGTCGACGAACGCGCCTTTCAGTTTGCATGAGGCCGTGGGCGCTTCGCGGACCCTGCCTCCGGATCAAAAAAAACCCGCCGGAGGAGTGTGGCGGGCAAGGGGGAGTCGATAGTTCGGTCAGCGCGGACCGGTCCGATTCGATAAATGGGACTCAAAGAGCGACAGAAACCTCGCGAACTCAGACGATGCTGCGAGCCGCGTTTACGCGCTCGGCAAGTTCCTCCAGGGCAAGCTCCTGCGAGGGCGACAAACTTTCCTTCGAGGGCGCTTCGGCACTTTCACGGTCGGGAGCAGGCGACGCCTCGCTTTCCCAAAAAGCTGAAATTTCTGGCCAGTAGGTGTCCATGCCGCCTCTCCCGGGGCCTGCCGCCGCGCGCGGTCGCGCGAACCAGTGCCGTCCCGAACATCGACACGCAAGCGGTGTGCCAGAATTTCGGAAATACTTGGATTCAAGGGGTTGCGATTTATCGGTCCCTTTGGCCTGAGCGGAAAGCGCCGCCTATCCTAGTTAGTGCTCGCTCCTGGCAATAAAGTGTCGCGCCTACACGACATTGTTTAGGGCACGCATTGCCAACTCTTTGAATCTAAATTATTTTATTTGTCGCCAGAAGGCGACAAGTGTGCGCAAATGCAACATCTTGGTCAAATCGACTACCGTCGATCAAGGGCAGCGACGAGCTCGAGACCAATAATGATCAGGTCTTCGCCTCCTTGAACATGCCGGGCTCGAGGCGATGACGCTGCAAGAGTTTGTAGAACTCGGTGCGGTTTCGCTTGGCCAGCGTCGCGGCCTGGGTCACATTGCCTCCGGTGATCTTCAGTAGCCGAACAAGATAGTCCCGCTCGAACTGCTTGCGAGCCTCCTCAAACGGGGCGAGCACTCCGGCGTCCTCGCGCAGCGCCCCTTGAACCAAGGTCGCCGGAATCACGCTCGTGGTCGCAAGCGCGACCGCCTGCTCGAGGAGATTGAGGAGCTGGCGAACGTTGCCAGGCCACGGCGCGCCGATCAGCAGCGCCATCGCGTCGGGCGCCAAAGTCGGTACTGGTTTCTTGTAACGCTCGGCAAGCTTGCGCAGGAAATGCGTGGCGAGCAGCGGGATATCCTCGCGGCGCTCGGCCAGCGGCGGCAATTTCATCGACACGACGTTGAGCCGGTAATAAAGGTCTTCGCGGAATTCGCCTGCCGCTTTCTGGGCATCCAGATCGCGATGGGTGGCGGAAATCACGCGCACGTCGATGGGTAACGACAGTGTCGCCCCGACGGGCCGGACTTCTGCTTCCTGTAACACTCGCAGCAACTTCACCTGCAAGGCAAGCGGCATATCGCCGATCTCGTCCAAAAAAATCGTTCCGCCATCGGCCGCCTCAAACAGACCCTTGTGCGCCTGGACCGCGCCGCTGAACGCGCCGCGCGCGTGGCCGAACAACTCGGACTCGAGCAGCGGCTCGGGGATCGCGCCGCAGTTGACCGCGACGAACCGTTTGCCGGTACGGCGGCTGGCGCGGTGAATCGCTCTTGCCAGAAGCTCTTTGCCGGTGCCTGATTCACCGAAGATCAGCACGCTTGCGTCGGAATCCGCCACCAGCCGCGCCTGCCGCAGCAAATCTTCCATGCGCGGACTGCGAGTAATGATGCCGGAGCGCCATTCACCCGTCGTTTGCGATGCTGCCTCCGACTCGCCGCCACTCAGACGCACAGCAGCGGCGACCTTTTGCAGCAGCTCCTGGCTGTCGAAAGGCTTGGTCAGAAAACCGAAGACCCCGCGCTGCGTTGCGGACACCGCCTCGGGAATGGTGCCGTGCGCGGTCAGGATGATCACCGGCAATGCCGGATGTTGGCGATGAATCGCATCGAACAGCGCGAGACCGTCGATGCCTGGCATCTTGAGATCGGTTATCACCGCCGCCGGGCGGGTGACCGCCAGCGCAGCGAGCGCAGTTTCGCCGCTGTCTGCGGTGCGCACTCGATAGCCCGCGGATGTAAGGCGCAAACTAATTAGTTTCAGCAGATCCGGATCGTCGTCGACCAGCAACACCTCGCCGGAATGGGGCATATTGACCTTCATCGTCCTGTCCCTCCACCACCGCCGCCGCCGCCGGCGCCACCTGCATTACGATTGCGCTCCAGCAGCAGACTGCGTTCAACCGCGCGCAGTTGATCCAGTTTCTCCTGCGCCGCGGCGCTTTTCCTTCGTTCTTCGCCCGTTGCGCGCATCCGTTCCGCGATTTGTGCCAGGAGCACCGCGGCGAGCTGTTTCACAGGTGACACGCCCGGGGTTTTGCCGCTGACGCTTTCCAGCAGAGCGATCGCTCGCGCATCGTCAGGCGGTCCGGCGCCAGGCAGCGTTAGCAAGACTGCGGCGCGAATCCGGTTCGGCTCGGTCCGGGCCCGATTGAGCGCTTGCATCGCTGCCGCGAGATCGCGCCGCAGCTCTTCGTTTGATTCAGCGGTGTAGCGCTGGAGGTCGAAGAGGAGCGCGATCGTCTGCTGCTCCTCCTCATTGACCGGCGCGGGCGATGGCGGCGACGGCTCGACCACGGCAGGCACCGGCAATACTGGCTGGGGCACCGGTGGGGAGGGCGCCGCGCCAGGCGCCGCCGTTTGCGCGATCCGGATCGGACGCCATGGCTCCGCTCCCAAGGGCGCCATTGTCGAGGCACAGGCGAGCACCATCACGAGCATGACACCGCCGCGGTTCAAACAGGGCCAGCCCTCGCCCATGGCTACGCTTCGCCCTCGAGGGTGACGGTGTTGGTCGGGCTTCTTGCGGGCCCAGGCCCGAAACCGGCCGCCAGCGGCAACCACAGACGAAAGCGCGCACCTCGCGCGCCATCGGCCCGATCCAGCACTTCGATTCTGCCGCCGTGTGCGAGCGCGTATTCACGCGCGATGGCCAGGCCCAGACCCGACCCCTTGATCCTGCCTCCCGGCGCAATCTTGCCTTGGTAGAACGACTCGAATATTCGTGGCCGCTCGTCCGGATCGATGCCCGGACCCTGATCGATGACATCCAGCACCGCAAAATCGCCTTCAATCGCAAGCTCGAGCTTGATCGGCGACGTGCGCGGCGCGTACTTGATGGCGTTCGAAACCAGATTGTCGATGATGGCCCGGATCTTCTCGCCATCACCGACAACGATCGCCGGCGAAAGCATGGTCTCGAAAGTGAGCATGCGCGCGAACGCGGCCAGCTTGTGCTCGCGCATCACTCGCCGCAGCACGTCGACCAATGCAACCGGACCCAGCGTCTGCGGCTCCATGCTGCGCGTTTGATGATAGGTCAGCAGATCTTCGATCAGCTTTTGCAGCGACAAGGTGTTTTCGCGCACGATGCGCACGATCTCCTGTTGCTCCGACGAGAGTTCGCCCCCGACCCGGTCGCGCAGCAGCTCGGCGCCTTCGCGGACGGCGGTCAGCGGCGTTTTGAGTTCGTGTGAAACGTGGCGCAAAAAACGGTTCTGCTGCTCCTCGAGCTCGCGTAGCCGCGAGCGCAGCCATTCGAGCCGCTGCCCGAGGTAGCGCATGTCCTGCGGGCCATTGACCTCGATCGCATGAGTAAAGTCCGCGCTCCCCATTTGCCGGATCGCCTGATCGAGCTGGCGGATCGGCCGCGCAATCAATACCGCAAACAGGATGGCGAGCGCCAGCGCGATCAAGCCCGCGGCGAGCGCAAGGTAGCCCCATCGCTTGCTCCCTTCGGCCGCTGTTTCCTGAATGTGCGCGATCTCGCGCTCGGTCAGGCGCGTGGTCGCGGTCACCATCGCCTGCGCGCCCTCGGCGATGTTGGCATAGCCCTCGGCCAGGGTCGTCGTGGCATTGGGTGGCCGATGCGGGGCCTTCAGCAGCGTGAACAGACGGCTTTCGCTGTCGGTGAGTCTTTCGAGCTGCTCCAGTTGCGCGCGGTCGAGTGGCAACTGCGAGAGCTGCTGCGAGGTCTGCCGAAAATCGAGCCGCAGGCGCGCGTAGTCGTCGATCAGTTGCGGATCTTCGAGAATCAGATGCTGACGCACCAGGCGCTCGAGCGTTGTCGCCTGTTCGTAGAGCTGTCTGCTGGCGTGGCCGGCTTGCGCCGCCTGCAAAACCGCTTGCTGGCTCTGCGTTCCCAGGCGATCGAGACTGACGATCAACTCGACCAGCGCGTAGAGCAGGGGCAGGCTGACCAGCAGGAAGCCGAGCAGGATGAACTTGAGGAATGAACGCGGGTAGTACACGAAAGGCGGGTATCAGCAGCGGCCCGCTATAATCGAGTTGGACGGCGCGAGAGGGCGCCACAACCTGCGAGTCACGCGTGCACGATACACCAGCCCCCGCCGCATCGCCAAGCGCGGCCACCAGCGGGCGCCGGGTGGCGCTGATCGCAGCGGTGGCGAGAAACGGCGTCATCGGTGTCCGAAACAGCCTGCCGTGGCACCTGCCGGAAGACCTGAAACATTTTCGGACGCTTACTTCCGGTCACACGGTGATCATGGGTCGCAAGACTTGGGAGTCGATCGGCAAACCGTTGCCGAACCGACAGAACATCGTTGTGAGCCGCCAGGCCGGACTCTTGATCGGCGGCGCGTCGGTGACGCATTCGCTCGAAGAAGCGCTGTCGCTTGCGGTCCGGGAGGACCCGGTGTTCGTGATCGGCGGCGAAGCGCTCTACCGTTTGGCGCTGCCTCTCGCCGTGCTCTTGTATCTCACCGAGATCGAGCGCGATTTCCACGGTGACGCCCGATTTCCGGCCTTCGAGCGCGCGGCATGGCGCGAGGTCGCGCGCGAGGTGCGTGAGCCGGCGAGCGACCCTGGTTTCGCGTACCATTTCGCCACTTACGAGCGCGTGCCCGATTGACCAGCCCACCGCTGATCCGCACTTCAAGCATCGATAGACCCAGGAGAATTGCATGTCGGAAGATCATTTTCACGTCCATGGCCCGCACGAGCACGAGGCCGAGCACCGCGCCGAGCATGATCCCTTCGCCGGGCGGATTGCCGTCATGACGGCGATTTTCGCCACCATCGGTGCACTGTTCGGATATATGGGCGGTGCGACCCAAAACGATGCGTTGCTTTTCAAGAACGAAGCGGCGATTCGCAGGACCGAAGCTTCCGACCAGTGGAATTTCTATCAGGCGAAGAGCAGCAAGCAGAACCTTGCCGAACTGGGAGCGACGCTGACCACTGGCGACCAGCAGGCGAGATACCTGAAGGAAGTCGACCGCTACAAGGGCGAAAAGGAAGCGATCATGCCCGAAGCCAGGAAGCTGGAGGAACAGTCCAAGGCGGCCGAGGAGAAGAGCGAGGCGTCGATGCACGTGCATCACCGCTGGGCACAGGCGACAACACTGATCCAGATCGCGATCGCGCTGGCGGCGATTACGATCCTCACGCGCAACAAGGGCTTACAGGCCGTCGCTTATTTCACTGCCGGTGGCGCAACTATCATCGGGGCGCTCGCCTTCGCTCATATCTAGCGATCGAGTGTGCCTCCGCGTAAAGCTAGCGCGACGGAAACAAATGAGAGCGCGTGCATTGCGCCCGCGTTCCCCACTTCACTTCACCGTCAGTCGCGACGCCGACGTGTCAAGCTGAACGCTACGGCTCGCCGCTAAAGCATCGCACTACGCTTTTCAACCCAGGCTTCGCAGCTCGCGCAGAGCAACCGAAAGCATCGCGGCGTCGATCGGCGCGGCGGTTCGCAATTCTCCCAACAACTTCGCGGCGCGCTCGATACCGCGCCGGTTGCGATCCTGCCAGGCAGCGATCAGCCCGTCCGTTGCGGCGATGTCGCCGCCACCGGCAATCACTTCGCCGGTAATCGTTCTCTGGAGGCCGGAGAGGTCGTCGAGCATCGCGCCTTTGGCGAGCATCTGCCAGTGCGCCTGGCCCGGCAAAGCGACGATCATCTCCCGCAGCCACGCCAAACCGAGGCGTGTTGCGAGATCGAAGTAGATCTCGGCCACGATCTCGACCGGACGCTGCGTGCTGTCGGCCACTTCGACGATGTCGAGCGTCGCGTAAAGCGTGTCGAACGTGACCACGCGCTCCGCCAAGTCGCGCGAGACGCCTTGCGCAACGTAATGCGCCACCGCCGCTTCGATGCGCGCACGGTCCGCTTGGTCGAGAAGCTCTCGCAAACGAGTCGCCAGGGTGTCGACCCGCGCCGCGAAATGGGTGATGGTTGCCGCCATGTCCTCGCTCAACCTGCGCGAGCGCAGAAACCAGGTCGTGCCGCGGTCGATCAATCGAGCGGTGTCGATCAGCATCGCCGACTGCACTGCGTCGTCCACCTTGTTGTCGAGGGCCTCGATCTGCTGCCAAAGCGTTACGAAGCCGAAGATCTCGCGATTGAGCAGGTAGGCACGGACGACCTCGTGCGGTTTGCTGCCGGTCGTCTCCAGCAGTCGATGGACGAATGTGCTGCCGACGCGGTTGATCATGCTGTTGGTCACGTGCGTGGCGATGATGTCGCGCTTGAGCGGGTGGCGCTCCATGTACGCCGCGTAGCGCTCGCGCAGCGGCGTCGGGAAATAGCGTGCCAGCGCCGTCTCGACCCACGGGTCGTCGGGCAGCGTCGACGCCAGCAGCTCATCGTAGAGCCAGATCTTGCTGTACGCGAGCATGACAGCCCGCTCGGGGCTGGTGAGCCCGATGCTCTTGGCGCGCCGTTCGACAATCTCTTCGTCGGATGGCAGAAACTCCAGCGCACGATTCAGCTTGTCGCCTTTCTCAAGATACTGAATGAATCGTTGCTGGGCGTCGAGTAGCTGCGGCGCGATGCGGCCGGTGACCGACAACGCCTGCGTCTGGAAATAGTTGTCGCGCAGCACGAGTGCGGCAACGTCGTCGGTCATTTCCGCAAGCAGCGTGTTGCGCTGCTTTTCGGTCAGCTCACCCTCGGTGATGGCGAGCCCCAGCAGGATCTTGATGTTGACCTCGTGGTCGGAGGTGTCCACGCCAGCCGAGTTGTCGATTGCATCGGTATTGATACGGCCCCCCGCCAGGGCGTACTCGATGCGCCCGAGCTGCGTGCAGCCGAGGTTGCCGCCCTCGGCGAACACCTTGCACTTGAGCTCCCGCCCATTGACGCGCAACGCGTCGTTGGCGCGGTCGCCGACATCCGCGTGCGATTCGCGTTGCGCCTTGACGTAGGTTCCGATGCCGCCGTTGTAGATAAGATCCACCGGTGCCTTGAGGATCGCATTTACCAGCTCGATCGGCGCCAGAGCGCCGGCGTCGATTCCTAGAGCAGCTTTTGCCTGCGGCGTAATTGCGATCGACTTGGCGCTGCGCGAATGAATGCCGCCGCCGGCGGAGATGAGCTTGGCGTTGTAATCGGCCCATGACGAACGCGGCAGCGTGAACATTCGCGCGCGCTCTTGGAAGCTCGCCTCGGTATCCGGGTTGGGATCGAGGAAGATGTGGCGATGATCGAACGCGGCGACCAGCTTGATATGCCGCGAAAGCAGCATCCCGTTGCCAAAGACGTCGCCCGACATGTCGCCGATGCCCGCAACGGTGAAATCGGTGGTCTGGGTATCGACGCCCATCTCGCGGAAGTGGCGCTTGACCGACTCCCACGCGCCGCGTGCGGTGATGCCCATCACCTTGTGGTCATAGCCGACCGACCCGCCCGAGGCGAACGCGTCGCCGAGCCAGAAGCCATACTCCTTGCTGATGCCGTTGGCGTAGTCCGAGAATGTCGCCGTGCCCTTGTCGGCGGCGACCACGAGATACGGATCGTCAGGGTCGTGTCGCTTGACTCGGGGCGGCGGCACGATCTTTTCGCCGACGCGGTTGTCGGTGATGTCGAGCAGGCCGCGCAAGTAGTCCCGGTAGCAGGCGACTCCTTCCTTCAGGTAGCTCTCGCGGTCCGACGGTGCGGGCGCGCGCTTGAGAACGAAACCGCCCTTCGATCCGACCGGAACGATGACCGTGTTCTTGACCATCTGAGCCTTGACCAGTCCCAACACCTCGGTACGGAAATCTTCCGGCCGGTCCGACCAGCGCAATCCGCCCCGCGCCACTTTTCCGCCGCGCAGGTGCACGCCCTCGAAGCGCGGAGAGTAGACGAAAATCTCGAACATCGGCTTCGGTTCGGGAAGGCCGGGGACTTTCGACGGGTCGAACTTGAATGACACGAAGCTCTTGCGCCGGCCGGCCGCATCCCGAACCCAGAAGTTGGTGCGCGTCGTCGCGAGAATCATGGCGAGGTACTGCCGCAGCACCCGATCCTCGGATAGATTCGCGACTTGCTCGAGCGCGGCCTCGATCTCGCGCACCTTGTCCGCAGTCTTGGCGCCCGCGCCGGCGATGCCGTCGGGATCAAACCTGATCTTGAACAACTCGACCAGAGCGCGGGCGACATCCGCATGCGCCGCCAGCGTTGCCTCGATGAACGCCTGCGACAATGGAAATCCGATCTGGCGCAGATATTTCGCGTATGCGCGTACGATCACGATCTCCTGCGCCGGCAATCGGGCCGCCAGCACCAGTCGGTTGAAATCGTCGTTCTCGACTTCACCGACGAAGACGCGCCCGAATGCCTCCTCGAATATCGAATGCAGCGCATCGATCTCGACCTCGGTATCGGCAATCACGGATTGCATTCCCAGATCGTGCATCCAGATCGGCGGCGAGCTTTCCGGTGTCACGCGATAAGGGCGCTCGTCGAGGACTTTCAGTCCCATGTGTTCCAGCATCGGCAGGCTGTCGGAGAGAGTCACCGGCGCGCCAAGACGGTAGAGCTTGAAGCGCAGCGTTCCGGGCGCCGCCTCGAGCGGCCGATAGAGCGACATCCCCAGCGGCTCGGCCGCGGAGAGTTTCGCTACCATCTCAATGTCAGGGACTGCGGCGCGCGCAGTGAAATCCTCGCGGTACGCCGCAGGAAAGGCAGCGCCGAATTGCCGCGCGAGATCGTTGCCACGCGCTTCGCCCGCGGCCTCGATCAGCGCCTGTTTCAGATCGTCGGTCCAGCGCCGCGCGACGGTGGCGAGCCTTGCTTCGAGATCGCGAACATCGAAGCTCGGGATGTTGCCCGGTGTCGTGCGTACGGTGATCAGAATCCTGGCAAGCGCCGATTCCGACAGGTGCACGTTGAATTCGGAGCTGCTTCCATGGAACGCCTGGGTGAGAATGGTCTGCCACTTCTGGCGCAGCTCGGTTGTGTAGTTCTCCCGCGGCGCGTAGATCAGGCACGACAGAAAACGCTCGAAGGGATCGCGACGCACGAACAGCCGGAAACGCTGCCGCTCGCCCAGATGGAGAATACCCATCGCTGTACGCAGCAGATCGTCCTCTGTAATCTGGAACAGTTCATCGCGCGGGTAGTTTTCGAGAGTGTTGATCAGCGTCTTGTCGGCGTGGCTTGCCGGTACCAGGCCCGCGCGCGCGACGACGTTGGCGGTCTTGCGCCGCAGCAGCGGAATGTCCGACGGCTTGGCGCTGTACGCGGCCGACGTGAACAAGCCCAGAAACCGATCTTCTCCGCAGACTTCTCCCTTGGCGTCGAAGCGCTTGATCGCGATGTAATCGAGATAGCCCGGCCGGTGCACCGTCGAGCGCGAAGTCGACTTGGTGACGACCAGCAGCTCGGGCCGCCGTGCATAGGCTTTCACGTCCGGCGGCAGCGCCGCGAAACTCGTCGCGACGTCCTTGCTCTCGCCTTCGCGAAGGATACCCAGGCTCGACCCGGCGACGATTTTCAACGCATCCTCGCCCTCCCGCACCACCAACTCGTGGCAGCGATAGCCAAGAAACGTGAAGTGATTGTCGGCGAGCCAAGCGAGAAAGGCCTTGCCTTCCGAGAGCTCGTCCGCGGGCAGCGGCGGAGGCCGCTTTTCGGTATCGGCGAGAATCGCCAGCAGGCGATCGCGCATCGCTTTCCAGTCGGCAACGGCCATGCGCACGTCGTCGAGCACGCGAGCCAGGTCGGCGGCGAGCGCGTCGAGGCGCGCCGGCTCGATGATGCGGTCGACCTCGACGTGAATGAAAGACTCGTGACGCGCGTCCTTGTCATCGTCTGCGGCAAGATCGACAAGTGTGCCGTCGGCGCTGCGTTTGACCGGGATGATCGGGTGCATGATCAGGTGCAACGTCAACCCGTGCCGGTTGACTTCCATCGTCACCGAATCGACCAGGAACGGCATGTCGTCGTTGACGATCTCGATGATCGTGTGCGTCGATTGCCAGCCATGTTCTTCGATCGTTGGGTTGAACACGCGAAGACGTGCGCTCCCCGGGTCGCGCTTGCGCGCGAAATTCCAGTGCGACAGCGCCGCGCCGTACAGGTCCGCGGGCTGGCGTTCGGCGAGGTCCTCCGGGTCGAGCTGGCTGAAATACTGCTGAACAAAACGCTCGAGCAAACTGCGCTTCTCGGGCGCGACTTTGGTTCGGACAAGCCTCAGAATTTCCTCGAGACCTTGCACGCGGCTGTCTTGGTCGTTTGCCATTGTGGGGCTCCGCTTCGCCAGCGACTACGGACAGGCGCCGATGCGCCTGGCGCGAATCTTCATTCCGTTGGAATTCACCTGTTCGTAGCAATCGCCATGGTAGATCGTGGTGTTCATGTTTTGTTCCCCGGCGCAAACCGAGTCGATCGTCACTTGATTCCCGGACACCTTGACGTCCTTTCCCGTGCAGCCGGCTTCCTCGGCAGCCTTGACCAGGTATTCCCGAAACGACTTGTCCTCCCCGTTCGCAACGTTGGCGTGGGCGGCAGTCACGCAGCTCCGCGTCGCGGTGTCAAGTGCTCCGTCACCGATGGTTATTTCCCACTGCCCGGCCTGCACGCGGTCCGCGCCTCGCGCAAGTGTAATGCTCAGCGCGAGCGTTGTGATCGAAAGCACAAGAGGCGCGCTGATATTGTTCATTGAACACTCCGTTGGGGCGTGTCCGGTCGAGAAGCGTGATTTTCACGACTCATAGCGCAGTCACCAGGGCGATAGTTCGGTACGGATTCATTTTACTTGACGCCTGGGTCTATCGCCTCCGCTCTCCGCGCCGGTGCATCGGCGCGCCAAGCTGGGCCAGATAGCGCCGCTCGACCCGCGAACCGCTCGCAACGCGGCATGCGGCGATCAGCCGTTCCCGGTCTCGCGCGGTGCCAGCGGCTCGGGGTCGAGGACGATGGTCACGGAGCGGGGGCGCCGGTCGGTGTGGGCGGCATCGTCAGACCCTGGCCCGACCGTAGGACCGCGAACGATGCTGTAGAGGATCGGGCGGTAGACACGTTCCTGACCCCGGCTTGTAGCGCCGGCGCGCATGCGGCCCTCGATCGGTGAGAAGAGCTGCTCGTCGAGGGCCAGAAGGAACCGGGAATCGAGCTCGCGGCGCCAGGCGGCCTCGGTTCCGTGGACGGCTCGCAACAGATCGCCCCACGTGCGCGTGCCGGTTCCGCCGGCCAGGTCGAACAATGACATCGTGTAGCCCGAGGTGCCGTTCGGTCCCAACACTACCTGCGCACTCTCGGGGATCCCTCTCGTGATGTCGTCGGTCTCGGACAACGACAGTACCAGGCGATGGCACGGGTAATAAGTCGAGGCGGACCCCGAACGGCCGAACGCGTCGGCGATGGCGCGAGCCGCGACCTTCAGCCGGTGAGACGTGATCTCGGGCGCCAGCGCCCCGCGGCGCCAGTCGTCGGAAATCTCCCAAGTCCGGCAGCACAACAATTCCAGGAAGTCGCGGACCTTGTCAGCGGTGGCGGCCACGCCCTGCAGGTCGGCGAGCGGGCTCGGCGAGGCTTCACCGGGGCTGAACAAGCAGATGACCGAGCGGACCTCAGTTCGGTCGAAGCGGGTGTACAGGCCGGTCTCGAAGAGGCACCAGTCCCAATTCTTCGACGGTGCGGTGAACAGCAGCACGAGGAGGTGGCTCTTGGCGAGGACGCTGCGGATCTGGCGCCGCCAGTCCATGCCCGCCGTGATGTCGACGCCGGACACGAAGCAGTCGATGAGCTCCGGCTTGAGGCCCTGCATGACGTTCTTCACCTCGACCGCAAGTGCGTGATCCTCGTGCTTGTGGCTGATGAACACCGTGAACACGTCGTTAGCGATGGACACCGTTCTGCCCTCCTCGTTGCACGCCCGTCAGTCTCGCACTCCGGACGCGGTGGCGCGACGCTCCCACGAGCGCAGATACGCGAGAGCGCACTATGGAGATTGAATAATAACGGCCCGAGGTCGGGGCCGTCATTCTGAGTGTGGTACCGGGAGGGGGAATCGAACCCCCACTCTGTTGCCAGAACTGGATTTTGAGTCCAGCGCGTCTACCAATTCCGCCATCCCGGCTATAGGAGACGGGCAAGGTCGCACATGGCGCAAGACGTCGCGCACACTTCGACATTGCCCATGCGTTGTAGAGGCGGCATTATCGCGGAAAAGCTTCGCTCCTTCAAACGCGAGCAGCCGCGACCCTCCGATGGCGAGTCGACCACCCTACCGCCTTTCCGATTTCGACTTTACGCTGCCGCCGGAACAGATCGCGCAGCGACCTTTGCGCGAGCGGACGGCGAGCCGGCTGCTGCACGTCGCCGGAAACAGGATCGAGGACCTCGCGTTCACCGCATTGCCGGACTTGCTCGCCGCCGGCGACGTACTGGTATTCAACGACACCCGTGTGGTCCGGTCGCGCCTCCATGCTCGCAAACCCGCACCACACGGCGGGAAGGTCGAGCTCCTTTTGGAGCGGATCGTCGCATCCGATGAGGCGTGGATGCAGCTCAGGGCGAGCCATCCGCCGCGACCGGGTGCGCATATCGAGCTGCCCGGCGGCGCGAGCGCCACGGTGCTCGAGCGCAACGGCAGATTCGTTCGACTTCGCTTTGCGATCGACGCGACGCTCGAGAATTATCTCGATCGCTACGCCGAGGTCCCGCTGCCGCCGTATATCACTCGCGCACCAGACTCGGCGGACGACGAGCGTTATCAGACCGTGTATGCGCGGCACGCCGGCGCCGTTGCCGCGCCGACCGCCGGTTTGCATTTCGACCAACCCATGCTCAGCCGGCTTTCCGCGGCCGGGGCGGTCTTGTCTTATGTCACGCTCCACGTCGGCGCGGGCACCTTCCAACCGGTCGAGGCTGAAGATTTGTCGCGGCACCGGATGCACAGCGAGCGCTTCGGCATTCCTGAGACAACCGTTGCGGCGGTCGAAGCGGCGTGCGCGGCAAAACGTTCGGTGATCGCAGTCGGCACCACGTCGCTCCGGGCCCTCGAATCCTCCGCTACCGGAGACTGCGGCTTGCGTGCGGGCGACGCGGAAACTTCGTTATTCATCACTCCGGGGTATCGCTTCCGGGTGGTCGATCGCCTGCTGACCAATTTTCACCTTCCGCGGTCGACCCTGCTCATGCTCGTCTGCGCGTTCGGCGGCTACGATGCGGTTCGCGCAGCCTACGCTCATGCCATTGACGAGCGATATCGCTTCTTCAGCTACGGCGATGCGATGCTGCTCGAGCGCGATCCCCGTTCTTCCCCCGGCGAATAACGCCCGATGCCGCTGCTACAATCGCGGCGATGGAGTTCTCGGTTACCGCGCAGTGTGGCGCCGCGCGCTGCGGGCGTTTGACGCTCGCCCACGGCACCGTCGAGACGCCGGTCTTCATGCCGGTCGGCACCTACGGAACGGTCAAGGCCATGGCACCGCGCGAGCTCGAGGAGCTTGGCGCGCAAATCATCCTCGGCAACGCCTACCATCTGTGGCTGCGGCCGGGACTCGAGGCCATCGCCGCGCATCAGGGCCTGCACCGCTTCATAGGCTGGCCGAATCCGCTGCTCACTGACTCCGGCGGCTTCCAGGTGTTCAGCCTCGGCCCGTTGCGCAAGGTCCACGAAGACGGCGTGACGTTCGCGTCGCCCATCAATGGCGACAGGATGCTGCTGACGCCGGAGATCTCGATCGAGATCCAGCGCACGCTCGACTCCGATGTGGCGATGGTTTTCGACGAGTGCACGCAGCATCCCGCAACGCGTGACGAGACTGCGCGGTCGATGCAGCTTTCCATGCGCTGGGCGCGACGCTCCAAAGCGGCTCACGAGGGCAGCCGCAACGGCTTGTTCGGCATCGTGCAAGGCGGCATGTACGAGGACCTTCGCGACGAATCGCTCGCAGCCCTCTCCGATATCGGCTTCGACGGCTACGCCGTCGGCGGTCTGTCGGTCGGTGAACCGAAGGAGGACATGCAGCGCATCCGGCGGCACATTACGCCGCGCTTGCCCGCCGGCAAGCCGCGCTACCTCATGGGGGTCGGTACGCCGGAGGACATCGTCCAGGGTGTCGTCGACGGGGTCGACATGTTCGATTGCGTGCTGCCGACGCGCAACGCCCGCAATGGCTGGCTGTACACGCGCCGCGGGGATGTGAAGATCCGCAATACCCGCCACCGTACCGACGCGCAGCCGCTGGACGACACTTGCGCCTGCTATACCTGCCGCAACTTCAGCCGTGCCTATCTGCATCACCTGCAGCGCGTCAACGAAATCCTGGGTGCGCGACTCAACACTCTGCACAATCTTCACTATTATCTGACCTTGACCGGCGAGCTGCGGCAGGCCATCGCGGAGAACGCGCTGGCTGCCTATGTCGCCCGGTTCCGCGGCGATCGCAACCAGGAGGGCAGCGTCTCCGACATGGTAGAATAACGAGCTTTACGCAGACACCGTCACACTTCCGGTCAGGCGATAGGTTCGCGGGACTTCCAGGCTCCCGCGGTGACGAGAGTTAAGTTGCAACAGGAGGATCATCCGTGTTGATCAGCCCCGCCTATGCGCAGGCTGCCGGCGGTACGTCCGGCACCGACCTGATGGCATTTTTGCCCATGGTCGCGATTTTCGTCGTCTTTTATTTTCTCCTGATCCGCCCCCAGCAAAAGCGCGCCAAGGAAACCAAGACCATGCTTCAGGCGCTGCAAAAAGGAGATGAAATCGTCTCCGCCGGCGGCATCGTCGGCAAGATCAGCAAACTGACCGATTCCTATGCCACGGTCGAAGTCGCGCCCGGTGTCGAGATGACGATTCAACGAACCGCGATTTCGCTGCTGCTGCCGAAAGGCACCATCAAGAGCCTCTAGAGACCTAGCCGCAGGTTCGCGGCCGGCGCGTACTACTTAAAGCAGCGCTCCGACCGTGCACTTCAACCGCTAACAGCCCAATGAATCGTTACTCAGCCTGGAAATACGTCCTCATCGGCGTTGCGCTATTTGTCGGCATCGTCTACACCTTGCCCAACTTCTTTCCCGAGGTTCCGGCGGTACAGGTATCGACCAGCAAGGCCAATATCAAGATCGACAACTCGACGCTGCAGACTGTCGAGAGCGCGCTCAAGGCGGCGAACATCGCCTACCGCGGCGAGACGATCGATCCGACCGGCATCAAAGTCCGCTTT
>DASXBW010000060.1:0-2975 GCA_036491495.1 Casimicrobiaceae bacterium
CCCGGCAGCACCCACCCGGCGCGGTTGATGTTCAAGTCGAAGTACACGACGCCGATTTTGCCCCGGGTTCTAACGCCGGGCAGATAGCGCTTATTGTGTTCAATGTCGGCGGCGATTTGGCTCTTCCACTCGAGCAGCGAAGAAAAATCGTTTGCCGGCGCATCACGCGCGACCGCAAATTCGGCGTCTGAGGACATCAGCGCCGATCCGACAACAAAAATGCCGAGCAATCGCGAGGTCAGCATCTCAAAGCTTGAACCAGGGGCGAACAGCGATCGACTTGATCCATTCTACGGAACCCCTCACCAGCGAGCCAAACGCGCCAAGGTTCGAGGAGTTCCGCTGTCGGCGCTCGCAAGGATGTGGAAGGGTGCCCCGTCCGGTGATTGAACCAGCCGAAAGCTGGGGTATTGTCCACGCCCGATATGCTTCGAAGAGCAGCGCAACCGGAGGCTGTGATGACGGCAAGGCGTATTTGCCTCGCCCTGCTCGTCGCTGCAGGACTGGCGTGGACTGGGGGAGCCCAACCAGCCGCGGCGCAGAGCAAGGATGTTGTCGTATTCGCGGCCGCAAGCTTGCAGAACGCTCTCGACGAGATTGCCAGACAATGGCATCGCGAGACCGGAAAGAAAGCAGTCATTTCTTACGCGGCCAGCAACACGCTCATCAAGCAGATTGAACAGGGGGCGCGGGCGGACATCTTTTTCTCCGCGGATTTCGATTGGATGGATTACGGACAGCAGAAGGATCTGATCAGGCCGGACACCCGTTTCAATCTGCTCGGAAACCGGCTCGTGCTGATCGCGCCGAGAGGCTCGAGCGTCAGTTTCGTGAATACCCAACCGGGCTTCGACCTCGCAGCCCTGCTCAAGGGCGACCGGCTTGCCATGGGCAACGTCGACGCGGTGCCCGCGGGCAAATATGGCAAAGCCGCGCTCGAGAAGCTCGGCGTGTGGGACAGCGTCAAGGACAAGATTGCGCAGGCGGAATCCGTCCGCGCGGCCCTGCTGTTTGTGTCACGGGGCGAAGCTTCGCTCGGGATCGTCTATCAGACGGACGCGGCTGCCGACCTTAAGGTCAAGATCGTGGGTACGTTCCCCGATAACACGTATCCTCCGATTATCTACCCCGTCGCACTGACGAAGGCGTCGACCAATGCCGACGCGCAGGCGTTCCTGAACTATCTGCGCTCGCCGGCGCACGGGCGGACGTTCGAACGCCAGGGCTTTACCGTGCTGCTCCCGGGCGGCCAGCGATCCTAAGCGATCGGGAAGCAGCCGCCTTCCGGCGCGGCGCTGGTCGCCTTGCAACACAGGCGCGCTGACCCGCGGGAAAAAGTACGCGCTCCGGGGCGCAGCCACGAGTGGCGGCGGTTGCCCGATCAATCCAAATCAATCGGGCTCAGGACGGCTTGCGCGCCGAGACCAGCAGGTAAGTCTTGCAACTCCAACCGAAAAAGGCCGCTAATAGCTTGCAAATCACCGCGGCGGCCAAGCTTCGCGATAAGCTCATGCGCCCGGCGCGGCGCTCCGCGCCCGGCCAACGCGCCAAGTTGGCGCGAAATCGGCCGAGGCAATCGTCGGTCGCGTCCGTCACCTCGATCGAAACGAAGCCGGCTGCGGCAAGGCGGGCGCCGTACTCGGCAATGCTCGGGAGCAGGTTGGCGCGAGGGACCTGGCCGAAGTCCGACAGGATTGTAATAGGAAATAACATGTCGGCCATGGCGAGCGATCCGCCCGGCTTCAGCACGCGATGAGCTTCTTTGAGGAATTGGTCGCGGGTGTCGAAATGGCACGCCCCCTCGATGCAAATCACCGCGTCAAAATGGTCGTGAGGAAAATCCAGTTTGGTCGCGTTCATGACCTGGAAGGTGCAGCTGGGTGCCAGCGCGCGCGCATCCGCAATCTGCGCGTCGGAAATGTTAATGCCGGTAATCATCTCGGGCGCATAAGTCTGCGTCAACCGCTTGGTAGAAGCCCCTAGTCCACAAGCCACATCCAGAATCCGGCCTGTTTTGTCGGCGATTCGCGCGACCATCTGATCGACGAGGGCGTCGCTCGCCTCGCGCTGCGACTTCGCCCCTGCGCCCCAGTACCCGAAATTGAAATAGCCGCTGTCCCCGTAGTAGCGACGCTGATTGCTGCCGCGCATCATGCGGTCATAAGTGCTGGCACGCATCGACCAGCGCACAGTCATCACGCCTGCTTCAACCCGTCGGCGAGCGACGTATAGCGGAAATCCGGAAAAGCGCGGCGGCAGGCCGCGATGTCGAACGGTCGGTAGCCGCCGTGCGGCATCTCTCCCTGCCGCGGCGTCCCGCGCACCGCGACCACGGGCTTGGCCTTGGCGGCGATGCGCTCGGCGATGTCCCGAAAGCTGTAGACCTCACCGGTTGCGATGTTGAGCGTCCCCCGACTGCGATGCTCGATCACGCGGCAGACGATTTCGGCCACGTCATCGACCAGCACGTGATCGCGCCGCTCCTCGCCTTCGCCAAACAGGACGATCTCCTGCCCTGCCGCCGCCAGCCGACGGAAGCGGTTGGGCCCGTAGCCGTTGTGCGGATCCCCCTCGCCGTAGATCAAGGTCGAACGCACCACCGCGAGTGGCGCCTTGACGGTGGCCTTGAGCATCAGCTCGCGCGCGAGGTGCATGGTGCCGTGGATGGAGCCGGGCTCGGTCCGCGATTGTTCGGTCAGCGGGACGGGCGCGTCGCTGTAGACCGCGTCCGAGCTGAAATAGACGACGTGGTTGACGCTCGAGCGCTCGAGCGCCGTGCAGACCGCATGCATGATACGGATGTTGTCGACCATCATGCCGGTGTCCTTGCACGGCGCACGCGCGGAGACGACGAGGACCGCGTCGTCGGGCGCGAGGCGCGTCAGCAATTGCTCGGCCGCCCCGGACGCCGTCAGGTCGATGTCGTCCTTGTCGAGCGCAAGCACCGGAACGCCGCGCGCCGCCAGTCGGCGCGC
>DASXBW010000061.1:0-29290 GCA_036491495.1 Casimicrobiaceae bacterium
GTTGCCTCGGTCATGGACGCTAACGCGTCTGAAGCGACGTAGCGGTCCTGTGCTTGACGCAGGATCGATACGTCTGGTGCAACCTCAGGATGGTGGGAGCGGCGCGGTGTCCGTGCGCGGACTCGATGTTTCGTCCGTGCATCCCCGTCAATACGACGGGGACCATCGCGTCCCCCGCTGTCCTGAGTTGCCACCTTAGGCGGTGGCGCCTGCAGAGAAACGCAGACGTCGCCCGCCATCCCCTTGAGCCCTATCCGGAGAGCGCCGCCATTGTGCGGTGTGTGCTGCGCGCAGGCCTTCGCGCCGCTCGTGTGCCCGCGAGCCTTGAGCTCGCCACCCGACGTGGCGTGAGGCCGTAGCGCGCACGCATAGCGCTGGTTTGCGCGTCGTAACTGGCGGGTCGTCACCGCCAGTGACGTACGCGCGCATCGGCACCGTCTCTGCGTCGCGCGGCATTTCGTCGCGTGATTGAGGGCTCAAACCCACGTGACGGCCTCCTGGAGAGGCCGCTCACGCCACCTTTGCGATGGGTGCAACGCCCTTCGCCGAATGATTCGCGTAACGGATCGATGAGACGCGCCTTAACGGCGCTCCGTGAGTCTTGGGTTAATGACTCTCGCGATGAGCGCTCCCCCGGGGGAGCGCAATCGCGACGCCAACAAAGCGCGTGCGGCGCCGGCGAGCAGCAAACAACCGCACAAAACGGAGGGGTGTCCTCCGTCGCTCGCATCTACCACTGGAGCCGCTACGGCGCCTCCAGGCGAGCAGTAACACTTACCCGACTGGCTTGACACCACAGCAGCAAAGATACGGCGCTCTGCGCCTTTGTACAACATTCTGAGGAAAGGAAATGCATCATGCGGCACCCACGAAAGCCGGTTCGTAGCTCGGGGTAATGAACGTCGAAAGTCCACGAGCCGCGACGCTATGATCACCTCGCGCTATCAGCCGCTGCTGCGCTATCTGGCGGAGCTCGTCGCCGCCGATATAATTGGCGGCAACGTTCTTGACTCCGCTCCCGAGCCTCAACAGAATGCCAACCATGTCACAAGCCACAGTCATCTACGCGCGGTATTCAACCGACAAACAACGCGAGACCTCGATCGAGGATCAAGCGCGCGTCTGCCGCGCTCGCGCTAAGGCGCTTGGGCTCGAGATCGTCGCCGTCCATGCGGACGACGAGCTCTCTGGCTCGACGCCGGTAGCGAGCCGCCCGGGTGGTAAAGCACTCCTCGCGGATGCACTCGCGGACCGCTTCCAGACACTGCTCCTCGAAGGGCTCGACCGTCTCTCGCGCGACCAAGTCGAGCAGGAAACGATCATCCGCCGCCTTGAGCATCGCGGCATTCGTATCATCGGTTGCTCAGACGGTTATGACTCGACAGCGTCGGGGCGGAAACTGCACCGCGGGATGCGCGGCCTCATCAACGAAATCTACCTCGATGATCTGCGCGACAAGACGCACCGCGGCCTTGCCGGGCAAGTCGAGCGCGGCTTTCACGCTGGCGGCATCTCCTTCGGCTATCGCTCGGTGGGCGACGAGCGCGGGCATCGCCTCGAAGTCGACGTCGAATCGGCCGAGTGGGTGCAGTGGATCTTCACCCATTACGCCAAAGGTTGGAGCTGCCAACGCATTGCCGCCGAACTAAACAAACAGCGCGTACGCTCACCGCGCGCGAGCACCTGGGCAGTCTCGGCGCTCTACGGTAGCCCAGCGAAGGGCAGCGGTGTTCTCAACAACGAACTCTATGTGGGTCGGTACATCTGGAACCGTAGCCAGTGGGTGAAGGAACCGGATACCGGCAAGCGCCAGCGCATCGATCGACCCAGACAGGAATGGAGCGTAATCGAGCGGCCGGAGCTGCGCATCCTCAGCGACGAACTATGGAGCGCAACCCGTGCCCGCATGAACAAACCGCGCGGCCAAGGCGGTGCGCGCGGAAGGAGCGCTGCGCCACGAACGCTGTTCGGCGGACTGTTGCGCTGTGGACATTGCGGCGGAGCCATCATTGCGGTCGACCTGCGCTGCTATGGCTGTGCGGCGCGTAAGGATCGCGGCGCAAGTGTGTGCACCGGCATGACCGCCCGCCGCTGCAACGTTGATGATCGACTCCTGAGCGTAGTCAAGGAGGAGTTGCTCGCGCCGGAGGCCATCGCCGAGGTTCAGCGCCTGGTGCATGAGCTTTCGTCCAGTGCGGAATACGACAAGGCAAGGCGCAAACAGAGCATCACAGCGCGCTTATGCGAACTTGACCGCGAGATCGGCAATCTTGTCCAGGCCATTGCCACGGTGGGGATTTCGGACGCTTTGCATGAACGCTTAGTTGCGGCCGAGCGCGAACGCGCCGAGCTCAAGCAGGAAGGCGCCAAGGCGTCGCAAAATGGTGGCGAGGTGGTAGACGTCGTGCCGCATTACAAACGCTTCGTGATGGACCTGCAAGGCGCCTTGGCGCGCGATACGACGAGGGCCCGGACGATGCTGCAGCAGATCTTCGGACAGATCCGACTGGTTGAGGCGGGCGAGGAGCTTTACGCGGAGTTTGAAGCGCCCCTCGAGCGGCTACTGCTTGCCGCCGGAGGCGCGCTTCCAGGTCGGGTTGCGGGGACAGGATTTGAACCTGTGACCTTCGGGTTATGAGCCCGACGAGCTGCCAGACTGCTCCACCCCGCGATCGAGTCCGTAATGATACCGCGTTAGCAGTCGGCGGGTCAATCGCCGCCTGCGGCGGACGGTGTGCGAAGCGTCCGCGTACCGTCGTCCACTCGAGCGCAATGACGAGAGAGTCGGGATTGCCGCTTGCCCGATGTGGACTAACAAATACTTCTCCCCGCTCGATCCTTCCGGCGATTGCATGCTTGTCAGCACTTCCGGTTGGATCGAGCGGACAGGTTCAAAACCCGCCGTTACTACGGCCGGTAGATCTCATAGATCAAACCGTTGGTAAGCGATACCACGAACAGATTGCCGTTCGGCCCGGTCAACACGTCGGTGACGATGCCGAAGTTTCTGCCGAAGAGCAGCGTTTCGCTTTCCGTAATGTCAAACTTGCAGACATTGTCGGCGACCCGATCCGCAAGACGGGGATCGTCCACCGCGATGTTCGTGCGATCGGCGGTCAGTTTGAAGCGGAACAAGTGCCCGCCCTGGAGGAAAGTCCGTGCGCCTCCCATGAACAGGTTGCTCTGATATTCCGGCCCAAGCGCGCTGGTCTTCATGAAGCCGATACCGGCCGGCGCCACTTCGAATTTCCAGCTCAGTTCAGGATCTTTATGGAACGACCCCGGGAGCACGAATAACCGCGACAGCGCGTCCTGCGGCGTGTCGGCGATGTTGGTCGGCGGCCAACGGATCTGCTGCAGTCCGAAATACGCGCCGCCGATGCAGGGATCGCTTGCAGGGCTGGTTTCGATCGCCTTGTATTCGGCGATACGCGAAACGGGTCCGCGAATCTGCACCCAGCCGCTGTTCATTCCCGGCAAGACTCGACTGAGCTGGCTGAACGAATCGTCGCCGTTCTCTTCGAGCCACAGGTTGCCCGACGCCGGATCGAAGTCCATGCCGAAGGTGTTACGGATCCCGTAGGCAAAGACCTTCTGGATATTGGCGCCCACTTCGCCGCCGATCGCTGCACCAGCCGCAAAAAATGGGTTGTCTGCCGGCGTCGTGCCGTCGTCGTTCAGGCGCAGGATGACGCCGGTGAGATGCGCGTTGTCGGGCATGGGTCCGCCGAACTGATCGTCTGCGACCACGGGTCCGGGACAGACCGCGGTGGGACCGCACGGCAGGTTCTGCATCCAGCCGCGGCGGCCGTTGTCGCCGATGACGATGTAGAGCTTCCCATCGGGACCGAATTTCAACACCCCGCCGTTGTGATTGCCGCGAAGCGGCTGCCCGGCGTCGGCCTGAAACGCGTGCAGCCGGATGAGATTTCGATCCAGGGTGAGCGTCAATCCGTTCCAGATGAATCGGTCGACGCGATTGCCCAGCAGCGCAACGTCGGCAAGATTGGCGGAATCAGCTCCCGTCGAGCTCTCCGTCCAGTATAGGTAGACGGCGGGGTTGGCTGGAAATGCAGGGTGCAGCGCAATCCCCAGCAGGCCCCGCTCCACTGCGGAATTGACCGGAAGGTCGAGCGCCGGTGTAGCTTGAACGACGTTGTTGATGACTCTCTGCACCTTGCCGGACGCCTTCTCGAGCACCAGGATGTCGTTCGTTCCGATGAAGGCCATGCTGGTCGGCTGGTTGAGACCGAAAGCCACCTTGCGCACGGCCAGGTTCGGATCGACGACGGACGGAGGGACGAGGGGCAGTTGCGCGATCGCCGGCAGAACGACTCCAAGGGCGAGAATCGCGGCGCCCACACCCGTGACGAACACGTTCCGTCGCGACTCGAGCGCTGCTGGGCGCGTGACGTTCCCGGTTTCGGATACCACCACGCTTGTTTTCTCTGGATTTTTTCGCATAAGACCTCCTCTTCACGGATCACTGCGTGGACATAGGCTATCGAGGCCGACCGACCCATGGACCGGCGGCGCGCGGCAACACCATTCCACGCGAAGTCCCGCTGTCGGTCCTCGGGCGGCGCGACGAATGACCGCAGTCCCAGCCATTACGGGTCCGGGCCTGCAAATGCGTAAACAGCGGGGCTTGTGGCCTATTCCTGTAGCACACACTCGCGACGAATCGCAGGCCGATATCAATTCAGAAACGTGTGCCGACCAAACCTCGGTCGGATTGGCGTAACGACCTAGAGCGCTTCCGTCTCGGCGGTCCCAGGGCGCCAGACCAGCAGCCGGCTCTCGACCTTGGTGACGATGAAGTCGAGGATCAGCGCGAAGATCGTCAGCACAAGTATTCCTGCAAACACTGTGTCGATGTCGAACACGCCTTCCGCCTGGTGGATAAGGTAGCCAACGCCGCGCGCCGATCCGAGGTACTCGCCCACCACGGCGCCGACGAAGGCAAGACCCACCGACGTGTGCAGGCTTGAAAACACCCAGCTGGTCGCCGAAGGCAGATACACGTAGCGCAACAGCTGTTTTCCCGACGCGCCAAGCATGCGCGCGTTGGCGAGCACCACCGGGCTCACTTCCTTGACACCCTGATAGACGTTGAAGAACACAATGAAGAAAACCAGCGTGACGCCGAACACGACCTTGGACGTGATGCCCAGTCCGAACCACACCGCGAAAATCGGCGCCAGGATCACGCGCGGCATCGCGTTCATCGCCTTGATATAGGGGTCGGCCAGCGTTGACGCAGTCGGCGCCAGCGCCAACCACAGTCCCAGCACCAGGCCGAGCAGCGTGCCGATGGCGAACGCAAGCAAGGTTTCCAGCAGCGTCACGCCGAGATGCAGGTAAATGCTGCCGCCGGCAAACCAGTTCCAGATGCGCTTGAAGACTTCCTGCGGCTGCCCGAAAAAGAATTTGGCCCGTGTCGGATCGTCGAAGTAGAACGGCGGGATGAGGCCCGGCTCGGTCATCAGGTACCAGAAGAGAAACAAGCCACCGAGCAGCGCCACGTGATACAGCGCTAGCCGTGCCGGCGACGAGCGCAGGCTCGGCCGTCTCGCGGCGCTCGCGGTTTGCGGTGCCGCGGCGTCCGGATCCGGCGCGCTAGTTTTTCTTGCTTTGCGCATAGCCCTTCAAAACCTCGTCCTTCATCACGCGCCAGATATCGCTGTGCAGCTCGACGAAGCGCGGCGTCATTCGGATTTCGTTGACGTCGCGCGGTCGCGGCAGATCGATGACGAATTCGCCGATCGGCCTCGTTGCCGGGCCGGCGGATAGAACGATCACGCGATCGGAGAGCGCGATCGCTTCCTCGAGATCGTGGGTGATGAACATGACCGACTTCCGATCAGCCGACCAGAGCTCGAGCAGCTCGTTTTCCATGAGCTGCCGCGTCTGCACATCGAGCGCCGCGAACGGCTCGTCCATGAGCATGATCTCGGGATCGAGGATCAGCATTTGCGCCAGGGCGACGCGCTTACGCATGCCGCCGGAGAGCTCGTGCGGATAACGCGTCTCAAACCCGCTCAATCCCACGCGGCCGAGCCATTCGTCGGCGCGGCGCCGCGACTCGTCCTCGGCAACACCGGCGAACTGGAGTCCGGCGAGAACGTTGTCGCGCGCATTGCGCCATGGCATCAACGATTCGGCCTGGAACATGTATCCGGCTCGGCGATTGATGCCGGAAAGCGGCGCGCCCAGCACGCGCACGTGGCCCGATGAGGGCTGCAGCAGGCCGGCCGCGACATTGAGGAGCGTCGACTTGCCGCACCCGGTGGGCCCCACCACCGAGACGAATTCTCCCGCGGCGACGGTGAGCGTCGCGTCCTTGACCGCCGTATAACGCTTGCCGCTCTTTTCGCGCGAGGCAAACGCGCACGTCACATGATCGAGGAGCAGTGCCGGCGTCTGCTCCGGCGCAGCAGGGTTCATTGCGAAAACCTTGCTAGCGCTTGTACTTGGCCATTGCCTTTTGCGCGTAGCT
The DNA here is from genome assembly GCA_036491495.1 of Casimicrobiaceae bacterium. GTDB lineage: Bacteria > Pseudomonadota > Gammaproteobacteria > Burkholderiales > Casimicrobiaceae > PALSA-1003. Next base: position 6,500 of record DASXBW010000061.1, read on the forward strand.
GTTGTCGAAGGTCGGACCGAGCTTGATCTCTGCCGGCTTGATCGCAGGGTTGAAGGCGGCCAGGTACTTGAGCGTATTTTGCGCACCTGCTTCGGTAAACGTTCCGTCGGGCGAGAACGCGTCCTTCAGCTTCAAATAGCTCGCGACGTAGGCCTCCCTGTTCCCCAGCAGATACTCCGGCGGCACCGTCGCAACAAGCTGTTCGGGAGTTGCCTTCTGCAGCCATATCAGCGCGCGCACCATGGCGTTGGTCAGTGCCTGCACGGTGTTCGGATTTTTCTGGATGAAACTGATCGGTGCATAGAGCGCGCCTGCGGGCATATCGGCGCTGCCGAAAACCGCCTCCGTTCCTTTGGCCGTGCGCGTATCCGCGATCAGCACTACTGCGCCAATGTTTTCCAGCATGGCTATTGCCGGGTCGAGGTTCGACACTGCGTCGACCTGGCCGCTGGTGATCGCCGCGATCACGCCCGCCGAGGTGCCGACGCCGATGATCGAAACATCGTCACTCTTGAGGCCATCTTTCGCGAGCAAATGCAGGACCATGCGGTTGGTGCTCGAACCCGGCGCGCTTACGCCGATTTTCATGCCCTTGAGGTCCTTGGGTGACTTGTAGTTGGCAGCCTTGGCCTTGGCCAGCGCGACGCAGATCATCGGGTAGCGGCCTTGCAGCAGAAAGCCCTGAAGCTGGAGCCCTTTCGGCTGTTGGTCAATCGTGTTCTCCCACGCGCCGGAGACGACATCCGCGCTGCCACCGACCACCGCCTGCAGCGCCTTCGAGCCGCCATCGAAGTCGCTGATCTCGACGTCGAGCCCCTCCTCCTTGAAGTAATTGAGCCGCTCGGCGATGGTCAGCGGCAAATAATAGAAAGCGGCCTTGCCGCCCACGGCGATGCTGACCTTGGATTTTTCGAGCTTGCCTTGCGCGTGCGCCGCGAGCGGCAACATCAAAGCGAGCGTCGCGCACGCGGCGCATGCGAGTCTGCGAAACGGTTTCATGGGTTCCTCCAACGGGTGAGTCAGGCGCGCTCGGATATCGTTATTCCCGCGAAAGCGGGAATCCAGTGTCTTTTGTACGAACGCCACTGGGTCCCCGCTTTCGCGGGGACGACGCGAGTTTTGGCTACGCTATCACCTATTTCGGTAATTGTCCGTACTGGAGCAGCTCCGCACACCTACGGCGCGCTTGCGGGCGGCGATGCTCATATGGCGATGCTCAACTGTTAACGAGCCTGTCAACGAACCTGTCAACGAACTGGCGCAAGGTCCACTTCGCGCGGTGCCGGATGCAAATCGGTCGCCTTCCCTGCCTTGACGACTTGGCCCGGAAGCTCGTGTCCGACGATCTCGCGTAACCAACTCGATGTCGCGAGCAAGAGGTCGAGATCGATTCCGGTGTCGTAGCCCATGCAATGCAGCATGTGCACCAGATCCTCCGTGCAGATGTTGCCCGTCGCACCCGGCGCGAACGGGCATCCGCCCAGTCCACCGAGACAACCCTCGTAATGCGTAACACCCGCGGCGAGCCCCGCGAGGACATTCGCCAGGCCCATGCCACGCGTATTGTGGAAGTGCAGCGCGAGCTCGAGGTCCGGCCAGCGCGCTCGCACGCGCTGCACCAGCGCCTCGACCTGGCGCGGATTCGCCATGCCGGTCGTGTCCGCCAGCGTCACTGCGTTGACGCCGAGCTCGACATAGCGGGCCACCCCATCGAGCACCTGCTGCTCCGGGATCACACCTTCGAACGGGCAGCCGAACGATGTGGCCAGCGCGCCGACCACGGTCTGCCGATGACCGCGCACCACGTCGAATACGTCACCGAAACCGGCGAACGATTCGGCAACGCTGCGGCGGACGTTCGCCCGGTTGTGCGTCTCCGACACCGAGACGACCAGCACGATCTCGTCGACGTCAGCGCCGAGCGCGCGTTCGGCGCCGCGAGCATTCGGCACCAGCGCAACGTAGGTCACCGCAGGATTGCGGTTGATGCCGGCCATGACAGCTTCGGCATCGCGAAGGTTCGGCACCGCCTTGGGTGACACGAAAGACGTCGCCTCGATCTTGGCCACGCCGGTCGCCGACAGCCGATCGATGAGCTCGATCTTGCGTTCGGTCGGTACCCAAGCGGGTTCGATCTGCAGGCCGTCGCGGGCGACAACGTCGTGAATGAAGATGCGCTCCATGGTCCTACCTCGTCGTTTTCAAATCGCGCCGGTGGCGCGCAGGCGTGCGATATCGTCGCTGTCGTACCCCGCAGCAAGCAAAACCGCATCCGTGTGCTCGCCCAGCGCCGGCCCGACCCAATCCATGCTGCCGGGTGTGTCCGACAGCTTGGGCACGATCCCGGGGAGCTTGAGCGGCGTCCCGTCGGCGAGCTTCACCTGGCGGATCATCTCGCGGGCCAGATATTGCGGATCGTTGACGATGTCGGCAGCGGTGTAGATCTTGCCATGCGGAACGTCAGCCGCCTTGAGCGCGCGAAGAATATCGTCGAGATCGTGCGCGGCCGCCCATTCGCCGATCGCGCCATCGATTGCCGCGGTGCGCTTAACCCGTCCGACATTGCTGGCGAGCTCGGGGTCCTGGCCAAGATCGTCGCGAGCGATCGCGTGCATCAGCCGCTTGTAAATGCTGTCGCCGTTGCCGGCAATGACCACGCTGTGTCCGTCGCGCGTCGTGTAGGTGTTGGACGGGACGATGTTGGTAAGCCCGGTGCCGATACGGCCGCGTATCTCGCCATGCAGATCGTAATCGGGAATCAGGCTTTCCATCATGTTGAAAACCGCCTCGTACAGCGCGACATCGATCACCTGGCCTTTGCCTCCGTGAGCATTGCGATGATGCAGCGCCATCAGCACGCCGATCACGCCGTGCAGCGCGGCGAGCGCGTCGCCGATGCTGATGTTCATGCGGACGGGAGGGCGCTCCGGAAATCCCGTGACGTGGCGCATGCCGCCCATCGATTCGCCGACCGCGCCGAAGCCCGGCTGATCGCGGTACGGGCCTGTCTGTCCGAAGCCCGACAGGCGAAGCAGGATGAGCCCCGGGTTGTCGGCAGCAAGCACATCGTAGCCGAGCCCCCATTTTTCCAGCGTCCCGGGACGAAAGTTCTCGATGACGATGTCGGCGTCACGCGAGAGCCGGCGCGCGATCTCCTGCCCTTCCGCCATGCGCAGATTGGCGGTCACCGATTTCTTGTTGCGGGCCTGCACGTACCACCACAGCGACGTGCCCTCATGCAGCAGCCGCCATTGACGAAGTGGATCGCCACCTGGGTCCTGGCCCGACGCGGGGGGCTCGATCTTGATGACTTCGGCGCCAAACTCGGCAAGGACCCTGCCGGCGAACGGACCGGCAATCAATTGGCCGAGCTCGAGGACTTTCAATCCCGCAAGCGGGCGTACGGTTGTTTTGGCGGTTCCCATCGGGCAGTTTCGCGCGAGGACGCGGGTGGGTGCAGGCGAGTCTGTTCGCAGCAGCCCGCTCTCGGCACGAAGGGTCATTCTACCAACACGAGGCGCCGGAGCGTCGCGGAGTCGCGCCCCCGCGCCGCGAAGTCGCGCTGGGGATTACCTAAACGGGTACGGCCGCCTCAAATTTGCGTCGTCCCCGCGAAAGCGGGGATCCAGCGGCGTTCGTTCAAAAGACGCTGGATTCCCGCTTTCGCGGGAATGACGACTACGGGGCATGCCCGCCACGCATTTTCGTCATGTTACCTATATCGTCCCGCCGGCGCGCCGCGCGCGCAGCGTCGCCTCGAGTTTCGGAAGCTTGGCAGCCATCTCATCGCCGACGTAGATCTGCGGGTCCGAAGGCGGGCTCACTTTCTGCTCCCGCTCGTGCTCGGCGATGCGCTCGCGTGCCTGAGCGAATGCCTTGACGAACGAATCCTCGAAGCGAAGCGCGTGCTGGAACAGTGCATCGGCAAAATAGGTCGCGTTGCTTTCGGTGCCACATCCGAAGGACGTGCGGTCGGCGGCCGACGCGGTAAGGATCAGCGTGAAGTCGTCCTTCAGCGGCTCGATGTAGCCGCCGGAATAGCACGCCGACACGACGATGATGCGCCACTTGATGTCGGCCTCGTCGAGCAATGTGCGCAGCGTCGCGGGGGTGAGTTGCTCGAGCTCCAGGGGCGGAAAGTCGACTGCCAGGCGATGATCGCGCCCGCCGTGGCTCTCGAGATATACCATCACCACATCGTCGTCGCGATCGATGGTGGCGCCGATTTCCTTCAGCGTCGCGCGCAGATTGGTGACCGTGGCCATAGGCTGCTGCAACACCGTGCTCGGGTTGTTGATCAGCACGATGGATCGACCTTCGGTGTCGAAGCGCTGGTCGAAGAGATCGCGTGCGAGCTCCATGTCCTTGCGGAAGACGTCCTCTCCGGCATAGGGTGCAAAACCGACGAAGTAGAGATCGGTGACTCCCTGCCTCTCGTCCGCGAGGTCGTCCAACGCCTGGTCGAAGAGCTCCTGCTGCGCGCTCAATACCGCTTCCGAAGCCGGGCTCGGGAAGCGCGCGTCGCGCGCCAGCTCCTGCGCTGGGGCTTCCCACCACCCCATGTCCGGCAACAGCGCGGGCGCGAACCAGAGGGGCGTCGACAGCAAAATGCCCGCGCCCACCGAGCGCAGCAGGTAATGAGGGTGCTTCGGCTCCAGGCTGACCGCCGCGGAGCGCCACAGCCAGAAGAAGCTCCAGAGCAGAATCACTTGTTCCGCGCGGAGCGCAGCGCCAAACCACTCCGCACCGCCCCCCAGCGCCGCCCCGCTGATCATGCGGGCAAGCTGAAGTGGCCACTCGCTGGAGAGCAGAACGACCGGAAGCGCGAGCGCGAATGAAGGCTGGCGGAAGATCATCGCCAGCAAGGCCGCAAAAAGCATCAGCAGCGCGCCATAGAATCCTTCGCTGACCAGGCCCGCTAGCCTGAACGCCGCACCGGGCTCGCGCTGCATCGTATCGACCGCAAGATCGAGCCACGCCGAGACGACAAACAAGACCAGCAACTGCGGCACTCCGATGCGAAAGCGGAGCTTGCTCACCGGCTGCGCGAAGACCAGGAGCGCGCCGCTCCACAGATTCCGCCCGAGATCGCGCAACCAGACGCTCATGGGTGGCGCCCGTTCAGGCATGCGCGTGCTCGGCGACGAACGCCTTCACTGCGGCGGCGTCCGCGGCCAAAGTTACAAATCGCTGCGGCAGTGCTTCGAGACCCTCGTACGCTGGAGGTCTCTTCGGCTCGTATCCCAGTGCCTCCCGTATCGTCGCCGCAAACTTGGCCGGCAGCGCGGTTTCGATACAGATGAGCGGCACGCCGGCTTCGCGATGCTCGAGCCCGACCTTGACGCCATCCGCGGTATGCGGATCGACCACCACGCCATAACGTTCGGCCAGCATACGGATGGTGTTGAGGCGATCGGCATGGGTGCTGCGGCCGGAGACGAATCCGGCATCGCGCAATCGCCGCCCAAGCGGCGTGCCTCCAAGGTCGAATCCGCCGCGAGCTTCCACCTCCCGCCACAGATCTGCGACGGCGACTGGATCGCGGTTGGTGAGATCGAACACGAAACGCTCGAAGTTGGATGCCTTGGAAATGTCCATCGACGGGCTTGACGTCTGCAGGGTTTCGGCTCCTCTGCGGACCCGGTAGCGGCCGCTTCTGAAAAATTCGTCTAGCACATCGTTCTCGTTGGTCGCAACGATCAGGCGGCGGATCGGAAGCCCCATCCGTCTGGCGACGTGACCGGCGAGCACGTTGCCGAAATTGCCCGACGGCACGGCGAAACAGACTTGCTCATCGTCGCCGCTCGTTGCCGCAAAGTATCCCTTGAAGTAATACACGACTTGCGCCGCGATGCGCGCCCAATTGATGGAATTGACGGCGCCTAGGTGAAACCGCCGCTTGAATGCCGCGTCGGCGGCGATCGACTTGACGATATCCTGGCAATCGTCAAATACGCCATCGATGGCGATGTTGAAGATGTTAGCGTCGGCAAGCGAGTACATCTGCGCGGTCTGAAACGGGCTCATCTTGCCCTTGGGCGACAGCATGAAGACCGCCAGCCCGCGCTTGCCCCGCATCGCAAGCTCGGCCGACGATCCGGTATCGCCCGAGGTCGCCCCGAGGACATTCAGCGTCGCGTGCTGCTTCGCAAGCACGTACTCGAAAAGATTGGCGAGGAGCTGCAGCGCGATGTCCTTGAATGCGAGCGTAGGTCCATTGGACACGCGAAGCAGAAACAGATTCGGCTCGAGGCGGAGCAGCGGCGCGATTTCATCGCTGCCGAATGTCGCCGCCGTGTAGGTGCGGGTGATGATTGTCTGCAGGTCCGCAGCCGGTATATCGTCGGCGTAGCGCGCAAGAACCGCGAATGCGAGCTGCCGATAATCGAGCCGACGCAGCGCCGCCAGCTCGACGGGAGTGAAACGCGGATAGCTCTCCGGCACCGCGAGTCCGCCATCGGGCGCGAGACCCTCGAGCAGTATCGCCGAGAAGGGTTGCGGCGGCAGTGGTCCGAATCCCGCGCTGCGGGTGCTGACGTAGCGCATTACGGTAGCTGCGAATTCATTTGGCCGAGACGCGTCGATCCAAATCTCATCATTCTCACGAAGGCCACACTACCGTCATTCCCGCGAAAGCGGTAATCCAGTGTCTTTTGTACGAACGCCACTGGGTTCCCGCTTTCGCGGGCCGACGGGAGTTGGGCGTTTCGCGGTCAATTGAGCTCTTCCATGCGGATGCGCACCACCTTGCCATTCATCGTCGGCAGCGATTCGATCTTGGCGATCGCGTCGATGATCTGGCGCTCGATCGATTGATGTGTCAACAGGATGATATCGGTACGGTCCTCGCCCTCGGGCGGCTCCTTCTGGATCATGGCGTCGATGGAGATATCGCGGTCGGCGAGGATGCGGGTGATGTCAGCCAGCACACCAGGCCGGTCGAGCACCCGCATGCGCAAGTAGTAGCTCGTGCGCACCTCGCCCATCGGCAGAAAAGGAATGTTGGAGAGCTGGTCCGGCTGAAAGGCGAGATGCGGAACGCGATGCTCCGGGTCCGCCGTGTGCATACGGGTAACGTCGACCAGGTCCGCGATGACGGCACTCGCGGTCGGTTCCGCGCCGGCACCCGCACCGTAGTACAACGTGGCGCCGACTGCGTCGCCCTTGACCAGCACCGCGTTCATCGCTCCTTCGACGTTGGCGATCAGACGCTTCGCCGGCACCAGCGTCGGATGAACCCTGAGCTCGATGCCAACACTCTCCGCACTGCCCGCGGCCGAAGCGCGGCGGGTGATCCCGAGCAGCTTGATCCGGTATCCCAGCTCCTCGGCGTAGCGGAGGTCCTCGCGCGTGAGCCGCGTGATCCCTTCGGTGTAAACCTTGTCGAGCTGCATCGGCACCCCGAAGGCGATGGCCGACATGATGGTGAGCTTGTGCGCGGCGTCGATGCCTTCGACATCGAACGTGGGATCTGCCTCCGCATACCCGCGCGCCTGTGCCTCGGCCAGCACCGTCGCGAACGGCGCCCCGGTCGCGCGCATCTGGGAGAGAATGAAATTGCTGGTACCGTTGATGATGCCAGCGATCCATTCGATGCGGTTGGCAGTCAGTCCCTCGCGCAGCGCCTTGATGATCGGAATGCCGCCGGCGACCGCGGCCTCGAACGCGACCATCACGCCGGCTTTCTGTGCCGCCGCGAAAATCTCGTTGCCATGCCGCGCAAGGAGCGCCTTGTTGGCCGTGACGACATGTTTGCCGTTGGCTATCGCGCGAAGCACATACGATTTCGCCGGCTCGATGCCGCCGATCAGCTCGACGATGATGTCCACGTCGGGACGGTCGATCACCGCTTCCGGATCCGTGGTGAGATGGACGCCCTTCGCGCCGCGCGTGGCTTGGTGCGCGCGATCCAGGGTGCGGGTCGCGATCCAGGTGATGCGAATCGGCCTGCCGGCGCGGCGCGTGATCTCCTCCTCGTTGCGCTTCAGGACCGTCCAGGTGCCGCAACCCACGGTGCCCATGCCCAGCAATCCCACCTGTAGAGGTCTCATGGGTGTTTGAGCCATCGCTCGCTTATGGCCTGATCAGAGCAATCGGTCGTCGCGAAACATCTGCTTGATGCCGCGAATGGCTTGACGGGTCCTGCTCTCGTTCTCGATCATCGCGAACCGAACATGCTGATCGCCGAACTCACCGAAGCCGATGCCGGGCGACACCGACACCTTCGCCTGCGCCATCAGCTTTTTCGTGAACTCTAGCGATCCGAGCTCCTTGTAGGCGTCTGGAATCTTGGCCCATACGTACATCGAAGCCTTGGGAATATCCACCCGCCAGCCCGCCTCGTGCAATCCCTTGACCAGCACGTCGCGACGCTTCTGATAGATCATCGCCACTTCGGCGACGCAATCCTGCGGGCCCTCGAGCGCGGCGATCGCGGCGACCTGGATCGGCGTGAACGTTCCGTAGTCGTGATAACCCTTGATGCGCGCCAGCGCGTTCACCAGGTCCTTGTTGCCGACCATGAAACCGATGCGCCATCCGGCCATGTTGTAGCTTTTGGACATGGTGAAGAATTCGACGGCGACGTCGCGCGCACCGGGCACTTGCATGATCGACGGCGCCTTCCAGCCGTCGAAGCAGATGTCGGCATAGGCGAGATCGTGCACCACGTAAATGCCGTGCTCCTTGGCGAGCGCGATGATCTTCTCGAAAAAGGGAAGCTCGACGCATTGCGCGGTCGGGTTGGCCGGAAAGTTGATGATGAGCATCTTCGGCTTCGGAACGCTCATCTTGATCGCGTGCTCCAGCTCGGCGAAGAAGTCCACGTTCGGCGTCAGCGGCACCTGACGAATATCGGCGCCGGCGATCACCGGTCCGTAGATATGGATCGGATAGCTGGGATTGGGCACCAGCACCGTGTCGCCGCGGCCGAGTGTGGCCAGCGTCAGATGCGCGATGCCCTCCTTGGAGCCGATGGTGACGATCGCCTCGGTCTCCGGATCGAACTCGACGCCATAGCGTCGCTGATACCACTGGCAGATCGCGCGGCGCAGGCGCGGTATGCCGCGCGACACCGAGTAGCCATGGGTGTCCCCTCGCTGCACGGTCTCGACCAGCTTGGCGACGATGTGCGCCGGCGTCGGCCCGTCGGGATTGCCCATCCCGAAGTCGATGATGTCCTCGCCGCGGCGGCGCGCCGCCATCTTGAGCTCGGCGGTGATGTTGAAAACGTACGGCGGCAGGCGCTCGATGCGCGGGAACAGCACTGGATCGGGGGAGAACGGAGACATGCGGCGGGTCTTCCTGCGTAAGCGCCCGGAACCGTCCGAGCGACGTAGAAGCGGCTGAAGTTATAATCCTAACGGACTTATGCACTTACCGCAACGCACAAAATGATGGTCCGGGCCCTTACCTACTTGTGAACTTCGGATCGACCTCGCATGAAGTTCCATCTAAACACCAGCGAAGGCAACGTTTTTACGGGTTACGGGGACGACTACGTGCGCCTCGGCGTCGTCCTTTATCGGGAAAATATCGTAGTAACGCCGGAACGAATTCTTACCGGCTGGTGCCCGGCCGGATTCGAAGCGCTCACCGACGCGGACTTCGTCGCGGTCGCGGCGCTGCAGCCGGAGATCGTATTGCTCGGCACCGGTGCGAGGCAGCGCTTTCCGTCCCCGCGCCTGACGCGCGCGCTCGTCGAGGCGCGCATCGGCCTGGATGTAATGGACACGCCGGCAGCATGCCGGACCTTCAATATTCTCGCTGCCGAGGAAAGAAAGGTTGCGGTGGCGATACTTCTGGACCCGCACCGACCGGGGCAGACGGCTGTCTGATCGCGTTCGTACAAAAGACACTGGATTCCCGCTCCCGCGGGAATGACGATATTAGGGATCCGGCCGTCATGCACCTTCGTAATGCTGCTATTCGCCCATCTGCATCAGCATGCCATGCCGGCGCGCGTAGCCGATCGCCAGCAAATACAGGTTCACGCCAGCGAACATGTACAGCACGTTGATCGCCAGCGCACTCCAGAAAAGCTCGGGGCGAAATTGGTGGTCGAGCAATACCGAGCGCATGCCCTCGAAAACGTAGCTGGTGGGCACTATATGCGCGATCGTCTGCAGCCAGCGCGGCAGCACGGCGATCGGATAATAGACGCCGGATACCGGCGCGAGCAGAAAGATCGCCGCCCACGCGAGCTCTTCCGCGCCGAGGCCCCAGCGCAGAACCATGCCCGAGACGGCGAGTCCGATCGCCCAGCCGCAGATGATGAGGTTCACAAAGAAAGCAATCAGCGGAAAGCCCAGCGAGAAAATCGAAAACCTGAAAAGGAGCCACGCGAAGAAGCACGCGGCGCCGACGCCGATCAAGGTGCGGATGATGCTCATCACCAATTGCCCGACGATCATTTCCCAGGCGCGCAAGGGACTGACGAACAGGTTGCCGAGGTTGCGCGAATACATCTCCTCGAAAAACGTCAGCGACACGCCGAGTTGACCGCGGAACAGAATGTCCCACAGCAGCACCGCACCGATGAAAAGACCCGGCGCATCGGCCAGGAAATTGCTGGTCGGGCGCAAGTAGACGGTAACAAACGCCCACATGATCATGGTGACGGTGGGGTAGTACGCCATCGACACCAGGCGCGGCCACGATTTGAGCAACAGGTACGCATGGCGCTCGATCAGCGCCCGGATGCGATTGCTGGAAGCCGCGGCCTCGGCAAGGAGCGCCTTCACGAAACGATTCCCTGGCCGTGGCCGTTGGCGCTGGTGCCGTGGTCTGGGCTCACCCGATCGCGCGCGATATCGAGGAAGACGTCGTCCATGTTCTGTCGCCCATAGCGTTCGAGCAGCGCCAGAGGCGAGCCCTGATCGACGACGAGACCGGCGCGCAACATGATCACCTCGTTGCACATGCGCTCAACCTCGCTCATGTTGTGCGACGCGAGCAGCATGGTGCAGCCGGAGCGTTTCTGGTATTGCTCGAGCAGCGTGCGCATCCTGTCACCGACGTCCGGGTCGAGCGACGCGGTGGGCTCGTCGAGCAGCAACACTTCGGGGCTATTGAGCAAGGCCTTGGCAAGGCTCACCCGAGTCCGCTGGCCTGCCGACAGATCGCCGTAGGGTCGCGGAACAAGATCGCCTAGGCCAAGCTCCGCCGCCAGCTCGTCGATGCGCGCCTGAGGCCGGGCTACGCCGTAGAGCCGCGCATAGACGCGAAGGTTCTCGCCGACGGTGAGGCGCTTGGGCAAGTCGACATAGGGCGAGGTAAAATTGATGCGCGGCAGAACGCGGTACGGATATCGCAGCATGTTCTCGCCGAGAATGCGAATCGAGCCGGCGGTCGGCGTGAGAACACCGAGCAGCATCGAAAGCGTCGTCGTTTTGCCCGCGCCATTACCGCCCAGCAAGGCGGTGGTCGTGCCGCGATGAACGTCGAAGCTGATGCCGCGCACGGCATCCACGTGCTTGAAGGATTTGCGCAGCTCGCGAACTTCGACGACGGCGGAGGTGTGGATGGAGGACAGTGACATGCTTGCGTGCGCTTGGCGCGGTTTGACGACGACCGAAAGCGCCCGCCGATTGTAGTGCAGTTTGGGCCATGCGCGGGAGCGCGCCTGGTCGCACCCTCATCGAGGAGATCGCAATGTTCAGGGTTTACGGGACGTCGGTGTCCGGCAACTGCCACAAGGTGCGCATGACCCTCGAGGCGCTGGGGCTTCCCTACGAGTGGACCGAGACCGACAGCGTGCACGGCCAGACACGCACACCCGATTTCCTGGCGAAGAATCCCAACGGTAAAGTGCCGGTGCTGGAAATCGAGCCCGGCGTCTTCCTCCCGGAATCCAATGCCATTCTTTGCTATCTCGCCGAGGACACGCCGCTCTTGCCGACGGACCGGCTGCAGCGTGCGCGAGTGCTGCAGTGGCTGTTTTTCGAACAATACAGCCACGAACCCTATATCGCGGTCGCCCGCTTCCTGCGCCGGTTTCATCCGGATCCGGCGTCACAGCGCGCATTGGCGGAAAGCAAAAGCGACGGCGGATATCGCGCGCTGGCGGTGATGGAGCGCCAACTTGCCAACGAGCCATTCTTGGTCGCAAGGCGCTATACCGTTGCCGACATCGCGCTTTACGGCTACACCCACGTCGCCGGAGAAGGCGGGTTCGATCTCGCCCGCTTTCCCGCGATCACGGCATGGCTGGCGCGGGTCGAAGCGCAGCCTCATTACGTGCGCATGCCGTCGGAGTAAGCGCAGGAATCGGTGGCAAGCCGCGTCCGCATCGAACCCTTTAGCATTGCACTGTCTGCCGGCAGTACTGCGTCATTTCGCGGACCACCGTCGTAGCGCCGACCGGCGCGTGCGCACGTCCCTGACCATATTCCAGCGTCAGCTTGAAGTCGTACTTCCTGAAGAACGCATCGAACTGCTCCGCACCCACGGTTCCCAGTGCGGCGAGCTCGTCGTGCTCCGCGTCATAATCGAGCAGGATCGCCGCCAGCGGTTGCGGTGCCGGGCCGCTCAACACGCGCGCGCCCGCGGCGGGATCGTAAACGCTGTGATCGGCGCAGCAATGAATCACGTTGCCGTCGGAGGTCGGAGAGCGTTCCGGCTGATAACGGATAAAGCTCACCTCGCGCGTCGGATAGGCCAGCTTGTGGGCGCAGATCGCCGAATAGGCAACGATCGAGCGCTGGCGGCCGACGCCGCCGCTCCACGCGTACGGCGCGCCATCGGCACGGAGTAATTTGTCCGCCCCGGCCAGCGGGCGGCCGAGATTGAGCAGGAAACACGGCGTCCCTGCGAACGGATACTGGAAGACGTAATTGGTCCTGGTGGCCAATCCGGCAACCTTGATCGGCTCGCCGAAGTGATCGATCAGACGCGAGCGCGGATAAAGTCGCGGTGTCGCCGACATCCACTCGCCGTTCATGGCCCCGGCGCCGGATGCACCGGCGATGGCCGCGCATGCGCTCAGGAATTGTCTGCGTTGCATCATCGAGCCATAGGCGTCATTGCCAACCGAGCGCAAACCAAGTGCAAACTAAACTGCCGCCAGCCCACGCATGTGTGCGATCGCGCTTCGCCCCAGCGCCGACAGGGCGTAGCCGCCTTCGAGCGACGAGACGATGCGCCCTTGCGCATGACGCGCCGCCACGGCAACGATTTCCGAAGTCACCCAGGCGAAGTCCGCGTCGGCGAGCTTCAGGTTGGCCAGTGGATCCTCGCGGTGCGCATCGAACCCGGCGGAGACAAACAGGATTTCCGGCCGGTGCGCTTCCAGAGCCGGCAGGCAACGCTTGCTGATCGCGGCGCGAAACTCGTCGCTTCCGCTGCCGGGCGATAAGGGCACGTTGTGCATGTTCGCGCCAAGGGGCTCGACCCCCGAATACGGATACAGCGGATACTGAAAGGTTCCGACCATGATGACGTCGGCCCTGCCCGCGAAAATATCCTCGGTGCCATTGCCGTGATGAACGTCGAAGTCGATCACCGCCGCCCGCGTCAATCCGTGTCTGGCGAGCGCGTGCGCGACACCGACCGCGATGTTGTTGAACAGACAAAAGCCCATCGCCCGTTCGCGCGTTGCGTGATGACCCGGAGGTCGGACCGCACAGAATGCCGTGCTGCATTCGCCGCTCATGACCAGATCAGTGCCCAGGACCACCGCGCCTGCCGCGTGTCGCGCCGCCTCGAGTGAATCGGGATTGAGTGCGGTGTCGGGATCGAGATAATGAATGCCCGATTGCGGGCTCGCCGCCTCGACCTCGTCGATGTAGCGAGCGGTGTGAACGCGCTCGAGCTCTTCCCTCGTTGCCGCCGGCGCATTGTAATGCGCGACCAGTCCATCAAGCCCCGTGCTGATCAGGCGATCGTGGATCGCATCGAGACGTTGCGGGCACTCTGGATGGTACGGGCCCATATCGTGCAGGCGACACGTCGGATGCGTGATGTACGCGATGGGCACGGTGAAATGTGAAATGAGCTTGAAATGACGGCGCGAGTGCCAAGGCCGCGGGAATCGAGCGTTTGTTTAGGCCTGCCTGGCGATGCAGCAAGTGTATCCCGACAGCCGGAAAGGTGACTAGGAGCCCCTGGCTGCTATAGTGGCATCTTTCTTGCTGCATTCATTGCTATGACCGTTCGTCCCGCCGAGACCCTGGCCGTTCCGCTGTCCGACCGATTGGCGACCGTACTCGCCGAGCTCGGCCGTATCGTGGTGGGTAAATCGACGCCGTTGAGACTCGCGCTTGCCTGCATGCTGGCGCGCGGCCATTTGCTGATCGAGGACATTCCAGGTGTCGGCAAATCGACCTTGGCGCAGGCGCTTGCCGGCACCTTGGGGCTGCACTACGCCCGCGTCCAATTTACCAGCGACCTCTTGCCGGCCGACGTGCTCGGCGTGTCGATCTTCGACCCGGACACCCACGAGTTCCGATTTCATTCCGGTCCCATTTTTCACTCGATCGTGCTGGCCGACGAAATCAATCGCGCACCGCCCAAGACGCAAAGCGCGCTGCTCGAAGCCATGGAAGAGCGCCAGGTTTCGATCGATGGCGTGACGCGGCCGCTGCCCGATCCTTTTTTTGTCATCGCGACCCAGAATCCAACCGAGCAGATCGGTGCGTATCCGCTTCCCGAGTCGCAGCTCGATCGATTCTTGATGTCGGTCGAGCTCGGTTATCCGGACGCGGCGGCCGAGCGCGAGCTGCTGATTTCCGGTGACCGCCGGGCACGCATTCCCGAGCTCGAGCCGTGCGCCGACGCTCCCACCCTCATGGCGTGGCAACGCGAAGCGGCCGCGGTGCATGTGGCGCCTGCGCTGCTCGACTACATCCAGGCCCTGCTGGCGGCGTCACGCACCTCGAACGCCGCGTCGGGTGGCATGCCCGCGCCCGGAGCGCATCGCGGACTCTCGCCGCGAGCGGGACTGTTGCTGGTTGCCGCGGCTCGCGCCTGGGCGCTGCTCGATGGACGGCCGATGGTGTTGCCGGAAGACGTGCAGGCGGTATTCCCCGCCGTTGCCGGCCATCGCCTGGCCGGCAGCACGCGTGCCGGCGGACCGCAGGCGCAGGCCTTGATGCGCGCCGTCGCGCTGCCTTAGTGGCCTGCACTGACACCCCAATAAACTTCTGACCCAAGTCGGAGGATGCGTTGACCACGCTTGGAATCGCGGGGTTGCAGACGCAGGCAAAGTCGTGGAAACAGCGCGTGCGTCAGCGTGTCTGGCGCCTCGCGCCGGGCGACCTCGAGCGGGTCGTCCTTCGCCACAGCCGCATTTACATCCTGCCGACGCCGCGCGGCGTAGCGCTGGTGGCCACACTGGCGACGATGCTGCTGACGACGATGAACTACGCGCTGTCGCTCGGCTATGCGCTGACTTTCCTGGCAGGAGGGATGGTCGCAGCCGCGTTGCTGGCGACGTTTCGCAACCTGTCCGGGCTTGCGGTATCGCCTCTTGGCGCAGGCGAAGCCTTTGCCGGCGGAGACCTGGAGTTCACCCTTTCTCTCGCCAGCGGCTCGCGCCAGCGTATCGGCATCGAGGTCGCAGGACGGCAGGGATTGCCCAACAGCGTCGATCTTCCGCCCGGCGCCACCCGGCCCATCGCCATTTCGATTCCGGCGCCCGGACGCGGCCATCTGGGACTAGGGCGGATTAGCCTGTCGTCCGACTTCCCGCTCGGCATATGGCGTGCCTGGGCTTACGTTCACTTTCCGTTGACCGGGACGGTGTTCCCCGCGCCGGAAGCGGGCGCTCCACCCTTGCCTCCCGGTCGTCACGGATCCTACGTCGGCAGGTCGTCGCGGCTGGCTGACACCGAGTTAGCCGGTCTTCGCGACTACGAGCGCGGTGACGCACAAAACCGCATTGCGTGGAAGGCCGTGGCGCGCGGCGCGGGCTGGTACTCCAAACAATTCGAGGGAACCGGTGGCGGAGGAATCCTGGAATTGCATTGGCTCGAATTGCCCGCAGGCGTCGACACCGAAACGGGACTGTCGAGGTTCACTGCCTGGATTCTGGTGGCGGAGCGGGCGGCGCGTCCGTTTTCATTGCACATTCCAGGCACGGTATTGCCAACGGGACAAGGCGCGGCACACCGGCGCGCCGCGCTGACCTCACTGGCGTTGTTTCCGCCGGCACACGATCGATGATCCGCAAGCAAGCATCGCCTCCCCTCACGCCTGTCCAGGTTGCCTGGCTCGGTGCATTACTGGTATCCGCACAATGGCCTCTTTGGAGCCACCTCCTGATCTGGAACGCCGTTGCCGGCGCCGCGCTGGTCTTTGCGCGCGTCGCACTGCCGCCGAAGTGGCGCGCCCTGACGGGACATCGACGCTGGTTGTTGCCGCTGTTGGCTGTCGCGGCGGCGTTGGGCATTCGCACCGAGCTCGGCTATTTTCTGGCGCGCGATCCCTGCGTCCAGTTTCTTTACCTGCTGGTCGGCATCAAGTTCATCGAGGCGCGCAATACGCGCGACGGCACGCTCTTGATCTGCCTCGCGCTCTTCCTGTCGCTGACGCAGTTTTTCTATCTTCAGACCATTAGCGCGGCGCTATCGGCGGTACCGGTCCTGCTCGCCCTCGGTGGCACCTTAGCCTCGCTGCGCGATGGAATAGCCGCGGCCGCTTCCGACTGGCGAGCACAACTTCGAGCAACCACGCGCCTGATCCTGCAAGGCATCCCTATTGCCGCGCTGTTGTTCCTCATCTTTCCGCGGCTCGCCGGACCTCTCTGGGGCTCGCCGACCGAAGCCGGTGCGCGCTCGGGATTGTCGGACAGCATGCGTCCGGGCTCGATCAGCGAGCTGTCACTCTCCGATGCGGTGGCCTTTCGGGTAGATTTCAACGGCTCGCCGCCGCCTCAGGCGCTGCGCTACTGGCGCGGTCCGGTGCTATCCCGCTTCGACGGAGTCGAATGGCGCGCGGTGTACAAGCTTCTCCCGGGCCGGTTCGTGTCGCGGCAGGTGCGGCCGATCGAATACACGGTGACGCTCGAGCCTCACGGCAAAGCGTGGCTGTTCGCGCTCGAGCATCCGTCGTCGCTGCCACGCTCGCCGACGAGCGATCCGCTCGCGCCGCCGGGCAATGAAATCGCCTACCTGACCTACGACCAGCAGCTCGTCGCCAGGGCGGCGGTCGCGCAGGCGATCCGTTATACCCAGCGATCGTCGCTGCGCGACTCGTACGCCGGCACCGATGACAATCCGCGCGAGAGCCTGCAACTGCCGCTCAACAATCCGCGCACGATCGCCTTCGCCAAGGCAATGCGCGAGGGAGTCGATTCCGATCGCGCGTACGTCAAAGCCGTGCTCGATTGGTTTCACAAGGAGCCATTTGTGTACACCTTGTCGCCGGGGCCGCTTCTCGATCGCGATCCGGTCGACGGATTCCTGTTCGACACCCGGCGTGGATTCTGCGAGCACTATGCAGGCGCATTTACCGTCCTCCTTCGCGCCGCGGGAATACCGGCCCGGGTCGTGACTGGCTATCAGGGCGGAGAGATGAACCCCGACGGAGACTATATGATCGTGCGCCAGTCTGACGCGCACGCGTGGGCCGAGGCGCTGCTCGACGGTCAATGGCAGCGCTTCGATCCAACCGCCGCAGTGGCACCGTCGCGAATCGAGCGCGGCTTGGGCGCCGCACTCCCCGCGGGCGAGCGGGTACCGTATTTCGCCCGACTGGAAATGACCTGGATCAAGAGCCTTCGGCTGAGATGGGACGCTGTCAACTACCAGTGGCAGCGCGGCGTCGTGGGCTTCAACATCGAGCGCCAGCGTGACCTGCTGCGCGACTTCGGATTCGAGGGCGCGCGCCCATGGCAAATTGTGGCCGTGTTTGCCTGCGCCGTGTTCATCTGGGGCGTGCTCCTGCTCGGCTGGGCGCAGCTGCGCCGGTCGGGTGTCGATGCCGAGGTCGCCTTGTGGGATGCCCTCTGCCAGAGGCTCGCGCGCGCCGGACTCGCCCGCGCGCCGGAAGAGGGGCCGCTTGCTTACACCCGCCGCGCCGGTAAACGTTGGCCGCAATGGGCAAGCGTACTCGCGCGCATCGGCGAGCGCTACGCCGAGTTGCACTACGGTCCGAGCGATCCGAAACGCGAGCAGAAGCTAAAGGAGCTGAAAACCGGGATCGAAGCTCTGCCCCGGCCGCGCGCCCTGAACAAAGCCTCGCATTCCGCGGACCTCACTACGGCGCTGCCGGAGACAGTCGAATGAGGGCCGAATGAATCTCGCCGATTGTCGCGCACTGCTCGCAGGCGGCGCGGCGCGGGTGCATTCGCCGCTACAGCAGCGCCTCACGCGAGATGCCCCGTCGACGCAGGCGCGCGCGTAACTTGTCGAGCGCCTCCGATTGAATCTGACGCACGCGTTCCCGCGTGACGCCGAGCTCGCGCGAAAGCTTCTCCAGCGTGGCCACATCGCTGCCGTTTAGCCCATAGCGCCGCTCGATGACGCATCGCTGGCGCTCGGAGAGCTCGTCGAGCCATTGCCGCACCCAGCCCTCGATCTCCGAGTTATGCAGGATGAGCTCGGGGCTCGGTGCGTCCTCATCGGTCAGCTGATCGCCGAGCGAGAGTCCCGCTTCCGAGTCGAACGGCGCATCCAGAGACGCAATGGTCTCGTTGTAACCGAGAACCTTGCGCACCTGCTCGACCGGCTTGTCGAGCAGGTGCGCAACGTCGTCGACGGTCGGCTCGCGTCCTTCGCCGACAACGCCGTGCGTTTCCAGGTGGCGCAGCGCGCGCAGCACGATATTGAGCTCCTTGACCACGTGCGCGGGCAGCCGAACCGTACGCGACTGATTCATGATCGCACGTTCGATCGATTGCCTTATCCACCATGTCGCGTAGGTCGTGAAACGAAATCCGCGCTCCGGATCGAACTTTCCCAGCGCATGGATCAGACCGAGATTGCCTTCTTCGATCAGATCGGCCAGCGTCAGCCCGCGATTGAGGTAGTGCTTGGCGATGCTGACGACCAGCCGCAGATTGTGCTCGATCATTTTCTGCCGCGCGTCGAAATCGCCATCGCGATTCGCGCGCGCGTATTCGAGCTCCTCCCCTGGCGTGAGCAGCGGGCTTTGCCCGATTTCGTTCAAGTAGATCTGGGTGATGTCGTTGAGGAAGTCGGCGCCGACGCCGGTCTCGGGCACGTCGAGCGGCAACTCCCGCGTGCGCGTGTCCGGCTCGGTCGCAGCCGGCAGGCGCGCGTCATCGGTCGTCGACTGAGCCCTCATGCGAAGCTGGGGATCGTCGTTAGCCGCGGGCTCATCCGGGCGGAAGGAATTTCGCGGGGTCGATGGGCTTGCCGAGGCGACGGATTTCGAAATGAAGCTTGACCTGGTCGGCGTCGGTGTCGCCCATCTCGCCGATCTTCTGTCCCTTGCTGACTTGCTGTCCTTCCTTGACCAGAATCTCCCGGTTGTGCGCGTAGGCGGAAAGGTAGGTATTGTTGTGCTTGACGATGACCAGCTTGCCGTAGCCGCGCAGCCCCGCTCCCGCGTAAACGACTCGACCGGCAGCGCTGGCCAGCACCGGTTGACCTGCCTTGCCCGCGATGTCGATGCCCTTGAGATTCGAACCTTCGGAAAATCCCGCGATGACCTTGCCTGACGTCGGCCACGCCCAATCGAGCTTGGCGTCGTCGATCTCCGGCACTCGCGCCGATTCGGGTCGCGAAGGCGGCGGCGTTGCCTTTGCGATATTCGTCGAAGCCGGCGCGGTGGTGGGCGCCGAAGGCGCGATGCCCGTTGCCGAAGGCGTGCTGCCCGTTGCCGAAGGCGTGCTGCCCGTCGCCGAAGGCGTGCTGCCCGTCGCCGAAGGCGCGGCGCTCGCCGCCGAAGGCGCGGTGGTCGGCGATGAAGGCGCGGTCGCGGGCGGAGCCGCGGCGACCATCGGCTGGCGTTCCAACTGTGCGAGCGCCTGATCCGAATACGGCAATTTCATCGCCCTCGGCTCGGTCTTGAGGGTCGGCGTGTTGCCGTGGCCCGGCGTCGTCATCAGCACGCGGGTCTCGCTGCTGGGAGCAATGGACGGCGCGGTGACCAACGGCGCAGTCACTACGCTTCCGGGGCCGGCGCCTGCCTGTCCGGGCGGAGACAGCACAAGCACCTGGCCGACGCGTATCACGTTCGGGTTTTCGATATTGTTCCACACGGCGAGCTCGTGGTAGTCAACGCCGTGATCGAGCGCGATCTGTGCCAGCGTCTCGCCGCGCTTGACGGTATACAACTGCGGCGGTCGCACTTCGGGCTCGCGCGCTGCCGGCGCGGGCGGCGGCGGCGGGGAGCCAAGTGGTGGAGGCGCTCGTTCCTCCACCGGGGCCGGCGCTCGCGTCATGCAGCCGACGAGGACGAGCGCGGCGGCAACACCAGCAAGCAACGCGCGAATGCGGTCGGACGGGGTTATTTGGTAAAAAGTCATGCAAGTCCAGGAAGCAGCGGCACGAATCTTACCGCGTCGTAGTCCTGTTCGTAGTTGCCATCGGGCCCCTTGTCGATCACCGTCAGTCGCTGCACGCCACGCAGGCCTTCGCGTTGGCTGGCAAGCGGCAGCACCATGCGACCGCCGACGCGAAGGTGCCTCAGCAGGGCGGTGGGCACCTTGGTCGCCGCCGCGGTGACGATGATGCCGTCGACTTCCAGGTCCTCGCCAAGATCACTCGAGCCGTCGCCATGCTTGATGCGCACATTTTCGACCTTGAGCGCACGCAGGTTGCGTCGCGCTTTGGCGACCAGCGATGCGATACGCTCGACCGTGTAGACCTCGCTCGCGATGTGCGCCAGCACCGCCGTCTGGTAACCGCAGCCGGTGCCGATTTCAAGCACCTGCGGCAAGTCGCGACCGGCGCGCAGGAGCTCGGTCATGCGCGCAACGACATAGGGCTGCGAAATGGTCTGTCCTGCGCCGATGGGAAGCGGGCTGTCTTCGTAGGCGCGAATGGCCAGCGCTTCCTCGACGAAGATGTGCCGTGGCACCGCTGCCATGGCCGAGATCACGACCTCGTCGCGGATGCCCTGTTCGCGCAGGCGCTCGACCATCCGCGCGCGGGTTCGCGCCGAAGTCATGCCGATGCCGGCGAATTTTTCGACGCCGGCAGTCACGCGTTTGCGTCCGTCTTCACTCGCGCCGAAAGCCACGCCGCGATGCGCGGCATGTCACCGTGGTTGGTCAGGTCGATCTGCAAAGGCGTCACCGATACGTATCCACGCTCGATGGCGTCGAAGTCGGTGCCCTCGCCCGCATCGGCGGCCGCACCCGCGGCACCGACCCAGTAGCAGGTTTCCCCGCGCGGGGTCTGCGTCTTGATGACGGGCTCTGCCTTGTGCCTCTTACCCAAGCGCGTGACACGCTCGCCCTTCAACTGGCCGTAGGGCACATCGGGAACATTGACGTTGAGCAGCCACGCCCCCGAAGGCTGCCGCCGGTGCCGTTGCAGCATATCGACGATCACTCTTGACGCGGTTTCGAAATGCTTGCCGGCCTTGTTGGTCAGCGACACCGCAATCGACGGCAGGCCCAGCAGATAACCCTCCATCGCGGCGGCAACGGTGCCCGAGTAGATCGTGTCGTCACCCATATTCGCGCCGTGGTTGATGCCGGAAATCACCATGTCGGGAAGATCATCGAGAAGGCCGGTCACCGCGAGGTGAACGCAATCGGTGGGCGTTCCATTGACGAACAGAAAGCCATTGGACGCGCGCCGCACCGTCAGCGGACGGTCCAGCGTCAGCGAGTTCGATGCGCCGCTGCGGTCGCGCTCCGGCGCGACGACGGTGATCTCTGCATGAGGAGCAAGATCGGCGGCCAGGCGTTCCAGTCCGGTGGAAAAATAGCCGTCGTCGTTGCTGAGAAGGATACGCATCGCTTGGAAGTGGCTGTCCCGGGCGGCGAAAAGAAACAGGTCGCGCGAGCACCATTATAAGCGTCGGCGCGCGGTTGGGCAGGCCAAGCGCTAGCGAGCCTCTTGCAAGTGCGAAAGCGCGGGTCCCGCGACGGCGAGGGGTGCCGGCCCCGTGCCAAGACCGAGCGGCACTTTTCGATATCGATGCCGCGCATGAACATGCGCGCGCGGTGAATGAATTCGGCTCTAGCAGGAAACCTGGTAGGTCGCACTCATGAATCGCGCGAGAGAGACGATCAGTATCGCGCGGATGGCCACCTTCGTTGCCAATGTCCCGATCAGACCGTCATTCGGATTGGCTGCGGATGCGAATGTGCAGTGCCGGTCAGGGTTGCTGTCCGCTCGCTGCTCACTTCGCCCGGCTCTTTGATCGTCCTAGGGTAGTGCAATGTGTCGCGCGTCGCCGGCGGGCGTTGATTCGCGGGCGCTCGCACCCCACTCGCTTCGCGAGCGGGACTTGGCTCGCTGCTCACAGCGCCACCTGCCTCGCTGCTCACTTCGCCATCATCGCTTTCATTCGCCGCTCCATTTCATCGGGCGCCACGTCCTCGGTGCGAGTCGCGATCGTCCATATGTGCCCTGCCGGATCGGTGAGTGTCCCGCTGCGGTCGCCGTAGAACTGGTCCTTGATCGGATGCTTGACCCTGCCTCCGGCAGCGAGCGCCTTGGCGAACTGCGCGTCCACATCCGGGACATAAAACAGCAGCGTGATCGGCGTTCCGCCAAGGGACTGCGGCCCGTTGTGGCCCATCTCGGGCGATTCGTCCGCGAGCATCACTACACCGTCGCCGATCTTGATCTCGGCGTGTCCGATCTTGCCTCCGGGCGCGGGGAACCGCATCAGCTCGGTCGCGCCGAAGGCTTTTTTGTAGAAGTCGAT
>DASXBW010000062.1:0-2640 GCA_036491495.1 Casimicrobiaceae bacterium
GAGAGCCGGCTGCGCAGATCGATGAGAAATCCGATGTGTACTGCGCCCCAGAACCACCACGCGAGGGCACCGCGCAACTTCAGCCAGCCGAAATCCACGACCGCCGCTTTGCGGCCGATCGTCGCCAGGCTGCCCAAATGGCGGTAGACAAACGGGCGAGGATCGGGGCGACCTTCTACACGTGCCCTGATCAGTTTCGCGGCGTGTGCACCAGCCTGCTTTGCCGCGGGCGCGAGCCCGGGTACTGGATTGCCATTCCAGGCGTTGGACGCCGCCGTGTCGCCGACAACGAACACATTTGGCATCCCCGGCACCGAGAGGTTCGGACCTACTTTCACCCGCCCGGCGTTATCGGCCCCGACACCCAACCATTTTGCGGCAGGCGATGCAACCACGCCGGCCGCCCACAGCACGGTTCGCGACGAGATGCGTTGGCCATTCACCATCGCGCCTGCGCTGTCGATGCCCTCGACCCGGCTGTTGACGAACACTTCGACGCCTAGTCTTTCCAGAGACTTGCGGGTGGCTTCGGACAGATCCTCGGAAAACGTGGGCAGCAACCGGGGCCCTGCCTGAACCAGGATTATCCGGGCCTGTGCCGGGTCAAAGCGACGGAAGTCATTTTCCATGCCCCATTTCGCAAGTTCGGCGATCGCGCCCGAGAGCTCCACGCCCGTCGGCCCGCCACCGACAACGAGAAAAGTGAGCAGGCTTTGCCGCTCGCTCGGATCTTCCGTCGCCTCGGCTTTCTCGAAGGCAATGAGCAGCCGACGGCGGATCTCGGTGGCATCCTCCACCCGCTTTAGTCCTGGCGCGAAAGGGGCCCAGTCGTCGCGCCCGAAATAGCTGTGCGCAGCCCCCGTGGCCAGCACGAGGTAATCGTAGGCTACCCGCTGATCTTGCAGCAGCACAGCCTTCCCCCGCGTGTCGATACCGCTAACCTCACCCAGCAAGACGCGCACATTGAACTGGTCGCGAAAAATGCCTCGCACCGGTGCCGCGATGTCGCCAGGCGAAAGGCCCGCGGTCGCCACCTGATACAACAGCGGCTGGAACAAGTGGTAATTGTGCCGGTCGATTAGTGTGACGGAAACCCGGGCCCGCGATAGCGCGACGGCGCAGGCCATTCCACTGAAGCCTGCGCCAACGATCACCACTCGCGGGAGTCCGTCGAGCGAGAACGCGGGCTTGCCTTCGAGTTGCGGAAAACGGGCGCGCAAATAGCGGTCGATCAGCGCATCGAGTGAAACCGGCCCTGCTCCGTTGAGCGCGAGCAGTGCAATGAGAGAAAGCCAGGAAGCGTGATCTGCGTAACCACCGGAGATCACGTGAAGCGCCCCTGAGGCAATGATAAGTGCCACTGCGGCAAAGCGCGTAGCCAAGCCCACTATGACTAGGCTCGCCAGCGTCAGCTCGAGAGGCGAGGCGAAATGCTGAGCGGAGGTAAGTGGAAGCCAGGTGTTCGCGCTGGCGGACATCGCGACGGTAAATCCGATCAGCACAATCGCACCGCCTCCCCAGATTCTGACGAACAGCAGGTAGACCGGCACACCCATACGCGTGAACAGGGCAAGCACACTTTGGACGCCGGCTGCAAGTGGTAACGCGCTGTCGGCGAGTCCTCGACTCAGGAGACGGTCGAGCGAAAGTGCACCTGCGCCACGCACAACGAACCAGCCGAACAACACCACTTGAAACAGGTTGCTGTCCAGCACCATGTAGTTGAACTGGACCACACTGGCGAGAATCAGCATTGAGACGGCCGCGAACCGCGTCGCCAAGCCGACCGCGAGCAGCGCGGCGCCGAAGAACTCAATCGACACGCCGAGGTAGGCGGCGGTCACCGGATTCATCCAGGCAACGGGATACTCATGGGCCGCAAGATAGAGCGCATCGCCCCAATGGGCGAGCTTGACGACGGCGGAAGCAAAGAACATCTGGGCGAGCCACATTCGGATTAGAAGGTCCACGATGGGACCCGCCGAACGCTCGAGAATGCGGAAGATAGTCGCGGCAACATCCACCAGACGCGCTATCCAGTAGGTGTGCGCAGCAGCTTTGCTCTTTGTATCGACCACGATTGAGTTCCTCGATTTAACGAGCGGCTTAGCCGGCAGCAGCGATCATGCTGGCGACGCGAAGGCGCGCGTGATCGATGCCATCGTATACGCGACGGTCGTCGCGCCGTCTGCGGCGAGCTCGATGCGCTGCGTGTTGACTGATGCGATCTTTGCCGCCGCGCCGTCGATCACCGTACTCGACACGATGAATCGCACGCCAAGCTCGGCAGCCCGCGTACGCAGCCGATTCGCCGTGTCTGTCGCCGCGCCAACGGCAATCAACCGGTGCGCGTCCTGGAATCCGATGTCGCCTACCGCGGCGCGACCGGCGTGCACGACAACCGTGAAACGCGCGGCGCCGCCGAACTCTCGCTCGAGCCGATTCCCGAGTAACTTGAGCGCTCGCTCGACGCGTGCGGCAACCTCAAGCGCACTCCGACATGCGTGCGCCAAATCGTCGTCGAGCCCGAACAGAACGACTACTTGGTCGCCGCCGATCTCGCAGTGCGCTCCGTCTTCAGCACCAACAGTGCTCACGACCGCTTCATCGAACAGTCGCGCAAGGTAGACGACATCCTGG
>DASXBW010000063.1:0-2042 GCA_036491495.1 Casimicrobiaceae bacterium
CTCCGCCCAGACGGTGCCGGCAGGGTGCTTGACAACCTGCGCGATGACACCGGCCTGTTCCGCGACCGCCAGGGCGCCGCGGATGTCGCCAAGTCGCGTGAGAAAACTGGACAGACCGACGAGAAGGCGCAGTTGGCGTACTTGGTCCTGGAAAGCTTCCGCAAGCGCAAGTCCACGCTCGACTGCGGCGCGAACCTGATCGGTGTGACCCCTGGTGAACATCGACGACATCGCCAGGACTTCCTGAAGAATCAACTCCTGTCTGGTGCCGCGGCCCGCGTCGTCGAGCGCGGCCAGCGCCCGTTCACACCAGCCCCTGCATTCCTCGAGCAGCGACAGTCCGGTGAACAGCGGCGCCGCCCAGGTGGCGAGTTCGATGCCGACTGCGACATCGCCATGGCCCGACAGCGCCCATCCTAGCGCCGCCCGCACGTTGCCGATATGCGGGGCGTATCCCGAAAGATCATGTTCGCCGAACAATGACTGGATGATCTCGTCGTGTTCGAGAAGCTTGGAATAAAAGATCGCATGGTGCCGGGCGATGCGAGCCGCTTCGCCACGCTGTGCGAGCTTGGCAGCAACATAGGCGCGCGTGGTGTCGAGCAGCCGAAAGTACGCCGATTCGTTGATGACGGTCGTGGATATCAAGGACTTTGCAACCAGGCTCGCGACCGCGTCGATAACGTCCGCCTCGTCGGCCTCCGTCTCCGATGCAACGGAGCCGGCGGCCTGAAGCGTGAAATCCCCGACAAAGATTGACAGCCGGCACAGGACCGCCTTCTCGCGCTCCGAAAGCAGGCTGTAACTCCAATCGAGCATCGCGT
The DNA here is from genome assembly GCA_036491495.1 of Casimicrobiaceae bacterium. Classification (GTDB taxonomy): domain Bacteria; phylum Pseudomonadota; class Gammaproteobacteria; order Burkholderiales; family Casimicrobiaceae; genus PALSA-1003. Next base: position 825 of record DASXBW010000063.1, read on the forward strand.
TCAGCGTCTCGTGCCGCGGCAGCGCGGTGCGGCGGCCGTGCCAGAGCAGGCCGAAGCGGTTGTCGAGCAGCTCCGCGGTTCCACGAATCCCAAGGGAGCCGACGCGACTGGCCGCGAGCTCAATGGCAAGTGCGATCCCGTCAAGCCGGCGGCAGCTCCGGGCGACGATCGGCGCATCGATATCGCTCAACGCGGCGTCATGGCCGCTTGCCGCCGCCCGCTCCATGAAAAGCTGGGTAGCGGGATACCGGAGCGCTTCCATGGCAGTCAGGCCGGCATTCTCGGGTGGACAATCAAGTGAATACAACAAGTGGACATGTTCACCTTCCACCCGGAGCGCTTCGCGGCTCGTCGCCAGGATGTGCGCTTGTGGTCCCTCGCTGACGACGCGTTCGGCCAGCGCTGCGGCAACGCCGATCACGTGCTCGCAATTGTCGAGCACGAGGAGGATCTTCCTGTCACCAATAAAGGCCAGCAGACTAACGACCGGGTCCTGGGTTTGCACCATGAACCCCAGCGCCGAAGCGACCGCTGTCGGCACGAGCCTGGCATCGGTCAGCGCAGCCAGATCAACGAAGAAAACCGCCCCGTTGAAACCATCCAACAGCATGTGAGCAACGGATATGGCGACGGTGGTCTTTCCGATGCCGCCCGGACCGACGATACTGACGAACCGCGACATCATCAGCCGTGCCGATAAGGTGCGAATGGTGTCATCGCGGCCTATCATACGAGTCAACTTGGGCGGCAGCCTTTGGAGCCGATCGGAGACTGCGACCTCTCTCGACGGCAAGGACTGCTGCGTGGAGAGTGTCACCGGCGCGACAAAGCAATACCCTCGACCGGAAACAGTCACGATGTAGCGAGCGTCCTCGCGCCCATCCCCCAGCGCCTTCCGGAGGCTAGCGATATGGATACGGAGATTAGCCTCCTGCACCGTCACACCGGGCCAAACGCGCGAGATCAGCTCTCTTTGAGTGACGACTTCTCCGGCCCGCTCAACCAACGCGATCAGCGTGTCGAGCGTACGGCTACCTAGCTGGAGTGGCTCGTCCCCTTTCTTGAGCTGCCTTTCGGCCGCAAACAGGCGGAAAGGGCCAAACGAGGCGACGCCGTGCGTTCCCATGAGCTGTCGCCATCCATGCGCACCCGCCAGCTTCACGAGACCTGCGTCGGAATGATACATCACCGTTGGCATAGATCGTAGCGCCCGGCGGC
>DASXBW010000064.1:0-17079 GCA_036491495.1 Casimicrobiaceae bacterium
GAGATCATTGTGGGGCGACGGAATATTCGACGGCGCCGAGCGTCGGCTAATCGATGATGCGACTATCGGCCGAATTTGACACGATGCAAATAATTGCGGAGCACAATACAGACCGTACCGGCATCGACATGTATTCTATATATCAACGTGAACGAGAGGCAAGAGCAACAACTCCGACCCGGCTTCATCAGAGCAGGTGAAGTTTGCAGATCGACGTTTTAACCAATTGCAGTCTTAAGGATTTGATCCCGTCAGGAGGTTAATTGTGAAATGGGCGGTTATGTATCTCGTTGGTTTTGTTATCCTCATTGGCGGCGTTCTGGCCGCGCTCTGGAAATTGGGTATTCTGGATAGCATCGGCACAACGTGGACAGTGATCGGAGTGGTGATTGCAATCGGCCTTGGCATCATGATTGCAGTCTCCCATAGTGGCAGCAAAGAGAACATCGAAATCGACCGGAAGTGACCGACTCGTGCACGGTTCCTAGCTGCATTGCGCGTCGCCTCTGTTCGAGCCCAGGTCGGGGACCCAATCTCGCCACCTTCATCGCCGATAAGCGCAGAGAATTCGCTTGATCGCTATGGCGACATCAGGCTCCGGCAGGTCGCGCCGGCAGTGTTCGGCTGCCGCGCGCCAAAGATCCGCGCAGCTGCGCATTGCGAGCTGAGCATGCCTTCCTGATCGTGGCCGACCCCAATCACTTCGTAAGCACGATGATCGAGGGGTATCGACGAGCCGGCGAGATAGCGCTCGTAACGAATGTACGCCCGCCCGCGCACGTTGCGGCTGGCGCCTTCGGCTTCGGCGCCGCAGGTCTTGTCGAGCACCGGATGGCGCGGATCGGTGTCGTTGCTGCCGAGGAGATACGTGACGTCGCGCGCGGCATACCGACGGAAGAGCTGCGCGCTCTCGAACGATTTTCCGTAGCGGATCATGTTATCGAGACCGTAGCGGTAGTCGTTGTAGTTGGGGCACCACACCGTGTTGTACGGCTTGAATGAGTCGCCATCCGGCCGCTCGTTGGTGAAATACAGATACGAAGAAGGATTGGCCACCACGTAGCTCAGTTCGATGCCGCTGGCGCGCACTTTTTCGTCGACGGCATTGAACACCGCGTAGCGCTGGACGATCTGCGCGCCGCCCGAATGTCCGACCACAACGATGCGCTTTAATTCGGGGAAGCGCTTGCGCTCGGCGAACCGGGCCACGAGGTCGTCGAGGACGTCAAGTGAGCTGAGCGCGCGCGGCGCGTTGAGCGAATCTTCACCGGCGATCCAGCCCTGCGTGCTCCAGATCGGAATGCCCGTCAGGTCGAATTTGGTCGCGTCGGCGCTGGCAAAGAAATTGGGAGCGATCAGCAGGGTGCTTTCCGGTTCGGCGCCGCTCGACATGAGAAGCTTGTAGGCCGCCCGATAGTAGTCGTCGCCGTTGCGCTGCAGCCCGTGCAATACAACGATCGCCTCGACGATTCGAGTCGTGTCGCCGTCGAGCGCCTTGTTGCTATAGAGCGCGAACGGATATGTTGATGGTGCGGCTCCCAGCTCGACGCGCTGCCAGTGCACGTCGACCTTGGCGCTATCTTCCGCGGCGTGTGCCTCGATGGCCAGTATCAGCGCAAGGATCAGGCGAAGGGCATATCGGAGCATAGAGCAGGTTCGGCATTTCGCGCTTGGGAGAAGAGCTCCAATATAGCGGTCAAGCAAACCTCAGGTAAAATATTTCACAGGAGCACCAGGCAGACGTTGAAAATATGGATGTCTGCAGCGCGCGAAGACAACGGAGCACACATTGGAGCTGCGGCACCTGCGATATTTCATGGCAGTCGCCGACGCAGGGAGCATGACCCGTGCGGCCGAGCAGCTCGGCATCCAGCAGCCGCCGTTGAGCCAGCAGATCAAGGCTCTCGAAGGCGAGCTCAAAACTCAGCTTTTCAAACGCGTTGCGCGAGGTGTTGAGCTGACGATTGCGGGCGCCGCGTTTCGCTACGATGCGCAGACGATACTTCGCCAGGTCGAGCTTGCGGCGAGCCGTGCTGCGAGCATCGCGGTCGGCGTCGAAGGCAGCATAGCCGTTGGCTTCAGCACGTCCGCGGCGGCGCATGCGCTGGTGCCGCGGCTTATCAATGCGTTCCGCGACGCCCATCCCGGAGTGTCACTCGATGTGCGCGAAAGCAACGCGGCCGAGCTTAGCGATTGGATCGCGAAGGGAACCCTGCAGGCCGCCATTTTTCGCGCGCCCGTGTCCCGCCCGACCGGGGTCGCCTTCTATTCTCTGCTCCAGGAGCCGATGCTGTTGGTGCTGCCCGTCAGACATCCGCTCGCCGCTGCGCGCAAAAGCGCAGCAACGGCAATCTCACTGCGCGCATTGCGCGACGAAGGCTTTATTCTCGTGCGACGTCCGGGGGCGCCCGGCATGTACGCGGATTTCATCAGCGCATGCCGCGAACAGGGCTTCACACCCCGCATCGTCGCCGAAGTCGATCGGATGCTGACCAACATCTGCCTTGTCGCCGCGGGTTTCGGCATTTCCGTCGTGCCGACCTCGATGCGTGGCTTCCATGCCGAGAGCGTGGCCTACTGCCCGCTGCGCAACTCGCATCTCGCGGCGCCGATGACCCTGGCCTATCGGGAACAGGAAACAAATCCGGCCGCGATCCACTTTATTGCGTTGGGTAAGACGTTAGCGAAGGCGTGGGGCAAAAGGGAGGAGCTGCTGTCGCGGCGAACGACTAAGTCGCTCAGCTCGCGCCGGCGCGCGTAGCCATACTTTCGGTTTCGAGCGTATCCGCTCGGGCTCGATCAGCCACTAAAGATCTGGTCTGATCTTCGCCCTGACGACGATCGAGCGCCATTTCAGCATCTCGGCGCGAATAAGGTTTGCGAACGCCTCCGGTGTCGAGCTCGCGGGCTCGGCCCCGAGCTGCTGAAGGTGTTTACGAACGTCCGAACGCGCGAGCGCGCTCGCAACCTCGGCGTTCAATCGTCGGATCACGGCGGCGGAAGTACCGCGTGGCGCGATGAGCCCGTACCACGCCACCGCTTCCGCACCCGGCACGCCGGCTTCGCCGATCGTCGGTACCTCGGGCAGCAGCGCCGATCGTTCGTAGCCTGCCACGGCGAGCACGCGCAATTTGCCGCTCTTCGCGAACGGCAATACCGTCGCCAGAGGACTGAAGAGAAGCTGCACACGACCGGCAAGTACATCTTTGAGAGCCTCTTGGTTGCCCTTGTAGGGAACGTGGACGATATCGATTTCCGTCAGCGACTTGAAAAGCTCACCGGCGAGATGTCCCGTCGTGCCGACGCCGGGCGAGGCATAGTTGAGCATCCCAGGATTGGCCCGCGCATACGCGATCAGCTCGCGCACGTCGGCGGCAGGCACGCTCGGGTGCGCGACGAGCGTCTGCGGCGCGCTGGCGATAAGCGATATGGCCGCTAGGTCGCGGCGGGGATCGTAGGCGAGGTGCGGATCGAGCACAGGCTCGATCGCCAAAGGACCCGTCGTTCCCAAGCCCAGTGTGTATCCGTCGGCCGGAGCCGTGACGACTGCTTCGACACCGATCCTGCCGCCCGCGCCCGCTTTGTTATCGACGATAACGGAGGTCCCGAGTTGCTCCACCAGAGCCGTCGCCACGATGCGAGCGACGAGGTCCGCTAGTCCTCCCGGCGAATAAACAGCGATCAGGTGAATCGCCTTGTGCGGGTAGCGCTCCGCTGCCGCGTTGGGGACCTCCGGCGGCGCCGCGTTGATCGAAGCGCCAAAAAACAAGGTGGCAAGCACTCCAAAGCGTCGTACCAAATCCACGCGCGATCGCGGCGCTACCGCTTTCGGCGTCGAGCATTCAGGAGCTCCTCGAACGGCGACGCCGGGCGACCCGAAAAGATATCGCAAAACGTCAATGTGCTGTCGATTGACAGATATGCAAAACATATGACTCGCTAGGAAAGATATATTTGACGTTAGGTCTGGCCGCCCCTAGCATCTGCCCTACAAGATGCGCGCCGCAGGTTCGGAGTAGGAAGATCTCCCAGGCGACGACGGGTGCAGCTGACCGAGCGCCATCCTCGGCGCATCGATCTCAAATAGGGCGACTTGCGAAAGGGCGGAATATATTATGAGCGCACCGGTGCATACACAATTGCGGATAGGGCCGCCTGCATGGCGCAGCGGATCCGATGTGAACAGGTTTCTCGACCTCGGTAGGCTTGCGCGGTTCGCCGCGCTGGCAGTCGGCGCGCTCGGGTGTGCCGCAGCGGCGTTCGCGAGCCCGGTCCACATCTTGTTTGTGGGCAACAGCTTTACGAACGGCCGCTACGACCCTGTACGCCTGTACAACGCAGCCAATGTGCACGACCTGAATTGCCTGACCATCGCGACCTGCTCGGCGGCGGAATTGCCGCCCACACCGTTTCCCCCGCCGGCTCCCATGCTGCCGCTGCCGACTACAACTACGCTGTCGGAGTACGGCCCGTATGGCGGAATCCCGGGAATCTTCAAGCAGTTTACTGTAGAAGCGGGCCTCGACTACGACGTGTCGCTCGACACAATCAGCGCGGCAACGCTGCTCGCCGGATTCAATAACCAGGCGTCGCGCCGGGCGCTCATCGCCGACGCCAAGTGGGACATCGTAGTGTTACAGGAACAGAGCTTCCTTCCCTTGCCGGCGGTCACCGATACCGGCGCCGCGACCCGCGGCATCTTCGCGAATTTCCAGGCAGGCGTGAACAATCTCACTGCAGCCATTCTCGCGAGCGATCATGCGGCCGGCCGCTCCAACGCCGAAATCTATCTCTACCAAACGCAACCGCTCGCCTCATATACCTACACGAGTGACAACCCCGCCGCACCGATCTTCGGCAGCAGCACGAGCCCTCCCGGAGGTATCAATGCACCCTATGTTGGCGACCCAATCGAGACGATGACCGACGATCTGCACAACGCCTACTTCGCGGTCGCGGCGCAGAATCCCGCCGTCGCCGGCGTTGCACCTGCGGGCGATGCCTGGCTTCGCGCCATCGAAACAGGCATTGCCATGCGCAACCCCTACCTTGCCGTCGAGCCCGCGGGCCAGATCGATCTTTGGGACAGCGATCCTGCCCTCGCTTGCTGTACGACGCCGATTGGCTATCACCCCAGTTCGTACGGCGCTTACCTGAGCGGCCTCGTACTGTTCGCCACCATCACGGGCGCCGCGCCGATGAATCTCGGTGCGAACGAACGCGTCGCAGCGGACCTCGGAATTTCCCCGGACATTGCAGGACAGCTACAGCGTGTCGCACAAGCGACGGTGATCTGCCAGGAGATCAAGACGATAAAGCTCGCTTTCGGCAAGCATCGAGGCGACCCCGGGTATTCGATCATAGCGGATGCTGACGGCAACGGCGTGGTCGACTTCCGCGACGTGGCCGTGGTCCTGCCCTTGATGCCTGCCGGAACACTTTGCCGTTAACCGAATAGCGACAACGCGCGACGGCATTGTCAGCTTAAGTTGCGACAAAAATACGAGTCGGGAATTTTTCGCCAAGCTTCCGTTCCCGTGAAGAAAATCACTGACTGGCGAAGCTCGGATTGATCACTTCGCTCCATTGTCTGAACGTCGGCCCATGACTTCTCGGTAGATCCTGGCCGTCAGCAAATGTCGGCCCGGACGACAGAACGTTGCGATTACCCCAAAAGTAGCGAGAAACCCGCTGGGCGTGCCCGACGGACTTAAAGCCTCGCATGCGGCGTTCCCGTTCGCGGGTGGGCTGATGAGATTCTCCGTCCGATTGTTCAACCTGCCTTGCTGTTGATGCTGCACCGAAGGCATGACTTATGCCATGGGCGCCGGATAGCTGCGCAGCTTGTCTATGATGATCGCTCGCGGAATGTTTCAAAGCGCTACGGGCGAACGGCATCGAGGTGACAGCGCTCCATAGTCACATGCCGACGAAGCAGCCTCGAGTCTTTTACATGCATTTCTGGGCGAACGACGACGCGCTGAAACTTGCCCGCGGGATCCGCGCGGCGCTCGAGAAAACGGCCGTCGCCAAGAGCTGATCGGCTCTCGGTCGTTCCGCGGTGCGCTTCACCGTATTCAGAAGAAGACGACTGCTGGCACGCCCTCCCAAGTACTCGACGCGAACCCTGAATTGCCTTAGCCTTTGCTTTACCGTGTGTGACCGCTGGGGTCGATCTGGCGAGGGGGTACCATCGCGAACGCACACCCGAGCCTAGGAGGAACCCCGCCCGCTACGTCTCCTGCCGCGGCGCTGCGCCCCTTAGCGATGACGCTGGGAGATTCCTCGGGCTCTATTTGTTCTTGGCCGACATGAATTGCCCCTTCCCGCCAAGCATTGGCGCAATACGCGGGTGTACGCCTTCTTTTCTCGCCATGAATAGGTGGCGTGGCAGTTCTAAATAACCTTTCAGGATGCGTTCAGGGTGGGTTGAGCTTGAGCCCCCAATGTAAGATGCTTGCCGCGCCGTGGGATCGATAGGGCATGGACTTTGAGCGTGGTATGAATATTCCGAGATCGAACCTTGAAGGCGTGCCTATACCGCTTTCGCGCGAGCGCTGGTCCCTCATCCTGTCGCTCAAAGGACAGGAAGCGCTAGCCGACACTGAGTGGCGTCATCTGATGCTCGCGACGCGCGTCGCAGTTGCCGAGAGCGCGAAGCTGGAATAGTGCTTCGCTTCGAAGCAATGCGTGGGCATCCATTCATCGCGTCGGTGCTCGCTGGCCTCGTGATGGTTGTGATCGCGCTCGCGTACTGGGTCGTCGCGCCGCGATTCGCGACGCGCGCTGCGCCTGTCGTCGTCGCAGTACCGGTCGTCGCAGTTCCCGCGACGACGCGCGATCTCCCAATCTGGGTGTCCGCGCTCGGCACCGTGCAGTCGCTCAATGTCGTGAGCGTGCGCCCGCGCGTCGAGGGCGAATTGCAGAAGGTTGAATTCGTCGAGGGGCAGGAAGTGCGCGCCGGCGATCTACTCGCGCAAATCGATCCGCGACCGTTCGATGCGACGCGAAAGCAGGCGGCCGCGAATCTGCAGAAGGACGAGGCGCAGCTGGCCCATGCGCGTTCAGAGCTCACACGTTACATCGCGCTCGCGGAAAAGGGTTTTGTGTCGGCGCAGAACGTCGACACGTTCAGGGTTCAAGTGTCCTCGCTCGAGGCGACCGTGCGGAGTGACCAGGCGATGCTCGAGACGGCGACGCTGCAATTGAGCTTCACGCGGATCGTCGCACCGATCGCAGGCAGAGTCGGTTTCCGGCAGGCCGATCCGGGATCGATGGTGCGCGCATCGGACCCGAACGGCCTTCTCGTGATCACGCAAGTTCGTCCCATCACGGTGCTTTTCGCGGTTCCGCAGGACGCACTGCACGAGATCATCGCGGAGCGCGCGAAAGGAAAGCTCGGTGCGATCGTCTATTCGCGCGACGGTTTGACGCAACTCGCCGATGGAGAGGTCGCATCGATCGATAACCAGGTCGACGCCGCGACCGGGCAGATCAAGATGAAAGCCATATTCGCCAACGCCAACGACGCATTGTGGCCGGGCGCGCTTGTGTCGATTCGCATCTTGCTGCGAACCGAACGCGACGCCGTCGTCGTGCCTTCCCAGGCGGTGCTTTCCGGCATCAGCGGCAACTACGTTTACGTCGTGAAAGCCGACAACACAGTCGAGGTGCGGCCGGTGCAGGTGGGCACGACAGTCGACGTACTGACTGCGCTGCGATCAGGAATTGCTAATGGAGAGCGCGTAGTGTCCGAAGGACAGTCGCGGCTCGCTCCTGGAACCAAGGTCGAGGTGAAGCGCGAGTCGGGCTCGAGTACCACCGGAGCGGCGTCGTGAATCTCGAGATCTTCATTCGCAGGCCCATGGGCACGTTGCTCATGGCCGTTGGGGTCATCCTGGTCGGGATGGTCGCGTTTTTCCTTCTGCCGGTAGCACCGCTGCCGCAGGTCGATTTTCCGACGATCAATGTCGATGCGCGACTCCCCGGAGCGAGCGCCGAAACGATGGCGAGTTCGGTCGCGACGCCGCTCGAACGCGCGTTCTCGAACATCTCCGGCATTACTGAGATGACTTCATCGAGCTCGCTCGGTGTGACGCAGGTTACGCTGCAGTTCGACCTCGCGGTGGACATCAACGCCGCCGCGCAGGACGTACAGTCGGCGATCAACGCGGCACAGGGAACGCTGCCCAAGAATCTTCCGGCTCCGCCGACGTACAGCAAGTCCAATCCGGCTGACTCTCCGATCCTGGCGCTCGCGATCTCTTCCGACACGCTTCCGCTGACGGAGCTCGGCCGCTATGTCGAAGACTTCATTGTCAGCCAGCTGGCGCAAATTCCCGGGGTTGGATTCATCGATTTTCACGGACAGCAGCGGCCGTCGGTGCGCGTGCAGATCGATCCCGACAAGATCGCGGCGCTCGGCCTCACGCTCGAGGACATCCGCGCCGTGATTGGCCGGGAGACGCTCAACGCGCCGAAGGGCGTGCTCGACGGACCGCACCAAGCCGTCGTGCTCAACACCTCGGATCAGATCATGAGCCCGGAGGGATACCGCTCGCTCGTCATCGCTTATCGCAACGGCGCCCCGGTGCGCGTTCGCGACGTGGGCACGGTGCTGGACGCGGCCGAGGACTCGCGCCAGGCTGCGTGGATGTCCGGCAAGCGCGCGATCGCGATCGACATCCACAAGCAGCCCGGTTTCAACGTCGTCAATACCGTGGCGCGGATCAAGGAGCGCTTGCCTGCAGTGGCGGCCACCTTGCCGGCGGCCGCGCAGTTGCAGGTCGTGAGCGATCGCACGCAGACCATCCAGGCTTCGGTACACGATGTCGAGTTCACCATGATGTTGACTGTTGGACTCGTCGTCCTCGTCATCTTCCTGTTTCTCCGCAATCTCCGCGCCACGCTCGTACCAAGTTTCGCCATACCGTTATCGCTGATTGGCACCTTCGGCGTGATGTATCTGTTGGGCTACAGTCTCGACAATCTGTCGCTGATGGCGCTTACGATCGCCATCGGCTTCGTGATTGACGACGCGATCGTCGTTGTCGAGAACGTGGTCCGCCATCTCGAGCATGGAGAGCCGCCGATGACCGCGGCGATCAACGGCGTGCGGGAGGTGGGGACGACCATCGTATCGATGACACTCTCCCTCATTGCCGTGTTCATTCCGATTCTGCTTATGGGCGGCATCGTCGGGCGGCTCTTCCGCGAGTTCGCGGTCACGGTAAGCGTCGCCGTGCTGATCTCCGGCATCGTGTCGCTCACGGTCACGCCCATGGCTTGCGCGCTATTGCTTCGCGACCAGCGCTCCGTGCCGCACGGTCCGCTCTTTCGCTGGTCCGACCGCTTTTTCCAGGTCATGCTGGCCACCTATGAGAGGCTGCTCGACAAGGTCTTGCGACATCCGGTCGTTACGTTAGGCGCCACGCTGTTCACGCTTGCGCTCGCGTGCGCGCTCTATGTGGTCGCGCCGAAAGGTTTCTTCCCGCAGGTGGACAGTGCGCTCATTGATGGCTTCGCCCAGGCAGCGCCTGATATTTCGTACGAAGCGATGTCGAACCGGATCCTGGCGCTTGGCCGCGTCGTCATGGACGATCCCGACATCGATAACGTCTTATATTGGATCGGCCCCAATCCGACGCTGAGCCGTGGCCGCATGCAGATCAACCTAAAGCCCTGGCGCGAGCGCCACGCCACCGCCGAGCAAGTCGTGGCGCGTCTTAAAAAGAAGACCGCATCGGTCCAAGGCATCGTGCTGAGCCTGCAGGTCCGACAGGATATTCGAGTCGGCGGGCGCATCAGCGCGTCGCAGTACCAGTACACCCTGCAGGACGCCGACGTTGCCGAACTGAACGAGTGGTCGGACAAGATGCTGCGGGCCTTTGAGACGCTACCCCAATTGCGCGATGTGATATCCGACGCGCAGGCCTCCGCAACCAGCGCGATGCTGAAGATCGATCGCGACACAGCCTCACGGCTCGGCGTCACGACGCAGGCGATCGACGACGTCCTCTACGATGCGTTCGGGCAGCGCCAGGTGGCCACGCTGTTCACGCAGTTGAATCAATACCACGTGATCGAGGAAGTCGACCCGCGCTTCCAACTTTCCACCGAGGCCCTCAAGCATATCTATGTGAGATCGGCGGTTTCGAACGAGCTCGTGCCGTTGAGCCTTCTCGCAACCATCGAAAAGGGCGTGTCGCCCGTATCGATCACGCACCAGTCTCTGTTTCCCTCAGTAACGCTGTCGTTCAACCTTGCGCCTGGGGTGGCGCTCGGAGATGCCGTGGTAGCGATTCACGCGCTCGAGGCAAAGATCGGTAAGCCCGATGCGGTGACCGGCAGCCTCCAGGGCACCGCCCGCGCATTTGAGGCTTCTCTGCGCAGTCAGGTTTGGCTGATCCTGGCCGCGATCATCGTGGTGTACATCGTGCTCGGGGTACTCTACGAGAGCCTCATCCATCCGCTCACGATCATTTCGTCGTTGCCTTCCGCCGGCATCGGCGCGTTGCTCGCATTGATGCTCTTCGGGCACGATCTTTCGATCATGGGGCTGATTGGGATTTTCCTGCTCATCGGGATTGTAAAGAAGAATGCCATCATGATGATCGACTTCGCGCTCGCCGCGCAGCGCGAGCAGGGGCTGCCGCCCAACGAAGCGATCCGCCAAGGCGCGCTGCTGCGCTTTCGCCCGATCATGATGACGACCATGGGCGCATTCGTCGGTGCCATGCCGCTTGCGTTCGGCACCGGGGTTGGTTCTGAGCTTCGCACGCCGCTCGGCATCGCCATCGCGGGCGGGCTCCTTGTCTCGCAAACGCTTACGCTCTTCACGACGCCTGTGATCTACCTCTGGTTCGATCGGCTCGCCGCAGCATCGCGACAACGGCGCGCCCGGCGTATGCAACACGCCGACGCAGCGGCTATTCACGCGATATCCACCGAACATAGTCGCCCAGATAGGGCCTGAGGAAACGTCAGTATCTAATCTGTCCCGCTGGGTTGACTCCGAAAATCAGAGTGGCGATCCGATCCTTTAGGTGCGCCGCCACCTCACGACCGGCAATTGTGTGTACCACGCTATGTCGGCTTCACGACTGAATTCCTTCCGTAACGTAGGTATGGTTTCGGCTTCGCGGGCCGCTGGCGGAGAAGAGATGCCACAGTACAGATACAACGGAAACATTATTTCAATCTCGGCGATGTCCGCCGGTGACGTGATCAAAGTTGATACGAAGATTTTCTTGCGACCGGACGCTGTCCCTAGCGTCCCCACGATATTGCGCGCGAGGACCTTGCGGCTTGTACCGGTCGCCACACCGGAAGACCTCCTGAAAGAGGCGCTCGAAACAGCTAAGCACACAGCCGACGTGCTCGCTGAACAAGCCCTTGGACTAAAGAGGCGCGCCAGAAGATGATGCCAATGGTCGAGGTCTGGCCGTAGCAGCATGGCGGGCGCCCCGGGGTTCGGTTCACGGTCGCCGCCTTAGCTACAGATGAACACCAACGACCGGCCGCCGGCTGCTGTTGGCTGCTACATTCTGCGCGCTGGGCATCGCGCTCCAGTTCCTGCAAGGAATGACCGACTACCGAAGAGGGCAGTTCGCGCGTCAACTCCTTCGAATTGCCGATTAACTGTTTCCGCCGCACGGCATCGAAACCACGGGCTGCGTGCCAGTTTGAAGACCTTGATCTCGCGGGCCTACAGCTCAACTATTACTGGTATTTGAACCGCCGTCTCTGCTGAGATCTCGCTTCTGGTCGCTTTCACATTCGCGACCGTAAGCGCGGGTTACCTGTTGCACCTTGCGCCCTGCTATCCAATCTTCAAAGCTTGGTACGAGCTCTAAGCGGGCAGCGGGCACTTCAAGGCCATCGGGCGGTCGAACCGTACTCTGAGAATCCGGACCTACAAAATCGAGATACGCTCGCTCAACCATGCCGAGGTGGGGTAGGTTGCCAAGAGCAATGCCTAGACTTATCTTCGAGCTATCCAATTTCTGCAGACCGCCCTGCTGGTGAGCGAGCGTCGAGTCGGTTGGAGTCTTCGTCGCCTTCCCCGAAGCTGCGTGTGAATCCTTCAACGCAGTTGTGAAGTCTCGACGAAATGTCTCCAGCTGCTTTTCTGCGCAGCTTCAGGCAGCGACAGCGCGCGACATCGGAAGGTATTCCGGCGGAGCCTGATGGACAAGTTCGAGTGGTCGGACGGCTTCCGGCAACCGGTTTGGCTTGATCTACGTGGACTACGCGACGCAAAAGCGCACGCCGATGGGGAGCGCGTCGTTCTATCGCGAGGTAATCGCCCGAAACGCGGTCGTGCAGGGAGAGTTTGCCGTCCTTCATAGCGGTGCGGTAGATGCTTCATTTCGTTCCCGACCGGTACCAGCGCGTGCCGGTCCCTGGCAGGATCACGGTGCTTCGAAGCGGGGCAAGTTATGAGCGACCAACCGCAACACCCAGGCAGACCCGACAGCGACGACATCGCCGGTTCGCGTCTCGTGCCGCAGGTCGGCATGATGCTCAAAGCGTTCTGGACTTCGCCCGTACGCAACACGCTGCTGTGGTTGGCGGGCGTGATCTTTCTGGTCGTTGTATCGACGGCCTACGGACAGATCCGGCTCAACCGCTGGAACGAGCCCTTCTACGACGCGCTGGCGCGGCGCGATTTCCAAGAGTTCCTCGCGCAGCTCGGGGTATTCGGCATCATCGCGGGTGCGCTGCTCGTTCTCAACGTCTTCCAGCGCTGGTTGACGGAAATGATCAAGCTCAAGTTGCGCGAAGGCTTGACTCTGGATCTGGTCGATCTTTGGATGCTCCCCCACCGCGCGTTCCGGCTCGCCAGCGCCGGGCCGATTAGCGTTAACCCGGACCAGCGCATGCACGAGGATGCGCGTCGCCTGACCGAGCTTTCCGCCGATCTCGGCATCGGACTGCTGCAGGCCGCGATCCTACTCGTCACCTTCGTGAGCGTGCTTTGGGCGCTGTCGGCGGACTTCGCCTTCCTCGTCGCCGGCCGGGTGGTTCGGATTCCCGGTTACATGGTGTGGGCTGGCCTCCTCTACGCTGGCGCCGCTTCCGTGCTGAGCTACTGGGTTGGCCGCAACCTAATCGGGCGTAACGCCGAGCGTTATGCACGCGAGGCCGACCTGCGGTTCTCGCTAGTGCGCGTCAACGAGCACATCGACGCCATCTCGCTCGCAGGTGGCGAAGCCGACGAAGCGCGGCGTATCAAGCTGAATCTCGCAGCGGTGCTAGCCGCCATGCGTGGTCTGGTCACCGGCTACACCAAATTGACCTGGATCACCGCGGGCTACGGGTGGCTGACTATCGTGGCTCCAATCCTTGTCGCGGCGCCGCTCTACTTCAGTGGCAGCCTTACCTTCGGCGGGCTCATGATGGCGGCCGGGGCGTTCACCCAGGTCCAGTCGTCGCTGCGGTGGTTCGTAGACAACTTCGGCACCATCGCGGACTGGCGCGCGATCCTGTTGCGCGTCGCAAGCTTCCGCCGTGCCATGCTCGTGTCTGACGCGCTGCACGACGTCTCGGGCCGCATCACCTTCGAGGAAGGGTCGCCCGATGAGATGACGCTCGAGAACCTGGAGATCGCCTCGCCGGCGGGATGCACCATGCTCGAAGAGCGGAAAGTCAAAGTGAAGGCCGGCGAGCACGTCCTCGTGGTCGGGGAATCCGGAGCCGGCAAGACCCTGTTGTTTCGGGCGCTCGCGGGTCTGTGGCCCTGGGGCGCGGGCCGCATCGGCCGGCCGAGAGGCGCGACCGTCTTCTTCATGCCGCGCCAGCCGTACCTGCCGCCCGGCACTCTGCGCGAGGTCCTGGCTTATCCGCAGAGCGTCGAAAACTTCGAGCCGCATGCGTTCACTGATGCGCTCGAGCGGGTGGGCCTGCGGCGTTTGGCCCCGATGCTCGATCGCACCTCGCGATGGGACGCCGAACTGAACTGGGATGACCAACAAAGTCTCATGCTCGCACGTCTGCTGATCCACGAACCGCGCTGGGTCGTAATCGACGAGGTGCTCGACGCGATCGACGGCGAGACGCGTACTCGCGCGCTCGAGATCTTTTCCAAGGATCTGAAGGACGCCGCCATCATCCACATCGGCCGCGGCAACGCAGCCGATTGCACGTTCACGCGCTTCCTCCACCTCATCAAGGATCCCAAGATTCGCAGGCTGGTTCGTCCGAAGGCCGCTGAAACGGCCGGCTTGCCACCGGGAATGCAGGTTGCAACGAGCTCGTGATGGGCCGGGAAGAACGCGTTTCGGAAGTCCCCCTGGATGCAGCGGTCTGGTCGCCTGTCACGGCGGGAGAAGCGCAGCTCGCTCTGTCCTCGGCGGCCGGCGGACGGCCGGCGCTGCGGTTGGATTTCGACTTCAAAGGGGGCGCGGGGTTCGTGGTCGCCCGGTACCCGGTGCAGCGCGAGGTGTACGAGGACTACACGGTTACTTTTCGGCTGCGCGGCGTAGGTCAGACCAACGACCTCGAGCTCAAGCTCGTAGACTCGAGCGGGCAGAACGTCTGGCGGCACGTACAAAAGAATCTCCATCCGCCCGCGCGTTGGAAGCGCTTTCGCCTCGACAGCCGCGAGTTTGAGTTCGCCTGGGGTCCGGCGAGCGGCGGGGTCCCCAAGGAGCTCGGAGCGATCGAGCTCGCCATCGTCGCCCACGAAGGTGGTGCTGGTACGTTATCGGTCAGCGACCTCAGGATCGAGGATCACAGCCCGCTGACTGGCGCGAGGGCGAGCGCCTCGAGCGCCCTCCCGGGCTTCGATGCCGATCAGGCGCTCGCCGGGTCCGGCTGGATCCCCAGCCCCGATGATGCGAGGCCCTGGATCGCCGTGGACTTCACCGAGGCGCGCAGGCTGGGCGGGCTCATCATCGATTGGCGGGACGGCGCACCGGCGAGCGGCTTCCGGGTGCGAGCATCGTCGCGTGGTCGGCGTTGGCGGACGCTATACACGACGCCCCGAGCGGGCGGCGCGCGCAGCTACCTCTACCTGCCGGACCTGAAGACGCGTCTTCTTCGGCTGGAGCTCAACGCATCGTCAGCGGGCGCCGCCTTGCACCCCCAGTCGTTCGAGTTTAGCCGTTCCATCGAGGCCTTCTGGTACAACATCGCTCGGCACGAGTCGCGGGGCTGGTACCCGCGCTGGTTGCATCGCGAGCAAACCCTGTGGGCGCCGATCGGGACCGCAAACGGCACGCACTGTGCTCTCATCAACGAGGAAGGCGCGGTAGAGACGACGCCGGGGTCCTTCTCGATCGAGCCGATGGTGACGATCGAGGGCCGGCTCTTTACCTGGGCAGACGTCGTTCTGCGGCAGGAACTGCTCGCGGGCGTGCTACCCGTGCCGTCTGCGATCTGGGAAACCGCAGAGTGGTACCTGTGCGTCCAGGGCGAGGCAACGGAGGGCGGGCTCGTTCGTCTGCGCTATCGACTCGAGAATCGCTCCGACCGATCCTTATCGACCCGCCTGCTGCTGCTCGTTCGCCCGTTTCAGGTGACCCCACCCTGGCAGAGCGTCGGCAAGATTGGCGGCGTGAGCCTCATCCACCACCTGGCTTGGGAAGGTGGCGCGTTGCGTGTGAACGAGTCGGCCGCGATTGTGCCGGCGAGCGCGCCTTCGGGCTTCGCGGCGACGAGGTTCGACGAGGGTTTCGTCGCTCTGCTTCTTGCCACAGGCGGCCACGAGCCCACGGACACACGCGTTCACGATGCACTCGGCCTTGCTTCTGGCGCGCTCGCCTTCGATCTGGCGCTCGAACCTAGCGCAACGGCGGAGCGCATCGTGGAATGTCCGCCTGCGCATTCCTCGATCGCGATCGGGGAGCCGGCGTTCGATTGGGCGAAGGAGCTTCCCGCAGCGCAATGGTCCGGCTCCGGGTGGGCGAGGGACGCTATCCGCGCCGCGCTCACGGCGACCGCGCACATACTCGTGACCCGCTCCGGCCCGGCGCTGCAACCCGGGCCCCGCCGCTACACACGCTCCTGGATTCGCGACGGCAGCATCATGAGCGCAGCGCTGTTGCGGATGGCGCGCAGAGAGGAGGTTCTGGAGTTCATCCGTTGGTATGCGCCATACCAGCGCGCGGACGGTTTCGTCCCGTGTTGCGTCGATCACAACGGAGCCGATTGGCTAGTTGAGCACGACAGTCACGGGCAATTGATTGCCGCCATCGCCGACTGCTACCGGTTCACGGCGGATGCTCGGTTCCTCGAGGAGTCCTGGCCTTTCGTCGTCAAAGCCGTCGCCTGCATCGAGGGATTGCTCGAGGAGGACGGGCTGTTGCCTGTGTCCGTCAGCCACGAAGGTTATCTCGCACAGCCGGTGCATTCCTATTGGGACGACTTCTGGGCGCTCCGCGGTCTGCGCGATGCGGTGGATCTTGCCCGCATGACCGGGGACCGCGATGCCGCCGCGCGCTGGGCTGGCGTGGCGGAGCGTTTCGCCTTCGCATTGTTCGGGTCGATCGAGCGTACGCGCGCTGCGCACAATCTCGATTTCATCCCGGGCAGCGTCGAATGGGCAGACTTCGACCCGACCGCCACAGCGAATGCGATTGGCTTTCTCGACGTTGCCGAAGGCCTCGACCGCAAGGCGGTGGAACACACCTTCGACAAATACCTTTCCGACTGGCGCCGAAAGCGCACGGGAGCCCTCGAATGGGCGAACTATTCTCCGTACGAGATTCGCATCATTGGTGCTCTCGTGCGGCTCGGGCGGCGCGAAGCGGCACTCGAGCTGCTGCGGTTTTTCCTGTCGGACCGGCGGCCGCCCGAGTGGAATCAGTGGCCGGAGATCGCGTGGCGGGATCGTCGAGCGCCGGCGCACGTGGGAGACCTGCCGCACACCTGGGTGGCTGCAGAGTACGTGCTCGCGGTCCGCAGCCTGTTCGCCTACGAGCGGGCGGCAGATCGAAGGCTCGTGGTAGCGGCAGGCCTAGCTCGGGAGTGGACGACCGGCCCAGGCGTTCAGGTACAAGAGATGCCCACTCTCTACGGCGCCTTGAGCTTCTCCGCGCGCACCCTCGACGAGCATACCTTTCGATTTGACATCAG
>DASXBW010000065.1:0-2730 GCA_036491495.1 Casimicrobiaceae bacterium
TCGTCGGAGGAAACCAGCGCCGACGACACGCTGTAGAGCTGGCTCGTGGTGTCGTGCTGGACCTGGCGATAGGCCTCGATCTTGCGCTGCAGCTTGATCAGCTCTTCGGTGCGCTCGTTGACGCCGCTCAGCTCGCGCAGCCCGCCGGCGCCGGTGATGATCAGCAGCGCCACGATCATCAGAAAGGCCGCCAGCAATTTTGTTTGTACGCGGGCCGGCGCTCGCGCGACGAAAGCGACGAGCGGGTTGAGCAGTCGAATCATTGCTCTTGCAGGAGGCTTATGAGATCGCGGCGGAATTCCTCCGGATCGAAGCGCACGCCGAGGTATTGCACGCGCAGGACGCCGCGCTGGTCGATGATCGAGGTAAGAAAGGTGTGATCTACGCCGCCGTTCGCATTCTTGGCCGCGAACACGCCATAGCGGCGCGTCACCTCGCGGATGGCGGCGGGCGCTCCCGTGAGGAAGCTCCAGCCGGCAAGATTGGCGCCGAACGCCTGCGCGTACTCTTTGAGCACCTCCGGGGTATCGCGCTCGGGATCAACCGTGATGGAGACGAAGGCGATCTTCTCGCCGAAATCCTCGCCGAGCTGATCCTGCACGAAGGACATCATCGGCGTGAGCACCGGGCAGGTGTCCGCGCACAAGGTGAAGATGAAGGTCACCGCCACCACCCTGCCGCGGTAGTCGGAAAGCTTCACCGGTGCGCCGTCCTGGGACGTCAGCGCGAAGTCCGGCGCCGGCGCGATCTTCGGCAGCACCTGTTCTTGCGCGGCGGGATCGGCGCCATGGGGCCGTGCCAGCATCAATGATGCCAGCACTACAAAGGCGAATGCGAACACTGCCCGCATGCTCAGCTCTTCAGCTCCCGTTTGAGCTCGTTCAGGAACTGCCAGTCAGTACCCTGCGCGATGATCTTCTGAGGGCTCGACTTGATGATGCCGCCCTCGCGCAAGCGCAGAGAGTAAAAGCGAACGGTGTCTTCATGGTCGTACAGGCGCCATTTGTTATAGGGTATCTCTCGCAGCGCCTGGAGCGCGTAGTCGTAGTGCTCGGCATAGCCGTTTTCGACGAGGAAGCGCGCCGCGCGCGCGGGATCGGCGGCGCAAGCGTCGGCGGCTTTGAGAATGGCGCGCAACGCGCGCTTCGTCGCCACCGGATTGCTGCGGACGAACTCTCGGTGGCCCACCACCATGCAACAGAAGTACTCGGACCACGGACGATCCATCACGCTGTTGACCACGGCGTGGCCGATGCGCCTCGCGCGGAGCTCTTGCGGGTCGGGAGGCAACGCTAGAAAGGCGTCAATTTTCCCCTCTGCAAGCAGCTGCTTGGCGTCCGAGGCTGGAACCGTTGACCACCTGACGTCTTTGCGCGGATCGAGCCCGACATACGTCATCATACTCGAGATGAACGTGTACTCAGACCCAGCGAGCTCCTCGATGGCAACCGTCTTCCCCTTCAGGTCCTTGATGGAACGTATTCGCTCGGTGCCAAACAGCTCGAAGCAGCCGGGTTGAATTCCAGCCAGCACGACAATGGGCTTGCTCGCATCGAGTTGCAGGATGGACGGACCGACATACTGCATGGTGATGTCGACGGCGCCAGTGGCCACGGCGTCGGTCGCTTCGGATGTCCTTTGCCATGCGATGTACTTGACATCGCTGAACCCCTCGCTGCGCAACAGCTCCTCAGTCATATATTGCGGCGCTCGGCAGATGCTGGGGATGCGCGCGAGTCGTATCCTGGTGGTTTCGGGCGGCGGCTCGGCAGCGGCGGAATGCGGCCGCACGGAAAGAAGCCCCAGGCCGCCCAGAGTCACAGCGCCGCCGAGAAATGCGCGTCTCGGAATCATGCTTTCAGCTCGCGCTTGAGCTCGTTCCAGAAGCGCCAATCCGCGCCATCGGCGAGGATCTTGTTCGGACTGGACTTGATCATGCCGGCATCGCGCAGTCGAAGCGCATAGAAGCGTATGGCGTCCTCAGGGTCGTAGTTGCGCCATTTCGCGTACGGAATTTCTCGGATCGCCTGGAGCGAATAGTCATATGGGTAGCCTCGGTCCGCCACGATTCGAGCGGCGCGCTCTGGCGCCGTGACACACACGTCCACCGCTTTCAACAACGCCCGCATCGCTCGCTTGGTCGCCACGGGATGGTTGTGGACGAACTCGCGATTCGCTGAGATCATGCAGCAGAAGTATTGCGACCAAGGCCGGTCGACGGAGCTGTTGACGATCACGTGGCCGATCTTCTTCGCCCGCAGCTCCTGCGGGATCGGTGGAAAACTCAACAAGGCGTCGATCTTGCTGTCGGCGAGCAGTTGCATGGACTGGTTCGCCGGGTACGTCACGAAATTGATGTCGCGGCTCTGGGTCGAGCCCGACATAAGCCGCCATGCTGGCGAGGAAGACGTGGTGCGGAGAGCCGAATGCTGGTATCGCAACACGCTTTCCCTTGAGGTCGCGAACGGCGCGAATTTGTCCGGTCCCGAATAGCTCGAAGCAGCCGACGTGCATGCCTCCCAGGAAAACGACCGGATCATTCGCTTCTATGCGAAGAATCGACGGCGCAGAGAACTGGCTGTTGATGTCAACCGCTCCGGAGGCTAGCAGGGGATTCGGCAGCTGGCCGGTTGGCTCGGCCCTTACGTATTGGACATCGGTGAAGCCTTCGGCGTTGAGAAGCTCCTCCGCCACAAACTGCGGCGCGATACAGAGGCCGGTCCAGTCGTA